>JBQTHU010000041.1:0-86142 GCA_052389535.1 Betaproteobacteria bacterium | reverse complement strand
GCGGTGAGCCCGGTGTGCGAGTAGGAAGTGCTGGTGGTGGTGCCCAGCGGCTTGTCGTTGAGATAGACGTAGTAGCCGGTGACCGCGACGTTGTCGGTGGAGGCGTTCCAGTTGAGGTTGATCTGGCTCGATGAGACGGCCGCGGCGGTGAGTCCGGTGGGCACCGAGGGCGCGGTGGTGTCGGCGGTCGGTACACTGCTGCTTCCGGCACCGACGCTGATTCCGCTATCGCTGATCTGTATGGCCTTGTCGTTGACGTTGACGGTCCATACGCCATTGCTTTTCGCTGCACTGGCCGTGGTTGCAGCGCACCCTACGTTCAGCAACACGATAAACTCGGTCGCGGCCAGCATTTCCGTGCTGTAGAACTTGCCGTGCCATTGGCGGGGACGGGTGCCGGAGGGCTCGGTGGTGAAGCGGTCGGTTTGCTCGAAGCGCCGCGCCGGCCCGCCCAGCACCTCCACGCAAAGCTTCTGTCCGCCGTTCTCGATCGCGATCTTGCTGTCCGAGGCGACGCTCATCGCGTTCAGCGTATGGATGTTCCATTCCCACTGGCGGGCGATGTCGGAGGCGAGATTGTCGTGGACCACGATCAGATTGGGGCGCAGATAAACCATGGAGCGCGTCGCTTTCGTGAGTGCCCCGCCGTACGCCTGGGTCGCATCCCCGGTCACGACCTCGTGATCCGAGCCGCTGACATAACGGACTATGCGCCCGTAGCCGACCTTTCCGCCTTGCTCGTAGTAGGCCTGTCCCTTACCGCCGTCATAGGTGATGGCGTTCTTGGAACGCGTCTGGTGGTACCAATCGGTCCAGTGCGCGCTCTTGTAGCTGTCGTAGTAGCCCGATTCGACTGCAAGTCGCTGTCCGCCCGAGTTGATGACAAAGCTGTTCTGGTCGGCATGGCCGTGATCGAAAGCGCCATGGGGCGGGGGGCTGCTCTTGAAATAGACGGAGGTGCGCGCCGGGTTCGCCAGATCGCTGTGCATGGCGATCTGTCCCGTCGAACGCAGCAGCAGCGTGTTCGGCGTTGCTGCGGGAAATGTCGCCGCAGTGCCATCGTCCGGCGGCGCCATGAGATATTCGAGGCGGGTCTGGTTCTCGCCGCTCAACTTTGACGCGTACCAGCGGGCGAGCGGCGTGGGCGCAAAAAAGGTGTACCCCTTGCTGAAACGGGCGCGATTCTCGTCCATCGCTATTT
Source organism: Betaproteobacteria bacterium (assembly GCA_052389535.1). Taxonomy (GTDB): domain Bacteria; phylum Pseudomonadota; class Gammaproteobacteria; order Burkholderiales; family SG8-41; genus DSOT01. The sequence continues at coordinate 84,941 of JBQTHU010000041.1, read as the reverse complement.
CGAGGCCGTCGCCGAAGACGTTCGATGGCGTGCCGATCGGCGAGAAATAAGTCATGTAGCGCGCCCAGTTCCGGACCCAGGCCTTTTTGGCGACGTCTATGCCGGTAGACCAGCGCAGCAGGTACCACGGGAAGAGCTGCCCGCCCAGTTCCTGAAACCCTTCTGCGACGCCATTGCTGAAACCACCGTCGTCGCCTGACCATGGGCTGACGAGGTTAAGGGCGAGGGGCAATGTGGCATTGAGCCACGTTGCGGCTTCCGGAAGATCGTGTGCGAGGATCGCGGCGATGACGCTCGCCTTCGCCAGGCCTTGGATCGCCAGCGCGTCACGGGGGCGCGCTTCGGAAGGCATCACGCCCGCATGCATGTCAGCTACGCGGACTTTGAGGGCGGCGAGGATCCCGTTTCGCTGGCTTTGGGAGAGTCTTCCGTACAGCCAGTCATATCCCACTGCGAGCGCCAAGGCCACCGTTTGCGCGCCGTCGGCATTGCTCGCATAAGAGCTGATGCCTTTCGGGTCCCACGATGCCAGGTTCGTGACGCGGCGGACTGCCTCGTTGTAGTAAACGCCTTGCTGGCTGTAGGCCGCGGCAGCGATCGCCTGCAATGCGGCATCGCCGTATACCTTTCCGTCGCCGCCGGCCCCGCCGGGCAGCGTTTCGCGGGTTTTACTCTTGACGTCGGACAGCAGCGCATTGACCGCGCTCGAACGCTGGCTTTTCATCGTGGCGAGCGTTGCTGAATCGGGCAGGCTGCGCGGCCTTGCTTTGGACGAGAGCCCCGAGAGAACCGTGCTCATTGCCGGGACCACGAACGGCGTGGCGTTGGCAGGAACCGTGAATTCCCGGCTTCGGCTGGAAACCCCGTTTGCGGTCACCTGCCACGTGTAGGTGCCTGCGGGAAGCACTTCGGCCCAGTTCAGCCAGTTCCTGGGGGTCGTCACGGATTTGGTGGCACCGCCGGGATAGGTCAGCGTGAGCTGGTAGGTGCCCGCCACCGCGGGCCAGCCAAAATCAGGCGGACTCTGCTCCACGGCGCTGCACTCCGCCGGTCTGACGGGTGCCGCGAGTGGATCATCCGCCGTCATCCAGTCGGGCGTCGTGCCTGGAACGCAATTCTGCGCTCGCGCCACCGACGGGACACCGGCATAAAGAAACAGCACAAACAGGAACACCCATAAGGCGTTTACGAGACCGCCATCGGCGGAAAGGGGTGCGGCAGGCGAAGCGGAGCGATGATGGCGCATCAGCAAATCCTCGGTTGCAAATTGAAACGGGTCGTTGGGACGGCACTCCGGCGGGGGAGCGTCATATCCGCGACCTAGCAGAACCGAGGGATTGCGCGCTGCTGCAGGCTGCTGCACGCGCGGTGCGTGAAGAAACATGGCGGCTGGCCGCGCGCGGGGACAACGCAGCCGATACTTTTCTTGCGTTCATTGATTTTCTCCCTAAAAGCCTGCCGGACCCTGAACGGCAGCGGTGAGATGCCGCCCGGTCCGTTTTTTTCCCTGTGTTTCACCGGCGCACGCGTGGAGGTTTCTCCTGCCGAACCTCTGTGCGTGGCTCACCAGCCGCGCATTTTGATCTGCGTCCGCTGTCGCTGATTTAGCAATGGCTATGCCAGACGATCGAAACCAACCAATACAAGGCATTAGAACGCCATGAGCACGGTGTAGGCCGAAAATTGTCGTGCCACAGCGACGAGCGCTGGCTCATTTTGTACAAGTGATTGAGCGAAGGGAAGAAGTGATGTCGCCGCCGAGAGACAAAATGTCGCGGTTCAGCGACATGTGATCGTCGGATAGCGACAACGACGTAGTGATTCTCTGATGGAACGAGCGAGCGCCGGATGTGAGGTTGCGCAAGCAGCGAAGCAAGCGGACCCGTGCGGCGTCCTTCGCATCGGCGTTCGTGGTCCGTTCGGACTTGGCGCCTTCGCATGGACACTTGAATACGTCCGCCATCCTCGCCGGATTGCACGCGACGGCGGGCCGGCGAGCAGGCGCCCGGGCAGGCGATGATTATATGAAAGAAATGAAACCCTCTGTGTTGCTTTTAGGGCCCGCGGTGAGCGCAGTTGGCGGCGGACCCACCCACGTGCGGCATCTGCTGCGGTCTCCACTGTCCGCCGCGTACGATCTGATCCATTTCGAGGTCGGCAGCAGGGGGCGTGAAAGCCCGTCCAGCGAGGAATCCCTGTGGGTTCGCGCGGTGAGGCTCGCGACCAGCCCGTTCCATCTGGCGTGGGCGGTTCTCCGGAATTCGCCAGCCGTGGTTCACGTGAACGTATCGCTCAACTACAAGGCCTTCTGGCGCGATGCCCTGTACGTCGCTGTGGGCAAGATGCTGGGTCGCAAGATCGTGTACCAGATACACGGCGGTTCAGTCGACCAGTTCTGCGGCCGGCCACTCATGCGCTCGATCTGCCGCGTGATGTTTCGGCTCACGGATTCCGTTGTCGTGATTTCGACCGTTCAACTGGAGCGGTTCGCGAGCCTTTTCCAGGCGCGCCGCGTCATGCTGATTGCCAATGCGGTCGATCTGAGGGAGTTCGACGGCGCGGTTCTGCCGGACAGGTCAGCGCGTACCGCCGACGGCCTGCGTGTCCTGTACCTCGCCCGTCTCGTTCGCGAAAAGGGAATATTCGAGCTGATCGACGCGATGTCGGCGCTGCGTCATGACCCGGCTTTAACCGGCGTCACGCTGACGATTGCAGGGTCCGGGCCGGCGTATCAGGACGTAGTTCAACGGGTCACGGCGCTGGGGCTTGACGGTCAGGTCCAGGTCGTCGGACCGGTCCAGGGCGAAAGCAAGGCAAGGCTGTTGCGGGAAGCGGATGTATTCATACTCCCCTCCTATCACGAGGGGTTGCCTTATTCCGTGCTGGAAAGCCTGGCGTGCGGCATACCGGTCGTTGCGACCAGGGTCGGCGGCATTCCGGACCTCATCGACAACGGCGTACACGGACTCTTGATCGAACCGCGAAGCGCGCAGGCCATCGTTCAGGCCGTCACGAAGCTCGCCTGCGACCGCGCGCTGCTGAAGCAGATGTCCGGGGCTTGCCTGCTTCGGGCGCGCGAGCGGTACGGTCTTGATCGCCTGTCGCGTGAGTTCGACGCCCTGTATCGCACTCTCATCGAAAGCGCATGAAAGGTACATCACACCCATGAGACAGGTGACGCAGAACTACAAAAGCGGGGAAATCCGGCTGGAAGAGGTGGACAGCCCTGCGCTGCGACCGGGGGGCGTTCTGGTTCGAACTCATTTCAGCGTGGTGTCCACGGGCACCGAAGGGATGAAGGTGAGGGAGGCGAAGCTCTCCTATCTCGGCAAGGCCCGGGCGCGCCCCGATCAGTTGAAAAAAGTCATGCAGGCGGTTCGGCAACAGGGGCTGCTCGCCACCTACCACAAGGTGATGAACAAGCTCGATACGCTCACGCCCCTCGGTTATTCGCTTGCCGGGGAGATCGTCGCCGTCGGGCCGGGCGCCGAGGAGTTCCACGTGGGCCAGCGCGTGGCCTGCGCCGGCGCGGGTTATGCGAACCACGCGGAAATCAACTTCGTACCCCGCAACCTTGCCGTCGCAGTGCCGGGGAACGTGTCGCTGAGGCACGCCGCGTTTGCGACTGTGGGCGCCATCGCATTGCATGGCTACAGACAATCCGGCATGCAGCTGGGCGAAACGGCTTGCGTAGTCGGGCTGGGCCTGATCGGGCAACTGCTCGTGCAAATTCTCAGATCTGCAGGCATGCACGTCATCGGTACCGATCTGGTCGAGGAGCGTTGCCGGATGGCAGAGAGCGTGGGGGCGAAGGCTGCTGCGAGCGCTGCCGGTCGCGGCCTTGATACGCTGGTTTCGCGGCTGACCGCGGGAATGGGTGTGGACTGCGTGTTTGTCGCGGCAGGCGGCGCCTCGAATGCTCCGACGGAACTCGCGGTGCGGATCGCGCGCGACCGTGCCCGGATAGTAGACATCGGCAAGACGAGACTGGACTTGCCGTGGAACGAGTACTACATGAAAGAGCTGGAGGTGCGATTTTCCCGCTCGTATGGTCCAGGCCGGTACGATCCCGATTACGAGGAACGCGGTATCGACTACCCCATCGGGTATGTTCGCTGGAGCGAGAAGCGCAATCTGGCTGCCTTCCTCGAGCTCGTTTCCGCCGGTCAGGTGCAGATCGATCCCCTGATCTCGCAGGTGAGGCCGTTTGCGGAAGCAGAGCGCGTCTATCGGCAGCTTGCGGGAGAGAGCAGCGCCTTTGTCTCCACGCTTTTCGAGTATGACGACACGCGCGATCCGATACGGCGTGCTCCGGCCTGGCCCAACGTGCGCGGTGCAGTGCGAAATACCGCCGGGAAGGTCCGCGTCGGGATGATCGGAGCGGGCAGCTATGCCTCCACCATGCTGCTGCCCCCGTTGCTGAAGCATCCGGACGTCGAGCTGGTTGCGGTGGCCACGACGACGGGCCTGTCGGGTCAGAATGCCAAGCGCCGTTTCGGATTCAGCTACGCGACTACGCAATACGCGGAAGTCCTCAACGATCCGGGTATCGATGCGGTCGTCATAGCAACCCGGCACGCCTCACACGCGCTGCTTGTTGCAGAGGCTTTGTCCGCCGGCAAGACGACCTACACCGAAAAGCCGCTGGGGATCAGCATGGAGGATCTCAGGCTCATCATGGGGACGATCGAGCGGTGCGGCAACGACCGCCTGATGGTGGGTTTCAACAGACGCTTCTCGCCCATGGTGAATGTCCTTGCGAAATCTTTCCGCAACAGCGTTGCGCCGCTTGTCGCGCACTACCGGGTGCACGCGGGCCAGCTCGAAAGCAACTCCTGGTACCTGGACAGGAGCGAGGGCACGCGCTTTACGGGAGAAGCCGGGCACTTTCTCGATGTGCTCGCGTACATCGTCAACGCGAGACCGGTCGCCGTAGTGGCGTCCCGGCTACAGACCGAGCATGCCACTCCGGACGACTTCGAAAACATCGTCGCCGTCATCCGGTATGACAACGGGTCGTGCGGGAACCTGCTGTACCTGACGCAGGGCGGATCCAGAGTGCCCAAGGAGCACCTGGAGGTGTTCGGTGGCGGCATGACCGCACAGCTGAACAACTTCGAGTCGCTTTTGGTATTCGATCACGACAAGCGGCACAAGACGAACATGCGCATCGACAAGGGCCAGGAAGGCGAGCTGCACGCTTTCGTGCAGGCGGTCAAGACGGGCGGCGCCATGCCCATACCGCTCGAATCCTTGCTGGATACGACGCTGACGACGCTGCTGATCGAGGAGGCCGCGCGTACGGGGAAAGAATTTGCGATAGAGCTGAATGGACCGGTCGGCAACCGGGAGCCGGCGGCGGGGCCGGTCGCTGCGACAGGCGAGAGTCCGCGCAACAGCGCAGCGGCCCTCGCGCGCGGCGGATCGCGCATCGAGGCTTACCGCGAAAGCGTCGCCCTCACTGGGGCCCGGGAATCCTGAGGTGCAAATTTCTCATGCGCTTCGCAGCTAGTCCGAAAGAGTCATGATCACATGTGAGTTGGGGGCTCGTGAAGTCACACGCCGCCCATAAGGTTCGGGAGCGCGCATCCTGGCACACAAGGAGGACGAAAATGAACATTTCCCAGGCACGATGGCTGCTGTATGCGAAGTCACTGCTTTCCGGATCGAAATGGGGTGCGGCCGCGGCTGGAACTGTTTTCATGCTGGCGACCTCGCCTGTTCTAGGCGCGGCGGGCATGGACAGGCTCGGAACCGGCGATGGCGTACGGGTCACGGTATTTCAGTACCCCGATCTGACCACCGAGACCCGCATATCGCAGCGCGGCACCATAACGTTCCCGCTGGTGGGGGAAGTGAAGGTGGAAGGCCTTACGCCCGCCGCCGCCGGCGCGGAGATAGCGCGGCAGCTGAAACGCGGGAAGTTCCTGCTGAATCCGCAGGTACACGTGGCGACCACCGAAGTGCGCAGCAGGCAGGTCTCGGTGCTCGGACAGGTGAACAAGCCGGGCCGCTATGCGCTGGATGAAACGAGCGCCAAGTTGACCGACATTCTGGCGCTGGCGGGCGGCGTGAACCCGCTCGGCGCCGACACGGTCAGTGTCGTATTGAACCGCAACGGCAAGGCTCAGAAGATGGAGATCGATGTCGCCGAAATGGTCCGCTCCGGAGATCTCTCGAAGAACATCGATCTTCGACCGGGCGACACGATCTACGTGCAGCGCGCCCCCACGTTTTACATACACGGTGAGGTGCGCCGGGCCGGCTCGTACCGCTACGAGGACAGCATGACGGTCATGCAGGCGATATCGCTCGGAGGTGGGTTGACCGAAAGGGCAACCGAGCGCGGCATCAATATCAGCCGCCGCGGGCCGAACGGGCAGCTGCAGCGCATGGACGTGACCCTCACCGACCGCATCCGACCGGACGATGTGATCCACATCAAGGAAGGGTGGTTCTAGCCCATGAGCCACGCGAAGCAGGAAGGCCTATCATGAATATCCAGCAACTGTTCCTTGCGTTGCGCGCACGACCGGGCATATTTGCCCTGGTCCTTGCAGTCACCGTGCTTACCACGCTCGTCGTCAGCCTGTTGCTGCCGAAGAGCTACGTCGCGACCGTTTCGTTCCTGCTCGACACCAAGGACGAGCAGTCGCTGAGCGGCAGCAACATGCTGATGCCTGCGCTGTTGCACCCGCAGCAGCAGGCGGCCTACATGCAGACGCAGATGGACATCCTCCGCAGCTACAAGGTCGCGCACAAAGTACTGCGCGACCTGGGGCTCGCGAACAGTCCGGAGGCCCGTCAGGAGTTCGAGGAAGCGACCGGCGGCGCAGGATCATTCGAGAACTGGCTTGCGGACCGGCTCCTGAAGTGGCTCACCGTCGAAACGACGCAAAGCAGCGTGGTGCAGATCAGCTACACGTCCAATGACGCCCGCATGGCGGCGCAGGTGGCCAACGCCTTCGCAAAAGCGTACATCGACACCATGCTCGAGTTGCGCGTGGAACCGACGCAGCGCACGGCCATCTGGTTCGACGAGCAGCTGAAGGGACTGCGCACCAGCCTGGAAGATGCGCAAGCCAAGCTGACGCACTATCAGCGGCAGAAGAAAATCGTCGTGACGGAGGATCGGGTCGATGTGGAGGAGTCCCGCCTCTCTGAACTGTCCACGAACCTCGTCGTGGCGCAAACCGCCGCTTCCGAGGCGGAATCGAAAGAGCGGCTTGCGCGCCAGCTCTCCGCGTCCGGCAACGCCGCCGACAGAGTGCCCGAAGTACTGGCGAACAGTTATGTGCAAAGGCTCAAGTCCGAGCTGGCATTGTCCGAAGCGAAGATGCGCAACCTCGCTGCCGACCTGGGCGCGAACCATCCGATGCTGCAGCGTCAGCGGGCCGAATACCAGAGCCTGCGGACCGAATTGAGCAACGAGACCGGGAAGATCGTCGCCGGGCTCGCCAACGCCGCGCGGCAGGCGCGTCAGCACGAGGCCCAGTTGCGCGCCGCCATGGCCGAGCAGCGCGCCCGTGTGCTCGAACTGAAGGACTTCCGTAACGAGATCGGCGTGATGAGCCGTCACGTGGAGAGCGCGCAGCGCGCCTATGACACGGCCATGCAGCGTTTCGTGGTGAGCAAGGTCGAAAGTGGCGCCAATCGCACCAACGTCTCGGTGCTCGACCCCGCGGTGGAACCCGGAAAACCCGCAAAACCGAAGATTCCGCTGAACGTGGCGCTTTCGCTGGTCATGGGCACGATACTCGGCGTCGGCGTTGTATTCTTCATGGAACAGTTCGACCGCCGGGTGCGCTCGCTCGACGATCTCGCAATAGCCGAAGTACCGCTACTCGCTCAGCTCAACGAGTGGCATTCCAACCAGGCGCTCATAGCGCGGTCCAGAGGCCGCGGATGGGCGCTGCCTGCACCGGGATGATAACGACCATGAACGCTCCTCAGGACAATGTATTGACGTTGGATGCAACGGCCCGCGTCGTGGGGTCGGAGCGCAATATCGGCTCGATCCTGGTCGAAGAAGGCAAGCTGAGCGAGGCAGATACGCGCCGTATCGTGGATCTGCAGCGCGTCGAAGGTTTGCGTTTCGGAGAGGCCGCGATCTGGCTTGGCCTCATCACCGAGGAGGATCTGCACCTCGCGCTGGCGCGGCAGTACAACTTCCCGCAGCTTGCGTCAGGCGACGCGGCGATCAGCCCGGAACTGGTGGCGGCGTATGCACCGTTTCACCGTCGCGTCGAGGAGTTGCGAGCGTTAAGGACGCAGCTGGTGATCCGCTGGTTCAACAGCACGCACCAGCGCCGGGTGCTCGCGATCGTGAGCCCGTCCACGGGCGAGGGCCGCACCTATGTAAGCGCGAACCTGGCCATCGTGTTCTCCCAGCTCGGCGAAAGGACGCTGCTCATCGACGCCGACCTGCGCTCGCCACGCCAGCACAAATTGTTCAACGTCAACGACCGGGTGGGGCTCTCCACCGTGCTGTCGGGCCGTGTGGACCACAGTGCCGTGATGACGGTCCCCGGCTTTGCAGGCCTCTCCCTGCTGCCGGCCGGCGCCCCTCCGCCCAATCCCCAGGAATTGCTGTCGCGGGCGGGACTTGCGCGCCTGCTGCAGGACCTGCAGACGAAGTTCGACGTCATCCTGATCGATACGCCGCCCGCGAAGCTGTATGCGGACGCGCAAAGCGTGACTTATCACGCGGGCGGGGCAGTCGTTCTGGCGCGCAAGAACCACACCCGGCTTGCGGACACCAAGAACGTGATCCGTGATCTCAACGATACCGGGGCGCAGGTCGTGGGCGCCGTGATGAATACGTTTTAGCCGCTGTAGAGCGCCCGCATCGCGCGGGCGCTGTTATCTCCGCAACTGGATCTCCACGCGAATGACGCCTGATACCTCCGTCCGTCCCGCGCCCGGGGGACCGTGGCCCGCGTCCCGTGGCCGGCGCGCCATGCATCATTCCTTTGTCGAGCACGACCGGCTGCGCAATTTCGGCATCATGGCCGGCGTGGTGCTGCTCTGCATGTTCTGGGGCTATGCCGTCGTAGTCGCAGAGTGGAACGCGCTGTTCGTCGGGGTTGCCGTGCTGGCGTGCATGATGGTCCTTCTCGACTTCCGTCTGGGTGTCGTGCTCCTCATCCTGCTGATGCCGCTTTCATACAGCGAAATATTTCCGCGCCAGATCGCCGGCATCACCGGATTGAACCCGGTGAATCTGCTCCTCGTCGGCACACTGGGCTCTTTCGTGCTGACTGCGCTATTGCAGAGAAATGGCGTGCGCGTCGTGCCGCGATCATTGTTGTGGCTCTTTGTCGTTCCGTTTGTGATTGCCGGAATAATGGGATCGCGCCACGTGGGCGAGATTCCGACTTTTTTCTTCATTACCGAGAGAATCGACTTCATAGACGCGACCGGCTATATGCGCGATCTGGTCGTGAAACCGCTGTTTCTCGTCATCTTCGCGCTGCTGCTCGGCGGCGCCGTGGCGCGCAGCGTGAAACCGGACAAGTTCCTGCCGGCCATCGTGATTTCCATCTGCACCATCAGCCTGATGGTGGTGGTCTACTTCGTCCTGTCCGGCAGCAGCCTCGGGCAGATCGCCAGGAGCGATGCGCGGGGATTCCTGTCGCCACTGGGCATGCACGCCAACGAACTGGGCCGGTTGTACGTGATCGCGTTCGCCATCCTGCTTTTCACCTGGGCCGGCACCCGGGACTACACGGCGAAGGTGCTGCTCCTGGGGGCCATGGGTATCGTAGCGGTCGCGCTGGTGCTCACCTTTTCGCGCGGCAGTTTTGCGGGTGTGGTGCTGGTCGTAACGCTGTTTCTGATTTCGCGCCGCAGTATCACGGGTCTGCTCTTTGGGGCGCTGGCGGTGGCGGTAGTACTGTTCGTGCTGCCGGATGCCGTATATGAGCGGGTCTCGTATGGCGTTGGCGGAGGCGCGAACGCCATCAGCGCCGGCCGCATAGACGGGCTGTGGTTACCGCTGCTTCCGGACCTGATGAAGAGCCCGATATACGGCAGCGGCCTGTGGTCTACCCTGTGGTCGGACGCCATGCGCTCGGGACGCGCCATTCTGGTAACCCATCCGCACAACGCTTATCTCCAGACTGCGCTCGACATGGGATTGGTCGGGCTCATACTGGTCTGCGCCTATTTCGCGCACGTCTGGAAGGGATTCCGGAGTCTGGCTGCGGATCCGGCGCTGAGCGATTCCTTGCGCGGCTTCTTCGCGGGCGCGGCCGCCGGACTGGCGGCGTTCCTGATGGGCGCCCTCGTTGACGGCACGCTGACACCGAAGCCCGAGCAGTTTTTCCTGTGGCTCGCAATCGGCATGATGTATGGCATGCGCGCACGGAAGGCCGCCGGCAGCTGAACATCCATGTGCGGGATTACCGGGTACTGGGCGCAGGGCTGTGAGCCCGACCCGTGGGCGTGCGATCTGCCGCAGTCCGTTGAAACGCTGCGCCAGCGGGGTCCCGACGACCACGGTGTGTGGGTAAGCAGCGAACGGGATGTGGCGTTCGGCCATACCCGGCTTTCGATACTCGATCTTTCCGATCTCGGGCACCAGCCGATGGTGTCGAGCGACGGCGATTTCGTCATGGTGTTCAACGGCGAAATCTACAACTACGCGCAGATCCGCTCGGAGCTTCAGGCGCGCGGGCACCGCTTCAGGAGCAGCGGAGATTCGGAAGTGGTGCTCACCGCGCTGCGTGTATGGGGACCGGCAGCGGTCGAGCGATTCATCGGAATGTTCGCCATCGCGTTGTGGTGCAAAAGCCAGCGCCGCCTGTGGCTCATACGCGACCGGCTGGGGGTGAAGCCGCTCTACTATGCCTGGGACGGCCGGGTTTTCTGGTTCGGTTCGGAATTGAAGGCGCTGCGCGCCTTTGGCGCATGGCGCGCAGACATCGATCGCAACGCGGTGGGGGAGTATTTCCAGTACGGCTACATCTCGGCGCCGCGCAGCATTTATCGCCATGTCTACAAGCTTCAGCCGGGGCACTGGCTGGAACTTCGCGACGGGGGTGAACCGGTCAGCCGGTGTTACTGGTCGGCCTCGGTGCCGCGCGAACCTTTGGTGGCGTCGGAAGCCGAGCTTGCGGAGCGTCTGGAGGCCCTCTGCATCGATGCATTCCGCTACCGGATGGTTGCGGATGTGCCTGTCGGCGTTTTCCTGTCGGGAGGCCTGGACTCGGCTCTGGTGGCGGCGGTCCTTGCGCGTCATTCGGGACAGGCGATCCACACTTTCACCATCGGCTTCCCGGACCCGGAATACGACGAATCGCAGCAGGCCCGCGAGATCGCAGAGCGGCTGGGCACCTGCCACAGCGAGCGCATCCTTACACCCGACGAGATGCTGGCAATACTCGCTCGGTGGGGGACGTTGTTCGATGAACCGTTTGGCGATCCGTCGGGTGTGCCGACCTTTCTGGTGTCCCGCGTGGCGCGCGAAAGCGTGAAGGTGGCGCTGTCCGCCGATGGCGGAGACGAGCTGTTCAGCGGCTACCATCACTACGGCGTCATGCTGCAGCGCGAGAGATTGCTTGCGCGAATTCCTGCCGCACTCCGATACGCGTTGTCCCATACGCTGCAGTCGTTACCCGATGCGTCGCTGCAGCGACTGGTGGATCGGTTGCCGGCGCCGGCATCGATGAAACATGCTGCCAGGCGTTCGGTCCTCAACCGCGTTGCGCGGTTGCGCAGCATACCGCCCGACCTGGATGCGTCCAAGCTCTACGAACTCGGCTTATCGCTCTGGACTCCGGCTGAAAGCGAGCAACTTCTCGGTGGACCGTATGTTGGCCGCCCCGTGCTGAACGGCCACGCACGCTGCCTCGCGGATCACATGAGCCACAGCGATATACGCTACTACCTGCCCGACGATATCCTGACCAAGGTCGATCGCACTACGATGGCCGTCGGACTTGAAGGAAGGGAGCCCCTGCTCGACCACCGATTGGTGGAATTCGCTTTGCGGCTGCCGCTCCACCTGCGGCGCGGGTCGCTGGGCACCAAGCACCTGCTGCGCCGGGTCCTGTACCGGTATGTGCCCCGGCCGATGATGGAGCGGTCCAAACGCGGATTCGCGGTTCCCATGTCGCGCTGGCTGCGTGCCGGGCTGTCGGACATGCTGGACACCTATCTCGCTCCGGATCGCATCCGCCAGGCCGGAATCTATGACCCCGAGGTGGTGCGGCACGCGTTGCAATGCTTCAGGGAGGCCGGTCCCCGGCGCGACCGTCTGGACGTGCAGAGAGTATGGCTTCTCGCCGCGTTCGAGATGTGGCGCGAGGAATGGGCCTGAGCGAACCGCTAACGTGACTTCCTGGCCAGCCCGGCCGACGAGGTGGGACAGGCCGGATCAGCGCCCGATTCCGACGTACTTGAAACCGGCCGCGCGAACCTGACGCGGGTCGTACTGATTGCGGCCGTCAAAGATGACGGGCGAGACCATCCGTTTCTTCAGTTCGTCGAAATCGGGGCGGCGGAACGGCTTCCATTCGGTCACCAGCGCCAGGGCATCCGCCCCCGCCGGCGCGTCGTACTGCCGGTCTACCAGTTCGAACTTGTCGGAACGTAGCCATTCTTCGGGAAAGGTCCGGCGCGCGTTGTCCATTGCGATCGGGTCGTACGCGCGCACTCCGGCATTGGCGTTGAGCAGCCGCTCGATCAACACTATCGACGGCGCTTCACGCAGGTCATCGGTGCCGGGCTTGAACGCCAGTCCCCACAGGCCGATGACTTTTCCGGCCAGCCGGCCGTCGAAATGCTCGTGGATTTTCTCGTAAAGGCGATGCTTCTGCGAGCGGTTGCGCGCTTCGGCGGCACGCAGGATGCCGGCATCTACGCCGCTCGCGGCGGCCATGTGTACCAGCGCTTTCATATCCTTGGGAAAGCACGAGCCGCCATACCCGCAGCCTGGATAGAGAAAAGCATGCCCGATCCGCGAGTCCGACCCGATGCCGAGCCGGACGTTTTCCACGTCCACGCCGACCTGCTCGCAAAGCGTCGCCATCTCGTTCATGAAGGAGATGCGTACGGCGAGCATCGCGTTGGCGGCGTACTTCGTCATTTCGGCGTCGCGCACGCCCATGACGATCAGCCGGTCGTGGCTGCGCGTAAACGGCGAATACAGGTTCCTCAGGGCCTCGATCGCCCAGGGCGAGCCGCTTCCGACGATGACCCGCTCGGGGCGCATGAAATCGTTGACGGCATCGCCCTCTTTCAGAAACTCCGGATTGCTCACGACCTCCAGTTCGAGGTCGAGTCCGCGCAGTCGCAGCTGTTCCCGGATCTCGGCCCGAACCTTGTCAGCGGTACCGACCGGCACGGTGGACTTGTTTACCACGATGCACCCGGACCGGATGTGCCTGCCGATATCGCGCGCAACATCCAGCACATGGCTGAGATCGGCGGAACCATCCTCCTCCGGTGGCGTGCCGACCGCGATGAAATGCAGGGGGGTGGCGTCGAGTGCCTCAGCGAGCGAATGGGTGAAGTGCAGACGCCCGGCGCGCAGGTTCGCCGTTACGAGATCCGCAAGCCCCGGCTCCGAAAATGGCAGTTGTGCCGTGCGCAGCGCGGCGATTTTGGCTGCGTCGTTGTCGACGCAGACGACGGTGTTGCCCATCTCGGCGAAGCAGGCGCCCGTGACCAGCCCTACATAACCCGTTCCTATGACGCTGAGCTTCATCGGGGCCTGCCTATGCCGTGTGGGAAACTGCAAACGACCCGCGGCTGAACCGAGCGCCGGCTTCGTGATAGCTGAGATACCAGGCGATGAACCGCTCCACGCCGGTCTCCACAGGCGTGAGGGGACGGAAACCGATGGCGCCTTCCAGGCCCGTGATGTCGGCGCAGGTGGCGGACACGTCACCCGCCTGCATGGGGAGAAGATCGAGAATCGCCTTTTTCCCGAGGTGCTTTTCGATCAGCCCGATGAACTGGAGCAGGTTCACCGGCCGGTTGTTGCCGATGTTGTAAATGCGGTAGGGCGCGCTGCTGGTGGCCGGGTCGGGCACGCTCGCGTTCCACGCCGGGTCGGGCGCAGGCGCTTTGCCTGCGACGCGTGCTACGGCCTCCGCGATGTCGTCGATGTAGGTGAAGTCACGCAGCATGTCCCCGCGGTTGAACACCGGTATCGGACGACCGGCGAGTATGCCCTGTGCAAACTTGTAGTAAGACATGTCCGGCCGGCCCCACGGCCCGTACACGGTAAAGAAGCGCAGTCCCGTGCACGGGATCCGGTAGAGATGGGCATAGCTGTGCGCCATCAGCTCATTGGCTCTTTTGGTCGCGGCATAGAGCGATACCGGATGGTCGACGCTGCGGTGCTCGGAGTAGGGCTGCGTCGCGTGCGCGCCGTATACCGAGCTCGATGAGGCGAAAACGAGATGCGCGACGCCGTGTCGCCGGCAGCATTCGAGCAGGTTTGAAAAACCGACCAGGTTCGAGTCGATGTACGCCTGGGGGTGCTCGATGGAGTGGCGCACGCCCGCCTGCGCCGCGAGATGTACGACTGCGCTGAAACGGTTGCGCGCGAAAAGATCGGTCATCGCGCGCTGATCCGCGATGTCCAGTCTGACGAACCGGAAATCCGCCCGGTTTTCCAGTCGCGACAGCCGCGCGCGCTTCAGGCGGACATCATAGTAATCGTTGAGGTTGTCGACACCGACGAGGTCCTCGCCACCCTCGAGCAACCGCAGCGCAAGTGCGCAACCGATGAAACCGGCTACGCCGGTCACGAGCACGGTCATCGCGGTCTTCCTGACGATGCCGGGCACAGGTTATGCGCCTGGATATGTTTTGCCGTGGCAGTTGCAGCGGTGGCGTGGCTCATCCTGCGAAGCCGTGTTCCATGTGGATACGCGAGTATGGTGCGCGGCCGGAAACGCCTTTAGAGGCCTCGATAGTCCATCCGGAACGGGGGAGATGCGTGGCCGGAACACGGCGGTGGATGAAAATTGCTGCGCCCGACGCGAGGCACGCATCCGAAAAGGCCTTTACTTCACCGCGCAACCTATGCGAATCCTCTACCTGATCAGCGGTCTCGGGCTGGGCGGCGCCGAAAAGCAGCTGGTGGCGCTGGCAAAGGCTCTGGATCGCCGGGGGCACGAGATTGCCATCTATACGCTTACCGCCGATCTGGCCCGGGCGCCGGAGCTGGCCGGCACGCGAATAGCGCTCGTAACGGATCAGAAACGCACGAAGCTCGATCCTGCAGTGCTGTGGCGGCTGCGGCGCATGGTGGCGCGCTGGCGACCGGACGTGATACACGGGTTTCTTTTTGACGGCGACATCTATTCGCGACTGGCGGCAGCCGGCACCGGGATTCCGGTGCTCAACTCCGAGCGCAACGACGCCTACCAGATGTCATGGCAGCAGGCATGTGCCCATCGAATCACGAGAGGCCTTGCGCGAGGCGTGATCGCCAATACGTTTGCCGGCAAGGCATTCGCGGAGCGTCTGTTCAACCTGCCGGGCGACAAGGTGCACGTGGTATGGAACGGCATTCAGCCGGAGGAACTCGAGCGGCAGGCCGCGGTTGCCGGCATCGATTATAGAAGGCAGTTTTTCGGCGACCCGAACGTCCGCGTGGCCTGTCTCGTCGGCAGCATCAAGCCACAGAAGAATTACCACCTCGCGCTCGGCACGGCGGCACGCCTGGTCGCCTCGAATCCGGCGTGGCGAGTGCTGTTCGTCGGTGACCAGCTTTCCACAATCGGCCCCTACAGGCCGGGAGCGGCGTCCGATACGAGCCGCTACAAACGGCAGGTCCTGGAGCACTACGGGCGACTGAACCTGTCCGACAGGATCAGATTCTGCGGCCAGCGGACCGATGTTCCCGCCATACTGCGCGCGAGCGATGTGCTCTTCGTCACATCCTTGCACGAAGGTTTTCCCAACGTCGTGCTCGAGGCCATGTGCCTCGGTGTGCCGGTGGTGAGCACCGACTATTCCGACATTCGGCGCATCCTGCCATTCCCGGAACAGGTGATGCAAAGGCATTGCGCGGACACGATGGCCCGAGCGGTGATCTGGGCCCATGCCCGGCGCGACGTCATAGCAGCCAGGCAAAGGCAGTGGGTGGAGGCCCATGCCACCATCGACAAAGCGGTCGCACGACTGGAGGCCGTATATCGCAGATACGTGAAGGACGCTCTGTGTCCTCCGGATGAACCCGTGCACGAGCTGGGACGCGGCAGTTGAATCCGGAACGCGAGCTTTCCCACGAGGCGGTCCCCACCATGCGGCGGCTCCGGCAGCGCGCTTTTTCCCTGGGTGGTGCCAATGCATTCGACTATGCCACCCAGTTTCTGCTTCCCGTGGTGCTGGCGCGCTGCCTGGATGTTATCGCCTTCGGGCAGTATCGCCTGCTGTGGCTGGTCGTAAGAACGGTCGTTGCCATAGCGCCGCTAGCCGTGCCGGTGAGCCTTTACTATTTCCTGCCGCGCTCGGATGGAACGAACAAGCGCCTGTACATCAATCAGACGCTGCTTTTTCTGGCCTGCACCGGTCTTGTTTCAGGATGGGCGGTGAGCGGCTGGAATCCATGGCGCCCCGAGACGGTTCAGGGACTCGCGGAGTACGACGCCATAGTTCCGGCATTCGTGGCGCTCTGGGTTGTCAGTTCACTGCTCGACATGCTTCCGGCAATCGAGGAGCGCGTCAGGTGGCAGGTGCACGTCATCGTCTGGCTTGCCCTTGTGCGCGCCGTGGCGCTCGGCGCCGCCGCGTTCCTCACCGGCGAACTGCGCCCGGTGCTTATAGTGCTGCTGATTTTCGTGGTCCTGAAACTCGCGTTGCTGCTCTTCTATGTGGTGAAGTACCACGGTCTGGGCGGGCCCATCGCGCGCTGGCGCGCACTGCGGGAGCAGGTGAAACACGCCGCGCCGTTCGGCGCAGCCGGCGCGCTATACGACTTGCGCACGCAGGCAGATCAGTGGGTGGCGGCAGCGCTGTTCTCATTGGGGCTGTTCGCCTCGTTCTCGATCGCGGCAATATTCGGGACGCTGGTCGCGCTGTTCCGCAAGTCGGTGAACAGTGTTTTTCTTCCCAGCATGAGCCGACTCCAGTCGGCGGGCGACCTCCGCGGCATGCTCAAGCTCAACAGCCGGGCCAATGTCATGGTGGGCACACTGGCGTGCCCGATCGCGGCGTTTGCATTCGTCTTTGCCGAGGAGCTGATCACCCTCGTTTATACGAAGGCCTATCTCGAGGCGGCGCCGGTGATGCGGGTCTACGTGGTGGGCCTTGTTCCCCTTGTGGTCGAACTGGCCACCGTCACGCTCTTGTTGAGACAGGGTCCGTTCGTCGTGGGCGTGAACCTGGTGGCCTTGCTTTTTGCCGTACCGATCAGCTGGCTGGCGGCGCAGCACTTCGGCCTGGCAGGCGCGGCGGCGGGCAGCGTGATCATGATTTACCTCGATCGTCTCGCTACGCTAAGGCATATCGCGCGCATCACCGGTGTCCCGTTTCGGGCCCTGCAGGACTGGCGCTCGCTGGGTACGCTGATCCTTTTTGCCGCAGCGTCTGCGGCGCTGGCGTGGTGGGTGGCGGGCCATTACTTCTTACACGCCGCACCGTACGTGCGGCTCGCGGCGGGCGGTGTGGTCATGGCGTTGTCCTACGGCTTGCTGAGTCTGCTGGGGCGGAGCCGCGGGGAGCTCACCGCCGCGCGCAATGCCGGACACGGGGCATGAGGGATGTTCACGGCCGCGACACATGGCGTGCACGAGCGCGCGCGGTCCATATGGAGCATGTCGCGCTCCTACGCGAATCCGCGCGCGACGGGACAATCACACCATGAACACGTACGAGAGCGTCAAGGCCACGCTGAAAGAGCGTCCCGGCAGGTGGGTCGTAACCGGGGCGGCCGGTTTCATCGGCTCGAATCTGGTCGAGGCGTTGCTCAAATTGCAGCAAACCGTAATCGGGCTGGACAATTTCTCCACCGGGCACCAGCACAATCTCGCGCAGGTGAGGGATGCGGTCAGCAGGGCGCAGTGGAGCCGGTTTCGCATCATCCAGGACGACATTTGCGCCATCGACGCCTGCCGCGAAGCCTGCCGATCCGCCCGGTTCGTGCTGCATCATGCGGCCCTGGGCAGCGTTCCGCGCTCGCTGGAGGATCCTCTTGCCGCGCACGCGAGCAACAGCACGGGATTCCTCAACATGCTGCTGGCTGCGCGCGATTCCCGGGTTGGCCGTTTTGTTTACGCCGGTTCGAGCGCCGTCTACGGAGATCACGCGGCGGCGGTCAAAGCCGAGCACGAGATCGGACAGTTTCTTTCGCCGTACGCCGCCACAAAGTACGTGAACGAGATCTACGCCCGGACGTTCGCGCGCTGCTACGGTCTCGAATCGGTCGGTCTGCGTTACTTCAACGTGTTCGGCCCGCGGCAAGACCCGCATGGCGCGTATGCCGCGGTAATTCCGCAGTGGGTTGCCAGCATGATCGGCAATGAACCGGTCTGCATCAACGGCGACGGACAGACGACGCGCGACTTCTGCTACGTCGAGGACGTGGTGCAGGCGAATATTCTTGCCGCTACGGTCAGATCGCCGAATGCGGTCAATGAGGTATACAACATCGCGGTCGGTGGCAGGACGACGCTGCTCGAGCTCTTTGAAATGATCCGTTCGCTGCTGGAGGCGCGGTATCCGCAGGTGCGCGGCCTGTGCCCGGTCTACCGCGATTTCCGGCCCGGGGATGTCCGTCTGTCGCAGGCCGATATCGGCAAAGCAAAGCGGCTGCTCGGCTATCGACCGGCGTGGTCGGTGAGAGACGGCCTGGCGCACGCCATCGACTGGTACGCGGCCAACCTCCCGCCGCGGCGAACGCCAGCGAGCCGCTTAGCCGGGCTGCGAGCCACGGTTGGGCATTAGCCGCGGTATGCCGCAGCAGGGCATGGCGGGGAGCGACTCGTCCTTACGCGGTTCCTTCATGTCCCGCGCGGCGGAGCGGGCGCGCTGGTACATCAATCGCCTGTCGTGCATGACGCCACCCGAGATATGCCATCGGGCTGTGCGTGCCGTAACGGCTCGCGCCGAACGCTGGGGACTCAGCGCCATTCCAGTGGCACCGCAGCCGGATCTTTCCCATTCAGGGCGGGCGTGGTTTCACGTACCGCTCGATCCCGGCAGCGCGTCGTGTGTCGTAGCGGCCGACCGGATCGCCGCCGGTGACTTCGATATTTTTGCGCTGAAGGGCGTGACGCTGGGCTGTCCGCCGCGATGGAACCGGGATCCCAGGACGGGTGTAGTAGCCCCCCTGCGGTTCGGCAAACTGCTGGACTACCGGGATGAGCGCCTGGTGGGGGACATCAAGTATCTGTGGGAGCCCAATCGCCATCTGCATATCGTCACGCTCGCTCAAGCGTGCGCGATCAGCGGCGCCGAACGGTACTTCCACGTTCTGCGCGTGCACCTCGAGAGCTGGTTCGATGCCTGTCCATACGGCATGGGGCCGAACTGGTCGAGCGCGCTCGAGGCCGGGATACGACTGATCAGCTGGTCCACGGCATGGCAGATCCTGGGTGGTGCGCAATCGCGTTTTTTCAGAACCGCGGTCGGTGCCTCGCTGCGGAAACGCTGGGTGAAGTCCGTATATCAACATGCGGAATTCATCTACGGGCATTTCTCGCGCTATTCTTCGGCCAATAACCACCTCATCGGCGAAGCGGCGGGTCTTTTCGTCGCCGCGTTGACCTGGCCCTGCTGGGCGCGGGCGCATGACTGGCGCGCTGCAGCGCGAGAAATTCTGGAGCGGGAGACGCTGCTGCAGAACTCCGCTGACGGAGTGAACCTGGAGCAGGCGGTTTCCTACCAGCGGTTCGATCTCGAATTGCTGCTGCTGTGCCGGCTTGCGGCCGAAGCGAACGGCGCGCCTTTCGCACAAGCTTACGGCGCGCGCCTTGAAAGCATGCTCGAATACCTGGCATCCATAATGGATGCAGGCGGCCATGTGCCCATGATCGGCGACTCGGACGATGCCGTAATCCTCCGGCTCGACCATAACCCGGCGCTGTGTCCGTATCGGTCGCTGCTCGCAATCGGCGCGCTGATATTCCACCGCGCCGACTTCGCAGAAAAGGCGCGATCGCCCGACGGCAACGCACGCTGGCTCGTTCCCGATGCCGATGCGGCCTTCCGGAATCTGGATCGTTCAGCAGCCACGCTTCCTGTGAAACAGGCGTTCCCCGAAGGCGGCTACTATGTGCTCGGATGCGACTTCGAGACAGACCAGGAAGTCCGCCTTGTCGTCGACGCCGGTCCGCTCGGGTACCAGACCATTGCGGCGCACGGCCACGCCGATGCGCTGGCTTTTACCTTATCGGTCGGTGGGGCGGAGTTCTTCATCGATCCCGGGACATACGCCTATCACACGCGGGAGGAGTGGCGCCATTACTTCCGCGGCACCTCGGCACACAATACCGTGCGCGTCGACGGCATGGATCAGTCCCGTTCCGGCGGAAAGTTCATGTGGGTGCAGAAGGCGCGGGCACTCTGCAGTCACTGGTCCAGCACTGCGGAGCAGGACATCTTCGAAGCCAGACACGACGGTTACCTTCGGTTGCCCGATCCCGTGCTGCACCGGCGCAGGATCACGCTCGACAAGCAGGCCCGGCGATTCATGATCGAAGACTCGCTCGAGATGCGGGGCACGCACACTATCGAGCTGTACTTCCATTGCAGCGAGCAGTGCCGGATCGAAGAAGCGCCGCAAGGCTACGCCATCGGTCATGGGTCCAGGCGCATCTTATTGGCGCTGCCGCAGCAACCGCAGGGGCAGAGGAGCATACGTCGTGGCAGTGTGGCGCCTATTCTGGGCTGGATATCGCGGCGCTTCGACGAGAAACATCCGTCACCCACCATCGCCTGGCGCAGCCGCATTACGGGCAGCGCGGTGCTGCGCAGCGAAATCAGCTGCTGAGCCGTACGGACTATCTTTCCCGCACGCAGATCCGCGCCGCCGGTCATCGCTGTAACAAAATCTAAACCTTTCTGTCTCGCAAGCGTAATGCGAGCCCAACAAACCTCGGCGGGGGAGCCACCGGCGGTGCAAACGGACGCGTTCGGCGTCAAACGGCGAACGCCTGCCTTGCGTCTGGCCCGACTGGCACGCATCGGCCTGGACAGTATCCGGGCTGCCGGAGGTCACGTATCGATCATAGTCGGCGCGGTCCTGCTCTCGTATGGCACCTACTTCGTGCTGGACTCAGGCACGGTCGCGGCGATTGGCGAGGAGGATGGCCTGTTCGAGAACCTGACCGCAGCCGCCTTTTTCGCCGCGTCCCTATGTTTTCTGGCAGCTTTTTTCAGGTCGCGCAACTGGTTTCTCCTGCTGCTGTCATTTGTTTTCCTTGTCGGCTGCGGAGAAGAGATCAGCTGGGGGCAGCGGGTGTTCGGGTTCAAGACCCCGGACTCCATCGCTGCGGTCAACGTGCAGGAAGAGTTCAACCTGCACAACATCGAGCTGCTCAATGCGCGGAGATCAGACGGTAGTGAGAAGAGGGGCCTTGAAAAACTCTTGACCGTGAATTTTCTCTACAAGCTGTTCTGGCTCTGCTATGGCGTGTTGTTGCCCATCGTCGCGTACAGCGTGCGACCCGCGGGGTTGATCGTGAGCCGGCTGCATATTCCGCTTCCGCCGCTCGCCATCGGCTTGCTGTTCGCGGTGAACTGGCTGACGTACCGCCTGGTCCTGTCGCTTCTGCCTGCGGGCGAAACGAATCAGTTCTACGATACGGCCAACGAAGCCATGGAATGGCTCTCGTCGCTGATCTTTCTGATGATCAGCATCTGGTTCCTCGAAGAGAGCCGGCCGTCCGGAAAAACGGCCGGACCCGCGGGCGTCCTGCGCAAGACGGCGTGACTGGCTCGGCAACAGGGTTCGCCCCGCGGCCGCCGGAACCGCCGTAGCGCCCCCTCCGAGCGGTTGCGGTCTGTCCGGACTACGCGGCCGGCGGCACTGACATAAACATGCCGCCGCATGCTGTACGTGGCGTTCCCGTGACGCCGCAACAACGCCCGGCGGTTCGTTGCATTTTGTCTGAAAGGTTCGGATAGCATGAGAATCAGCGTATTGGGTCTCGGTTATGTCGGGGCGGTTTCCGCCGCCTGTCTCGCGAGAGACGGACATCACGTCATCGGTGTGGATTCGAACGATGCGAAGGTCAATCTCATCGCCGCGGGAAAGTCGCCGATCGTCGAACCGGGGTTGGCGGAAATCATCGGACAGCAGGTTGCGGCCCGCAGGCTCTCGGCGACTACCGAGGTGGCCACCGCCGTCCGGCACAGCGACCTGCTATTCGTTTGTGTGGGCACGCCGGGGCTGCGCAACGGCGGCATCGATCTGCAGTACGTGCGGCGTGTATGCGAGCAGATCGGGCTGGCTCTGCGCGAACACGCCGGAGCGCCGGTGGTGGTGATGCGCAGCACACTGCTGCCGGGAACCATGCGCGAAGTCGTTATCCCGACCCTGGAGGCCGGTGCGGGGAAACACGCCGGCGGCGAGTTCGGCGTTTGCATCAACCCGGAGTTCCTGCGCGAGGGATCGGCGGTGCACGACTACTACAATCCGCCGAAGACTGTCATAGGAGAGGTGAACCAGGCGAGCGGTGACCTTCTGGCGAGCATGTACGTCCACGTGCGCGCCCCTCTCATCAGGACCGACATCGACACCGCGGAGATGGTGAAATACACGGACAATGCATGGCACGCGCTGAAAGTAGGCTTCGCCAATGAAATCGGCAACATCTGCAAGGCTATAGGGGTTGACGGCCATAGTGTAATGAACATCTTCTGTCAGGACGTCAAGTTGAACCTGTCGCCGTATTACCTCAAGCCCGGCTTCGCGTTTGGCGGCTCCTGCCTGCCTAAGGATCTCCGCGCGCTGCTGTACAAGGTGAAGGCGCTCGACCTGTCCTCGCCAATTCTGAGCGCCATTCTGCCGAGCAATGAGCAGCAGATCGACCGCGGCGTGCGCAGCGTGATGGAGAAAGGCAACCGGCAGGTAGGGATACTCGGGTTCAGTTTCAAGGCGGGCACCGATGACTTGCGGGAAAGCCCCGTAGTGGAACTCGCCGAGCGGCTGATAGGCAAGGGTTATGATCTGCGGGTCTACGACAGCAGCGTAAGGCTTGCCGCGCTTCAGGGCGCGAACCGCGATTACATACTGAATCACGTCCCGCATATTTCGCGCTTGATGGTGGAAACCATCGACGAGCTGCTGGCGCATGCCGGCACCGTCGTCATCGGGAACGCCGCCCCGGAATTCACCGATGTCCCCGCGCGGCTCAGGGAAGGGCAGACGTTGATCGATCTGGTGCGCATATGTGATTCCCGCAGCGTGGCCGGTATCTATGACGGCATCTGCTGGTAGGGCGCATTCCACGGGATCCGCGCCGGAACTCCCGAAGCAGTCGACGTTCTCCGTGCAGCATCCCGGTCCGGAAAATCGCCGAAGGCGCGTTCTCATCCTGGTCGAAAACCTGCCAAGTCCGTTCGATCGCCGCGTCTGGCAGGAGGCCACCGCCCTGCGCGACGCAGGCCATACGGTCTCGATCATCTGCCCGACAGGACCAGGCTGCGAAGGGAGATTCGAAGCGATCGGGGATATTCACATCTGGCGTTATCCTCTTCCGGTGGAGGGGGAGGGCGCCAAAGGATACGCCATCGAATATTCGGCCGCTCTCGCCTGGACTTTTGTTCTGGCATGGAAGGTGTACTTCAAGCGCGGCTTCGACGTCATTCACGCGTGCAATCCGCCCGATCTGTTCTTTTTCATCGGCGGATTTTTCAAGCTGCTCGGAAAAAAGTTCCTCTTCGATCACCATGACATCAACCCGGAGCTGTATGAGGCGAAATTCGGCCGGCGCGACCGCATGCACAGGCTGCTCCTGATGCTGGAACGCTGGTCCTTTCGCACCGCGGACGTGTCGATCGCCACGAATGAGTCCTATCGCAGGATCGCCATCGAGCGCGGCGGCATGCCGCCCGAGCGTGTATTCGTAGTGCGCAGCGGGCCGAGCCTGGAGCGCATGAAAGTCAGGCCGCCCGATCCGGCGTTGAAAGGCGGGCGCCGCTACCTCGTGGGTTATGTGGGCGTGATGGGCAAGCAGGAGGGGATAGAGTATCTGCTGCAGGCCGCGCGTCACATCGTCATCGGTCTGGCTCGTAACGATGTGCACTTTGGCCTCGTCGGTGGCGGGACGTCGCTCGCGCAGCTCAGGAAGCTGGCCGAGGACCTCCGGATCGCGTCGTATGTCACTTTCACGGGACGCGTTCCGGAAGAGACGCTGCTCGCCATGCTCAATACCGCCGACATATGCGTCAACCCCGACGTGGCGAACGAGATGAACGACAAGTCTACGATGAACAAGATCATGGAGTACATGGCGCTGGGCAAGCCGGTCGTGCAGTTCGATCTCACGGAGGGGCGGTACTCGGCGCAGCACGCTTCGCTGTACGCGCGCCGCAACGATCCGATCGATCTGGCGGAGAAGATACTCGAATTGCTCGACGATCCCGCGCGGCGGGCGTGGATGGGGCAATACGGGCGCCGGCGCGTCGAGAGCGAACTCGAGTGGCGCCATGAAATCCCGAAGCTCATTGCTGCCTACGAGGCGCTGTGGAACGGGCCCGGTGCATCCCAGGCGCCGGGGAACGTCATCGCGCGTTGATGCTCAATCGATCAGAATCACGGCCGGGATGACAGCCGCACAGCACCTGTATTTCCGATGCCGCAGCGGCTGTTTTCCGGAGCGCAGCGTCAGGACGAAGGGGATCGCAAGGAAGCCGGGAATGATCCAGATCAGCGCATACGCGATGGCCTCGGCCCAGTATGTCATGACGCCATAGTTCTTCGCTCCATCGGGAAAGACCCGCGCGTCCTTGGCGTAGTTCGAAACAAGCGTGGCGACGGTTTGTTCGTCGTAGCCGCGACGCCGGTAGTAGGGAGCGACGATGCTCGGTTGCGCCCGGACGGCCTCGATGCCGTGGGGCACGACGACACCGTAATCCGCATCCAGTATCCACCATTCATTCCGCGCATCGTCGACGCGGGCCGTTGCGACCACGTGGCCGGGCATGTCCGCGTGAGTGGGCATGCTCACGATCCCGGAAGCCAGGCCTTTTTTGCGCAGGATCTCCGCGACGATTATCGCATGCTGGGAACACAATCCTACGCCCCGCTCTATGGCTCTACGGTAGTCCCTGAACTCGTACTTTCGATAGTATTGCGGTATCAGATAGCTTGCGACGAATAGAATGTAGTTTTCATGGAACGGGACGCGCAGGTTGTACTTCTCTATGCCTTCATCCAGCCACAGATAGTGGGCAACGCCTTTGTTTATGGCGTGGCTTACCGCCATGGCGTAAGACTTTCTGTCGGCCGCAGGCGCAGCGATTACGTCGTGAACCTGCCTTGCGGTGAGCGTTATGTCATCCGGGAAAAGCACGTTCTTCTCGGAGAAGATCTCATCGTTGCGCAGCGATGTGATCAATCCCGCCACGTTGGAAGAGATCAGGACAATGGCCAGGCATAGAAGGCCTGCAGATGCTGCACGAGCGGCTTTTGAGACCATCAATGCTCCTGGGACAGGGTCCGCGTGAACAAATTGCGCAGCGAGGTCCTGCTCCGCCAGGCACCGCGCAGGGGCAGCCATAATCTGCCTCTCAGCGTGACCGGCAGAACGCAATCATAGCTGCGCACCGGCCGGCCGCCGAATTCCTTCTTGAAGCGGTTGATGCCCGCGTGCTCCGGGGAGGATTCATTCTCGAACAATCCGCCCCAGTCGTAGCGGGTCATGCCGATTTCCTTGAACCGCAGCATCTCCTGCCAGTGCAGCCAGCGGTTGGCACGACCTACCAGCGCTCGATACTCGTTCGCCTTGTCTCTATAGCAGGAGCCGGAGTACTGCAGCCAGGCGCTCGTGCCGGTTACGAGATAAGCATGCCAGACGATCACTTCGCTGCCGCGTAAAACCGATGTGAGCAGCAGACGGCCGGCGCTGCAGGCAGCTTCGAGCCACTGACGGTTTGCCGGTCCCACCGACTTCTGCCCGGCGAAAGCATCGTAGAAGTCGCAGAACTCGTCCAGTCTGGGGCCCGGCTGACTGATGAACTCCATGCGCAACCCGTCCTTCGTGTCAGCGCGCCTGATCTTGTAGCGGCAGTCTTTTCCGAACTGCTCCACTATTGCGGGTGCCGGGACGGTGAGGTCGATCAC
The DNA here is from genome assembly GCA_052389535.1 of Betaproteobacteria bacterium. Classification (GTDB taxonomy): domain Bacteria; phylum Pseudomonadota; class Gammaproteobacteria; order Burkholderiales; family SG8-41; genus DSOT01. The sequence continues at coordinate 58,690 of JBQTHU010000041.1, read as the reverse complement.
CAGCGAAAGCAGCGGGGTGCTGTGCGCCCCGGGAACCGGAGCCTTTCTCTGCCGGTACAAAATGATATCGACGGCCGCACGGGGGAGTTCTGCATCCTCGTCGTACCAGAGCTCGCCGTAAACTGCGCCCCGACCCCTATAGCAGATCATCAACCGGCTTCCTTGCGCAAAAGAGCCATCCGGCAAACATGGCGTCAGGCCGGTGCTGGCGCCCCGTTGAGACGCGTCCCCGCCGCGCCGTTCTGCGTGCGCGTCCTCAGGGAATTCTGAAGCTGCGCTTCGAATTCCTGAAGGGTCGCACCATGACACCAGTCCGAGAGTTCCTCGAAAAGGATCTCAAGATACGCGTACAAACGGTCGATTTCCGCCGCGTTGCGGTATACGGGACTGCCGCCCGGCATGAGTTCCGACGAGTGCAGCATGAATTCCATATGGCTCGCCCCGTCGGAGCGTTTACGGCGCGCGAGCTGCAGCATGGCCTGAAAATTGTGCCTCTCGTGAACGGGAGTGGGGCACAGCCAACGCGGCGGCGGCGACAGCTTTTTGGCGCCCCAGCGTACGAGCGGCGTGTGATAGGTCCATGGGAGTCTCTGGTACAGCCGCCCGATATGGAGCGTCATGGGGACTTCCAGGAGTGCGCCACTGCAAGGCGTCGAGATATCGGAAGGCGAGAAAAAGTACGGTCGATGCGGGAAACGCGTGTAGTCCGTGCCGCCCTTGCCGCCGGGCGCTCCGGCGCAACGGCTCCAGTCCAGCCCGGGTGTCACGGAACAATCGATGCGGTATCCCGTGTCGAGCAGCATTGCGGCATAGCGGCCGTCGAACCCCCAGCGGCCTGCCCGGTGACTGACGATACGCTGCATGAAGCGGTCCTCGAGAATATGGGTGAGCGTCTTGATCTTCTCCTTCATCACCGCCGCCGGGTACTCGATGAGATAAGGTTGATGGCGAAAATCGTCGTCGGTCAACGCGTACAGGGGCGGGGAGTTCCAGGCGTGGAGATGCATGCCGATCTCTCCCGTGCCGCGGGCGATGACATCGCGCCCGAACTCGACGAACTCGTCCGACATGGCCATCTCGTAGTTCACCAGGTAAACCGGCTTGTAGCGGAAGCTCTCGCACAGCGCCTGAAAGCGCGGGAGAAAGGCTGCATTCCGGGTCGTGATCTCGCGGGGGCGGGCCCAGAGGTTGTCGCCTTCGGTGTCTATGGTGATGATAAAAGGTGTCTCAGACATGGTATTCGCTCGCTGCAAATCGGCCGCGGCCGAGATGGTCATTTCTCATGACGTCCTCGAATGTGCGGAGGTAGATGCTCAGCACCTTGTCTTCAGCGTATTCCCGAGCCATGAACGCGCGGCAACGCTCGCTCGCGGACTGCCAGCGGGACGGATTTTCCAGCAGGGTCCCGATCGCGTCCGCCATCTCTGCGAACGAACCCGCGGCAGCGCCCAGTCCTTTTCTCTCGATGATCCCGTCCGGGTCGAGCAGCGTCACCACCGGCACGCCGCGAACCCAGGCTTGCAGGTAAACGTTGGGAAAGCCCTCCACGTCCGAGGTATTGATGAGCAGCCGCGTTCTGTCATACAGGCTGGCAGTTTTGCGGTACGACAGCCGGCCGTGAAAAACCACGTTGGACAAGGCGGCGACCGCAGGGGTGAAGTCGTCGAAAAGCTTTTCTTCATAGGCGGTCTTTCCGCCCACCACGTGAAATTTCAGATGCGGCAGCTTCGCAGCAAGCTCGAGCAGCCGGTCGGGCCGTTTCACGCGCTTGATGTTGCCGACCCACAGCACGTCGATGTCCGCATCGGCGGCGTTCGGCAGCGGCTTGTCCACGAGCATTCCCGCAACACGCGATGTGAGGCCGTAGCTCCGCGCCAGCAGGTCGGCCTGCGCATTGCTCTGCACCAGTATGGCGTGGGCGCGGCGCAATCCGTATGCATAGAGCCGGCGGTCGCGCGCATAGCGCACGAGCAGATGCAGGCGGGAACGGTCGCAGTCCGGATCGCTGGCGGCCCGGAATACGAAACGCCTGTCGAAGCGGCGACAGAAGAGGGCGAGCATCCCGGGCAGCATGTCGGCGCAACTGGTGTAGTAGATATCGGCATCGGCGCGTTTCAGCGCGGACCACATGCCAGTCCAGCGCGGATGAAAGAACCGGATCATCTTCATCCCGGCATCGCGCCGGTAGGCTTTGAATACCCGTATGCCGTGCCACATGGCCGGGTCCGGCTGGCCATAATCGGTGACGATCATGCTGACATCATGGCCGCGCCGCGCCAGCGCCCGGGCGAGCAGCGTCTGCTGAACCGATTCACCGCCGAGATGGTACTGCTCGAACTCCGGAGCCAGCATCGGGAGATTGTCAAATCCGATAAAGCAGATTTTCATCGCGACCTCGACACTGTGTTAAGGAGGCGGAGCGCGTCATATTTTCTCGATGATGTAGAGCAGGTCGGCGTGATCGTTCTTCAGCCGACCCAGCGAAAGCCAGGCAACAAGGCGCGCCGCCGCTGTGCTGAGGACCGCGGCGGTTCCCCGTCCGGGGTACGATATGCTGCCGCGCCGGGCAACGATCCGCAGGCCATGCCGATCGCAGAATTCCTTGATTCCGGACTGCGATACAACGGGCGCGTAGTACGTGACGTACGGGCCGAAGCCCGGCTTCCCGGCGTTGGGCAGTCTGAGGACGTGCCGATAGTAAAGGACGTGGAACCAGTGAGGCGTGATACGCGTGATGAATCCGCGTACCGAATGGGGATCGGGTATGAGGAGGACCAGGAGGCCCCCGGGGCGCAGCCACCGCGAAAAGTTGTGGAGCACGACCTGCGCCTCCTTGACATGCTCCAGAACGTATGAGCTGTATATCACGTCGAACTGCCGTCCACCGAGATCGGCGTAGCGCAGGTCGCCGTGGATCGCTTCATCGAGGTCGCGGGTCACATTCTTTCTTATCTCCAGCGCTTTCCCGTCCACGTCCAGGCCGGTCAACGTGTAGCGTATGCCGTCCAGCTTCAGCGGCCACTTCTGTCCGCACCCCGCTTCCAGGATCCGTACGGGCGCGGCGCGGTGCGAAAGTTTGCGGATCCAGCTTTCGATCAGGGAAGTCCGCTCGGGATAGCTCGCGATCTCGAGCGCAGTCTCGCTCCCGCCGAGCGGCGCGGTATGTCGTTTCAGGATCGAAGGGAGAATCGTCATGGCGATTGCACAAAGGTTCATTGGTCGGAAAAGCGCATCCACCATTCGCCCCCGCGCGCGCGATGGATATCGGGGATGCTCTCGGCGCGAAATGTCCGGATCCGGCTTGCCGGCTGTGCTATAGAGGCTGGCAGCACAACCGCTCCCGTGCGATGAACGCGGCAATCGCTGCCACGGACCGGAAGTCCTCGAAGTCGAGCCTCTCCAGTGAGATCTGCACCCCGTAGCGCAGCTCGATCTGCATCAGCAGTTCCACCAGCGCCAGGGAGTCGAGCACCCCGCTTGCAAGCAGATCCGCCTCGAGCGAGGGGACGGTCACGTTAAGGCGCTCCAGGAAAAGAGTGATGATCTCGTCGTAGAGCGCGAGATCGGGGAGATCGGCATCAATCTTCAAGGCGTGCTCCTGTGTGCAATACGTCGGCCGCACGCAGCGCACGGCCTGCAACATTGAGTTGGCTGATCGCCACCCACTCGTCAGACGCAGCCACGAGCGCGGTCGCGTCCCTGATTTCTCCGATGGTGCCCGCGGGCACCGCGCAGCGGCGCCGGGTTCGCGCGGCTTTGAGCACGGCGCAGGGCTCGCCCTTCAGCCGGGTGTACGGGTATCCCCATGGAGAAGGCAGCGGCGAGTAGTCGCATGCCCGTACAAACCGTACGATCCGCTCTGCGGATTGCGACCAGCGCAAACGCCCGTTCTGCGGGACTTCCCGGCCGTAGCGGCGGCGGCGCGAGAAATCCTGCGGCAGGCGCGGAATCGATGCGGGATCCTCGCTGGCCGCGTCAAGCACTCTGAGCAGCAGCGGTACGCCCGCCCGAACGCATTTCGCGCTGAGGGTCAGGCCCGTCTCGTCCTCCACGGTGATCAGTTCCTCGCGAAAAGCCACGGGGCCGCTGTCGATTTCTGCGGTCATCCAGTGGACCGTGACGGCGTGACGCGGCTCTCCGTTATAGATCGCCCAGCTGGGGGCGTTGAGTCCCGAATATTCGGGCAGCGGCCCCGGGTGCAGATTGAAACTGCCGATGAGCGGGGCTGCGAGCACTGCGGGATGGATCATGCGCAGCGAATGCACGTTGAGCAGTATGTCCACCTCCGCCGCGCGGATTTCATCGACAAAGCCGGGACTCCTGACCGACTCTGCCGGCCAGATGCGGCAGCCGCTGCTCTCGGCGACGCCGCGCACGGTAGCCCCCCGCCGCAGGTCCTCGCTTTCCGAAGTCACCACTCCGACAAGCCGGTGTCTGCCCTTCAGTATGGCGCGCAGCGTCTGTACCCCCGCCGCCTCTTCGGCGACCAGCAGAACAGTCGCACTCCGCGGACGCCACCACTCAAACATGCAGCACTTCCGACGGTTGCTGGAACGCCGCCCGCAATGCCGGCCGGTCGATCTTGCCGTTGGGGTTCTTGGGGAGAAATTCGAAAGCGCGCCAGTGGGTGGGCAGCATGTAGGCGGGCAGCAGCGAGCGCAGCCGCTCGCGCAGACGGGCGGGCGTCACTTCGACATCGGGCAGCGGCGTATAGGCGCAGCAGATGGCGTGCCCCTCGAAACCGTTGCTCGCGAATGCCACCACGGCGCACTCGCGCAGCCATCCCGTGGCGTTCGCGGCGGCCTCGATTTCGCCCAGCTCGATGCGGTAGCCGCGGCTCTTGATCTGGGAATCGGCCCGGCCCAGGAAATACACGAGCCCGTCGCTGCCCACGCGGGCGAGATCGCCGGTTCGATAGATGCGCTCGTCAGGATATCCGCCGCCGGGGCGGGGCAAAAATGCGGCGCGCGTCTTGTCCGGGTCACGCCAATAACCGGGGCTCAACCCCACTCCGCTGATGTAGAGATCCCCGATATCACCCGCGGCCACCGGCCGCAGCGCCTCGTCGAGCACCAGCAGCGCTTCGCCATCGCACGGCGTGCCGATCGGAATCGCTACGCGCTCGTCGCGCGGACAGCCGGGCACGGTGTAGTAGCTGCTTGCAATCGTGGCTTCCGTAGGGCCGTAAAGGTTGGTGAAGCGCGCGTGCGGCAGGCGCTGCATCAGGTAAATGAGCGTAGGCGTGGGCATGGCCTCGCCGCACCACATCACCCGTTCAAGACTCGGCAGCGATCCCGATGGCACCACGTCGTATTTCGCCATGAGGTTCAGCACCGAAGGCACGGAAAACCACTGCGTAAGCTCTGCTTCGGCGATGAACCGCGCGAGCTTGTGGGGCAGCAGGTTCAATTCGGGCGGGACCAGATGCAGCTCGGCGCCCGCCCATAGCGTGCCGTAGATGTCGAAGGTGGACAGATCGAAGTGAAAGGGCGGGTGCTGCGAGATGCGCTCTCCGGGCGCGGTGCCGAAGTATGCCCGCGCCCAGTCGATGAAATGCACGACGCTGCGATGCGCGATCATCACGCCCTTGGGCAACCCGGTGGAACCCGAAGTGAAGAGGATGTGCGCAAGGTCGCCATCGTTGCTGTCGCAGGGGGGCAGAGTGTCCGGAAATCCCGCGGCCGCGGCTTCACCGAAGGCGGCTACGCCAGCCACTTCCGGCACCCGGCCCTGCAGCCAGCCGACGACCGGCTGCCGGGCAAGCCGCGCCGCAGCCAGCGTCTCGCGCAGCATGTCCTCGACCGGTCCGCAGGCCAGGATGCAGCAGCAGTCGCTGATCTCGAGCATGCGCGCCAGCCTGCTCGGCGGTCCGGCAGGGTCGAGCGGGACATATATCGCCCCGGCCTTGAGCGTGGCGAGCATGGCGATGATCGCCTGCGGAACCTTCGGCATCAGCAGCGCGACGCGTTCGCCTCTGCCGCAGCCGGACTCGATCAGCAGCCGCGCCAGCCGGTTGCTGTCGCGTTCGAGCGTGCCGTAGGTGATCCGCTCGCTCCTGCCGACGAGCGCAATGGCTTCCGGGCGCGCTTCCGCCTGCGCCGTAACACCGTGCTGCAGTAGCATGTTCATCCGATCGCGAACGCGCAGACCGCGCGCTCGAACACCTCGCCTATGTGCTGCATTTCCTCCGGGCCGGCCGGCACGTCGAGAATGAAAGTGCGGTAGCCGGCCTCCACGTAGCGGGACACTTCGTCGGCGACACGGTCATAACCGCCGACGAGGTACGGGCAGAAGGTCTTGTAGTTCTGGAACGGGACCAGCCAGTACGGATTCTCGGAAGAGGCCGGCGTCTCCCCCAGCTCGGAGAGCTGCTTGTGCCACGACGAGTCGGACACTTTCATCGCCAGCTGATGGGTGAGCTGTCCCTTGCGGTCTTCCGGAAACCGGGTGCGCGCGACGTGCCATGCTTCAGCGTCCTCCTCGCGCGCGATGATCCCGATGCGGATCCCCATGCTGCCTGTCGTGTTGCCGGTCGCCGGCGCGTACTCGGACGGCGGTCGCGGGTACTGCACGGCGGTGGCGGACAATTTGCGCGCCGCCGCCATTCCGGCGTCCGAGGAACCCGACACGAAGACGCCCGGCATAAGGGCCGGCGCAAGCGGCGGCGTCAGCTTGAGGTTCGCCACGCGGTAGTACCGGCCCTCGTACGTCAGCGCGTCGCTGCCTCGCAGCAGCGCCTTGATGATCGTGGTGTACTCCACCAGGCGGTCGTAGCGCTCATCGTGGGGCGTCGGGTCATTGAGCGCAATCAGGTCATTCCTGAAGCCGCCTGCCACCATGTTGAGATACAGTCGCCGCTCGTGGAGGTATGCGAGCGTGGCGACCATCTTGGCGGCGCTGTAGGGATGCATGTAAGCGGGCTGGATCGCGACGAGCGGCGAGAGCTTGCGCGTCGCATTGATGATTGCCTCCGATACCAGCCAGGGGTCGAGCAGGCCGTTGTCGGTGTACACCAGGATGCCCTCGCAGCCGGCCTGCTCGCTCCATCGTGCGATTTCCTGTACCCGCTGCAGGTATTCCGCCTGCGGAATCCGGTTGGAGGGCGGGCAGGTGGAGAATATTTTCAGGCCTTGGATTAGCGGGGTGCCGGGCATATTGTGATTTCCTTCGCCGATGTAGCGTGCACCGGGGCATCGTATGCGTAGCGGAAGAACAGACTTTGTGTTGACCTCGTAAATGACTGAGCTATCCGGCTCATGGTCGCAATCACGTCGGCGCGGCCAGAAAAAATCAGCGCGGGCGAGCGTGGTTTGCCCGCGTTATGCCGAAGGAATATTCCGCGGCGGCGTCAGCGACGGAGCGGTTCGGGAAGGAACAGGTCGATGGCTGCGCTTTGTTTGGCCGGAGGGCCGACTGATAACAGCGGGCTGGCCATCGGCAGCTGTCCCGATGTAGCGGGCGTACGACACCCAAGTCGTTAATGTCCGACAAGGCACATTAATCTGCAAGCGGGGCGGCTGGTCCGTTGGGACCAAGGATGCCCGGGACGACGGCCCTGGTTCGCTGGGGTTGGCTTGCACAGCGCTTGCACCGATAATACGCGGCAGGGCAGGAATGCAACAACGTGTCGAACGCGAGGTGTCCGAAGTGACGTCGGCAGGGAGCGCGGCGAAGATTCTGGCTGTCGACGACGACCAGCGCAATCTCCTCGCCCTGCGCGAGCTGCTCGATGCGCCGGGCCAGACGCTGGTGCTTGCCAGTTCGGGCGAGGAGGCGCTCAAGAAGGTGGCGCAGGATGAGTTCGCCGTGATCCTGCTCGACGCACGCATGCCCGGCATGGACGGGTTCACCACCGCGCGCCGCATCCGGGAGCAGCCCGGGCCGCGGCACACGCCGATCATCTTTCTCACCGCCGCGTACGAGGATCTTGCCTCGATCTTCCGCGGATACGAGGTCGGCGCGGTCGATTACATCGTGAAGCCGCTGATCCCCGAGGTGCTGCGCTCGAAGATCGCGGTGTTCGTCGATCTCTACAACAAGAACCTTGCGCTCACGCGGGAGATCGCGGAGCGGCGCGTGACGGAGGAACGGCTGCGCGAGTCCGAGGAAAACCTGCGCGCGCTGGCGGCGCGGCTGCAGTCGGTGCGCGAGGAGGAGCAGATCCGCATCGCGCGCGAGATACACGACGAGCTCGGCCAGGCGCTCACCGGGCTCAAGATGGACCTGACGTGGCTCGCCAGCGGACTGCAACCCGAGCAGAAAGCGCTGGCGGAAAAGACCACGGCGATGTTCCGGCTGATCGACGGCACGATCCGATCGGTGCGAAGAATCGCCTCCGGCCTGCGACCGGAAGTGCTGGACGAGATCGGGCTCGCGGCCGCGATCGGCTGGCAGGCGCGCGATTTCCAGGTCCGGTCCGGCATCCGGTGCAGTGTCCAGATTCCGGCCGACGGCCCGTCGCTGGATCAGGCGCGCTCCACGGCCATGTTCCGTATCTTCCAGGAGCTGCTCACCAACGTCGCGCGCCACGCCCACGCCACCCGCGTGGACGTCTGCATGGGCGAGGACGAGGGCGAGATCTGGTTGCGGGTGCAGGACAACGGCAAGGGCATCGGCGAGGCGAAGATCAACAGTTCCAAATCGCTCGGGTTTCTGGGCATGCGGGAGCGGGTATTGCCCTTCGACGGAAGAATCGAGATACAGGGCCAGCGCGGCAAGGGCACGGCCGTCAGGGTACGCATACCGCTCGGCAGTCCGCGACCGGTTGCGCATGCCGCGCGCGGCTGACGCTGCTTTCCGGCAGGCGGCAAAAGAACAGGGAGAGAATCGTGAAGGTACTGATCGCGGACGACCATCCGGTGGTTCGGCATGGATTGAGGCAGATACTGGCGACGGATTCCGGCATCGAAGTGGTCGGTGAGGCGAAGAACGGCACGGAAACGCTTGATCTCGCGCGTAAAGTCGAGTGGGACGTGGCCCTGGTCGATTACTCGATGCCGGGGCGGAGCGGTCTCGACCTGCTGAAGGAACTCAAGCGCGAGTTTCCGCAGCGTCCGGTGCTGATTCTCAGCATGTACCCCGAGGAGCTGCACGCGACACGGGTGCTGAAGGCGGGCGGTGCGGGCTATATCAACAAGGAATGTGTGGGCGAAGAGCTTACCTCCGCGCTGCGCAAGGTCACCAACGGCGGGCGCTACGTGAGCCGCTCGCTTGCCGAGAAGCTTGCATTCGAGCTGTCGCGCGACACGCAGAAGCCGCTGCACGAAACGCTGTCGGACCGGGAGTACCGCGTGATGTGGCTGCTCGCTTCCGGCAAGCAGATCCACCAGATCGCCTCGGAGCTGTTCGTGAGTCCCAGCACGATCAGCACTTATCGCGCGCGCATCTTCCGCAAGCTGAGCCTGCGCACCAACGCCGAGCTGGTGCACTACGCCATCAAGCATCGCCTCGTAGATTGACCTTCCGGCCGGTCCCGGCCGGCGTTGTGCCGCTGGCATCGCGCGCCTGTCGTGCGGCGACTACAGCGCGCCGCGGCTTCGCCACAAAAAGATCAAGGCAAACCGATAGCGCGGCGCGCCTGCGGAAACTATAGTCCTCTCGCGCCCCGCGTTCCGCTCTGGCTGTTCGGAGAACAAGCATCACCTCGCGGGCGAGACTTCCGCCAACGCAACAGTTCCGGACAGAGGGATTCCATGAAAATTCTGGCGATCGTCCTGGCTGGCGGTGAAGGCACGCGTCTGTATCCTCTCACCGCCGACAGCCCGAAACCCGCAGTGCCGTTCGTCAACGGCTATCGCATTGTCGATTTCGTGCTGAGCAATCTGGTGAACTCGGATATCGAGCCGATCTACGTCGTCGGGCAGTACAAGCCCGAGGCGCTCGTGCGTCACATCGGCAGGGCGTGGGCGCGGTGGTCTGCGGGGCCGGGCAGCACGATCAGGGTCATCCTCCCCGGCGAGGACGGCAATGGCGCCCGGTTCCTCGGAACCGCGGACGCGGTGTACAAGAACCTCGATCTCATCGTCCGGCATCGCCCCGATGTGGTGGCGATTTTCGCAGCGGACCATGTGTATCGGATGGATGTGCGGCAGATGGTGGAGTTTCACGCGTCGCGCAACGCCGACGTGACGGTTGCGGCCGTCCCCGTGCCGATTCAGGGCGCATCCTCATTCGGGGTCGTCGTGACCGACAGAGAGGGGCGCATCCGGGAATTCCAGGAGAAACCGGCTCGTCCGACGCCGTCCCCGCACGATCCCGGGCAGGCGCAGGCCTCCATGGGCAATTACCTCTTCAACCCGGACGTGCTGGTCGGACTGCTGCAAGCCGCGCAGCGCCGGGGGGCGGTCGATTTCGGCCGGGACGTGATGCCGGGCCTCCCGGGTTGCTGCCGCGTTCTCGCCTACGACTTCACGAACAACCAGGTTCCCGGCATCAAGCCCTACGAGGAAGCCGGATACTGGCGGGACGTAGGCACCATCGACAGCCTCGCCGCCGCCCGCAACGACGTCATCGGGCCGCGCCCGCGCTTCGATCTTTGGAACCGCCGGTGGCCGATACACGGCGAGGGGCATACCGAGCTGTTCCGCAAGCTGAGCGAGTGGAACGACAGCCCCGGCGTGATCAATCCCGATCGCGTGCGGCGAGCTGACGGTAGAGCGCGGCATACTGCCGGGCCGGCCGGGTCCAGCTGAAGTCTCGCGCCATGCCGCTGCGCTGCAGACTGCGCCAGCGGTCGGGCACGCGATAGACGGCGAGCGCGCGCTCGACGGCGGCGATCAACGCGCGCGCGGATGGCTCGCGGAACAGAAAACCGGTGGCGGTTCGGGCGCGCAGCGTTTCCTCGGTGCAGTCCGCTATGGTGTCCACGAGCCCGCCGGTTGCGTGCGCCACCGGTGGCGTGCCATAGCGCTGGCTGTACATCTGGTTCAGCCCGCAGGGCTCGAATCGCGACGGCATGATGAACAGGTCGGCGCCGCCTTCGATCAGGTGCGCCAGCGGCTCGTCGAAGCCGAGGGTGACGCTCACCATCCCGGGGTAGCGATCGGCGAGCGCGCGCAGCGCGTCTTCCTGCTCGCGCGTGCCGGTCCCGAGTACCACCATCCGCACATCCATCGCAAGTAGGTCGGGTGCTGCAGCGACCAGCAGGTCGGCGCCTTTCTGGTGTGTCAAGCGGCCCACGAACCCGAGCAGCGGAACATCGGGCGAAATCTCGGTGAGCCCCAGGCGCGAGGCGAGCGCACGCTTGACATCGGCTTTGCGCGTCAGCGTCCCGGCGGTGTAATGCGCGGGCAAGCAGGAGTCGGCAGCCGGATCCCACTCGCCGGTGTCGATCCCGTTCTGGATTCCGGTCAACGCCGGGCTGCGGTGTCGCAGGATGTCGTGCATGCCCGCGCCCGTGGCCTCGCGCTGTATTTCCTGTGCGTAGGTCGGACTGACGGTGGTGATCCGGTCTGCATAGCAGAGGCCTGCCTTGAGGAACGAGACCTGGCCGTGGAACTCGAGGCCTTCAGGGGCGTAGCTTTGGGGAGGCAGTTGCAAGTGCGGCAGAACGCCGGGTTCGAAATTGCCCTGGAACGCGAGATTGTGAATCGTCACGATGCTGGTCGAACGTGGCCCATGCCCGTAGTGCAGATAGGCTGCCGCAAGCGCCGCCGGCCAGTCGTTGAGATGCACGACGTCCGGCTGCCAGCCGAGCGGAGTGGAGGCGCTGCCGAGCGCCGCGGCGGCCTTGGACAATACGCCGAAGCGCGCGGCATTGTCCGGCCAGTCCGCGCCCGCTTCGTCCTGGTAAGGGTCGCCGCTGCGCTGAAAGAGCGCGGGACAGTCGACAACGATGAGCGGCACGCCGCTGGCGAGGCGGGCGTCCAGCAACCGGACACGGTGTCCCAGGATTTCGAGCGACGCCAGCGTTGCCGCATCGCCGAGGCGAGCCATGACGTTTGCATAGCCTGGCAGCAGTACGCGCACGTCGACGTCGATCGCGCGCAGCGCGACGGGCAGTGCCGCGCTGACGTCTCCGAGCCCGCCGACCTTGACGAGCGGCGCGCATTCGGGCGTGACGAACAGTACGCGCAACGCTCCCGCCATGCGGCCCGGCGCTTATTGCCGCAAGTTGGCGCTCATTGCACCGCGAGCACCTGCGTCACGCGGGATCCCGTACCGAATCGCGCGGAAATTCACGGATTTCCGCTGCGGGAGGCCGCTGCTCCCCGCTGGCGAGCGGCAGATAGAGGGTGAACGTACTGCCCTTGCCCGGCGCGCTGTTCACCTTCAGCTCCCCGCCCAGCAGGCGCGTCAGTTCACGGCAGATCGGAAGGCCGAGGCCGGCCCCGCCGTACTGCCGGCTTGCTCCCTGGTCGAGCTGCTGGAACGCCTCGAACACCGTTTCCCTCTTGTCCTGCGGTATGCCGATGCCGGTGTCCGTAACGGCAAACGCGACGACCGCTTCGGCCGAACCGAGGCCGGGATGTCCCGGCGACCATCCCGAACTGGCACGACTGATGTCGAGCGCGATCCTGCCCTGGAGCGTGAACTTGAAGGCATTGGCAAGAAGGTTGCGCAGAATCTGGTGCAGCCGCCTGCCGTCGGTCATGAAACTGGGCGGCAGGCGTTCGTCGATCGTGATGTCGAATTCCAGGCCTTTGTCGTGGGCGGTCTGCTCGAAAGTATGGCGGGTGTAGTCACACAGTTCGGAGAAACGCTCCGCGTCGATGGAAAGCTTCACCGTTCCGGATTCGATCTTGGCGAGGTCGAGCAGGTCGTTGATGAGCTCGAGCAGGTCGGTCCCCGCGGCGTGTATCGTCTGCGCGTACTGGACCTGCTTCGCCGAAAGATTGCCCCCGGCGTTGTCGGCCAGCAGGCGCGCGAGGATCAGCAGGCTGTTGAGCGGCGTGCGCAGCTCGTGCGACATCTTGGCGAGAAAATCGCTTTTCATGCGGCTCGACTGCTCGGCTGCGGCGCGGGCATCGGTCAACTCCAGTTCGAGCCGCTTGCGCTCGCTCAGGTCGCGCATGATCTTCGAGAAGCCGAGGAGTTGGCCGGCGCTGTCGCGGATCGCCGCCATCACCACGTTCGCCCAGAACCGCGAGCCGTCCTTGCGTATGCGCCATCCTTCGTCTTCGTGACGGCCCACCGCGGTGGCGATCTCGATCTCCTGCTGCGGCTTGCCGCGATCGATGTCCTCGCGATAGTAGAAAACCGAGAAATGACGCCCCAGCATCTCGTCGGCGCTGTAACCGAGGATCCGTTCGGCGCCGGTATTCCAGCTGCTCACGCGGCCTTCGGTATCGATCATGATGATGCCGTAGTCGACGACACTGTTGACCAGCACGCCGAAGCGTGCCTCGCCGCGGCGCAGTTCCTCCTCGGCCCGCAGGCGGTCGGTCAGGTCGCGTGTCACCTCCGAGAAGCCGATCAGCTTGCCGCCCGCGTCGCGCACCGCCGTCAGCACCACGCTCGCCCAGTACACGGAGCCGTCTTTGCGCGCCCGCCAGCCCTCGTCCTCGACCCGGCCTTCGAGCGAAGCGACTTCGAGATGGCGCCACGGCTTGCCGCTGTCCACGTCCGACGGGGGATAAAAGCACGAGAAATGGCGACCGATGATCTCTTCCGAGGCGTAGCGCTTGATGCGCGCGGCGCCTGCGTTCCAGCTCGCGACGCGACCATCAACGTCGAGCATGAATATGGCGTAATCCACCACGCTCGCCACCATCTGCCGGAATCGCTCTTCGCTTTCCAGCAGAAGCTTTTCCGTGCGCATGCGCGAGGCGATGTCGAGCTGCAGCGCGCGGTTCGCCCGCTGCAGCTCCAGAGTGCGCTCGCGCACCCGCGTCTCGAGCTCGTCGCGGCTCGCCCGGAGTGCGGCCGTATTCCTGCTGCGCTCGTGCAGCACCGCGCACAAAACCAGTCCGGTGATGGCGACCGTCGCGTTGAAAGTCACGAGGATGAGGAGCGCCTGATTGGATGTGCTGCCCGGCGGCAGGCCTGCGGCGAAGGCTTCCCACACCGAATAAACACACACCGCGAACGCAACTGTCGTGACCTCCCGCTGGCTGAAGCGGAACGCCGTCCAGATCGCCAGCGGGACGATGAGGAACTTCAGCGCGTATTGGTCGGACGCGCCCGGCGCGGTGCTAAAGACCGTATAGGCTGCCGCGGCGATGAGGACGGCAAGACACGCGCCTTCCACGATACGCTCCGGCGTCCAGTCGCCGCCGCCCCGCCGCCAGCTCAAAATAAGCGGGGTGATCAGCACGATCCCGATGGCGTCGCCCAGCCACCAGGTAAGCCAGTTCCAGAACAGCTCGCGCACCGGCAGGGTATGCACATACGCCAACGGGACGAGGCTCACGGTCGCGGCAAAAGCGCCCCCGAGTATGGCCGCCGCGAGAAACGTGGCTACGTCCTCGCCACGCTCGAAGCGCCACGGCACGCCGATATAGTGGCGGATGATCGCTGCGGCGAGCAGCGCCTCCACGGTGTTGCCGGCGCCGATGACCGCCGCCGTCAGCATGGAGGAATTGACCGTGAAATTCACGAATGCCGCGCCCATCAGGATACCGGGCCACAGCGCGTTGCCGTACATCAGCACGGCTGCGAGTGCGATGCCCGCAGGCGGCCATACCGCCGTCGCATAGCCGGGCGGAATGGCGAGCAGCAAGGAGAGCTTCGCGGCCAGGAAGTACGCAATGGCGAGGCAGGCAACGCGACCCACATAACGCCAATCGGCGCGCGGCACACGCGTTGGAAACCTGAACGCGCGCCAGCCGCGAGTTGGGGTCGAGGGCGCAGCCTGCGACTCAGCGGGAAGGGGCATCTATGGGCGGGCTCGTCTTGTAGGATTCGAATTGGCGCGCTGGCGACCGAAAAATTATACCCGCGCGTGCCCTGCGGCAAGTTGCTGTACGGGCAAAAAAAAGCCCCGGCGGGCGCCGGGGCTTCCTACTCACAAACGCACAGGGGAGGGGCGTGCGTATGCAAGGTGGAACCTGCGTGTCAGCGGCGGCTGCGGCCGGCGACAACGTGGAATGAATGATATGCCTTCGCGCGGGAGGTCACTATCATGCGATCACGATTTTTTTGTAGCGGCGGGCTGACGGCATGTAGCTGCATCGCGACAAGTGCACCGGCGTACCGCTGGGAGAAATCGAGAGGTTGTCGCGTGCCTGCAACGCCGGGAGGTCCGCGTGCGGGACGGTATAATTTTCGCGGGACTCCGGTCACTTCTCCGATCGCGCGCGATACGCGAAGTTCGACGGACTTCAGTTGCGCCTATTGAAGGGAAGGTTTTTTGAAAGTACTCATTGCGGATGATCATCCGGTCGTTCGGCACGGGCTGAAGCAGATTCTTGCAGCCGATCCGGAAGTCGAGGTCGTGACCGATGCGACGAACGGCACGGAAGCGCTCGAGCTCGCACGCCGCCATGCGTGGGACGTGGCCATTCTCGACTACTCGATGCCGGGGCGCAGCGGGATCGAGCTGCTGAAGGACTTCAAGCGCGAGTTTCCTGAGCGTCCGGTGCTGATCCTCAGCATCTATCCCGAAGAATTGCACGCAACGCGCGTGCTCAAGTCGGGAGGCGCGGGATACATCAACAAGCAAAGCGCGTCCGAGGAACTGACCGCCGCCATACGCAAGGTCGTCCAGGGGGGCAAGTACGTGAGCCCCACCCTCGCAGAAAAGCTCGCGTTCGATACCATAAGCGACGCCCAGCAGCCTCCTCACGAGACCCTGTCCGATCGCGAATACCGCGTGATGTGGCTGATCGCCTCGGGCATGCAGATCCACGAGATCGCGAAGGAAATGTTCGTCAGTCCGAGCACGGTGAGCACCTACCGGGCTCGTATACTGAGGAAGCTCAGCGTTGCGACCAACGCCGAACTCGTGCGCTATGCCATCCGGCACAGACTGATCGCCTGAAATGCGCCGGCCGGCGCGTCCTCCGTAGTCAAAGCGCGACACTGCCTCGCCGAAGAGCCACAAAAACTTCCGGTTTCGGCGATATTGAATTTATCCGCACAGCATTATTATCGAAGCGGAATCTGTGCTTTGCCGCGACCGGATGAGGAAGCTCCTGATCGTCGATGACTCTGCCGTCGTAAGGGACCGCCTGGAACAGCTGCTGGCACGCCTGCAGGGGGTGGGGATCGTAACCGGGACGGGACGGGTGGAGAGCGGCAGGAAACCCGCGAGAAAACGGAAGCCGGACGCCGTCATCATGGATGCGCACACGCGCAGCGGGCGCGGAATGAAGCTGCTCCGGGACGTGAAGCGCGCCGATCCCCGCACGCCGGTAATCGTGCTCACCAACGAAGCCTGTCCCGAGAACCAGCAACACGGCCTGGCGGCCGGAGCCGACTATTTCTACGATAAGTCCTCGGAGTACCCGCAGCTCGGGTCGGTGCTCGGCAACATCCCCGCGCGATCCGGACCGCACTGAGGTTGTCCGTGAACAAGAGCCGGGTGTTCACGCTGGTGATGGTGCTTTCCCTGACGGGCATGGGACTCGCTTCGCGCGACTGGCGGCATCATTCCGGAGGAATGGATTTGGTGCAGCCGTATGAAACGCACCTGCGGATGTACCGGGAAATTCGCCCGGTTCTGCTGGGCGCGAGCGCGGGCGAACGTCTGCTGTGCAAAGCCGGCGGGGAAGAGTAGCGTGCCGCCGTAATCATGAACAAACGTGCCGCCGGGACGGACTGCACGCTGTGACGCGCCGGAACCCGATTACAAGAAGGTGCAGGAGGGAGCAGCATGACGGACATGCAGACTGCGGCGGGAATGCCCGGCACCGGCGGGCGCCGGATGCCGCGAGGTCGCGCGCTTTCGGGACGCAAGGTGCTGGTGGTCGACGACGACCCGCGCAACGTATTGGCGCTTTGCGGTATCCTGGAACAGCATCGCGTGAACGTGCTGAGCGCGGAAAGCGGCCTGGACGCGATCGAGGTTCTGAAGCGCAATCCGGACAGCGATGCAGTGCTGATGGACATCATGATGCCCGGACTGGACGGTTACGACACCATCCGGGTCATCCGCGGTATCCCCCGGTTCAGCGAACTGCCTATCATCGCCGTCACCGCGCGAGCGATGCACGGCGATCGGGAGAAATGTCTGGAGGCAGGCGCATCTGATTACATCGCGAAGCCCGTCGACATCGATGTCCTGCTGGACATGCTGCAAAGCTGGTGCAGGGCATGAGCGACACGCCGGCGCCCGCACTGTCCCGGGCGAAGATACTCGTCGTCGATGACGAACCGCACGGTCGTCTTGCCCTCAACGAGCTGCTCCAGGGACCGGATCGCGAAGTGGTGCTGGCCTCCTCGGGGCCGGAGGCTTTGCGCGCAGCCGCAGTCCACGACATCGCGCTCGTGCTGCTCGATGTGCGCATGCCCGGCATGGACGGCTTCGAGACCGCCAGGCTGATACACGCGTGCCCGCGATCGCAGCGCACCCCGGTCATTTTTCTCACCGGCGCGTACGAAGACATGGCATCGGTGATGCGCGGCTATGCCGCGGGGGCCGTGGACTACGTCGTGAAGCCGGTGCAGCCCGAGGTGCTCCGGTCGAAAGTGGCGGTCTTCGTGGACCTGTACTACAAGAGCGCGGCGCTGGCGCGCCAGATCGCCGAGAGAAAGCGGGCGGAGGAGGCGCTGTCCCGCTCGAACGAGCAGCTCGAGGCCAAGGTCCGCGAACGCACCCTGAGCCTCACGGCGACAAACGAACGGCTCCGTCGCGAGATCGAGATCCGCAGGAACATGGAAGACGAGCTGCGCCAGGCGAAGCAGGCGGCGGAATCGGCGAGCCGCGCCAAGACCGAATTTCTTGCCAACATGAGCCATGAGATCCGCACGCCCATGAATGTCGTGGTGGGCATGACCGAGCTCGCACTGCAGGGCAACCTCCCGGACGAAGTGCGCGAGTATCTCGGCGCGGTCAAGACCGCCAGCGACTCGCTGCTCGGCATCATCGACGATATCCTGGATCTGTCGCGGATCGAAGCCGGACGGCTCGCCATCGAAGCGACGGCCTTTTCGCTGCGGGAATGCGTCGGCGGAACGTTGAAGGCGCTGGCGCTCCAGGCGCGCCAGAAACATCTGGAGCTCACGTGCGAGATTGCGAGCGACATACCCGACGGGCTGGTCGGCGATCCGTTGCGACTGCGCCAGATCGTCATGAATCTGGTGAGCAATGCGCTCAAGTTCACCGAGCGCGGACAGGTGAAGGTGTGCATTGCGCTCGATTCGTGGAGCGACCGGGAGCTGGTCTGCCGGTTTTCCGTGCGCGACACCGGTATCGGCATTCCCCGGGACAGGCAGGGCGCGATCTTCCGGCGCTTTCTGCAGGCCGATCCTTCGACGACGCGCCATTACGGCGGCAGCGGCCTCGGGCTGACCATCTCCGCCCGGCTGGTCGAAATGATGCACGGGAAAATCTGGCTGGAGAGCGAGCCTGACAAAGGCAGCGCCTTTCACTTCACCGCGCGTTTCGCGCTGCAGCCGGAAGCGGGTTGTTCTTCGGAAGCGGCCGCGACTGGAACGACGGCGGACGCGGATGCCGGTGACGCCCGAAAGATATGCTCGACCGGCGTAGGCCTCGATATCCTGCTCGTCGAAGACAATCTTCTGAGCCAGAAGCTGGCGTGCCACCTGCTGCGCAGGCAGGGGCACGAGGTGTGGGTGGCGGACAACGGCGTGGCGGCGCTGGAAGCATACGAACGGCGTCGTTTCGATCTGATATTGATGGATGTCCGCATGCCGCGCATGGACGGACTCGCGGCGACCGAACGGATCCGACAGAAAGAGAGGTACACCGGGTCCCACGTATCCATCATCGCGTTGACCGCCAACGCCATGGTGGGAGACCGGGAGGACTGCCTTCAGGCCGGCATGGACGACTGCCTTATCAAGCCGATCCAGCCCGCCGCGCTGCTCGCGGCCATCGAGCGCGCGCGATCCGTTCTTTCCGGAGATACGAAGGCCGGACCGGTGTTGGACCGGACGGCGCTGCTGGAGCGCGTCGCCGGCGATATGACGCTTCTCGATGCGATGAAGGAGGCTTTCCGTCGCGACAGCGCGCGGCTGCTGTCCCAGGCACGGTGCGCCCTGGACCAGCGCGACACACCGGGACTCCACCAGGCGTTGCACACGCTTTCGGGGATGTTTCGCAACCTGTCCGCGCATGCGGCATGCCATGCGGTTGACAGACTGCAGCGTTGCGATGCGCACGGCGATGCGGTGGGCGCTGCATCGTGCTTTGCCAGCCTGGAGCGGCAGGTCGAAATGCTGAACGCGGCGCTCGCTGCCTGCCACGCCTGGCGGCCGCATGCAGCACCCGGCAGCCGGTTCGGGAGCGTCGGGGATGGCAGGACTTTCTGAGGACGTAAACGTAGTCCAGCTCGACCCCGACATCGTGAGTCTGGCGCGCGCGTATCTCGCCAATCGCGCGAAGGATCTCGAGACGATCCGCGCCGCTCTCAGACGGCAGGACTACGATGCGATACACGGCATCGGCCACAACATGCACGGGTCCGGGCGCATGTTCGGCTTTTCCGAATTGACGGAGCTCGGTGCGAGATTGCAGCAGGCGGCGAACGCCCGCGATACTGCGGAAATAGGGCGGGTGGAAAGCGGCATAGATGCTTACCTGCTGCGCACCCGCATAGAAGCAGCACGTCCGGGCGACACAAGGCTGCCGCTTCACGCCGGAGATGCAGGGCGGCGTCCGTATATTCTGGTGGTGGACGACGATGCGATGAGCCGCATACTCATCGCGCACTATCTGGAAAACGCAGGCTACGCGGTACGCGAGGCGGCCGGGGGCGACGAAGCGCTTGCCATTATCGGGGAGGACACCCCTCCGGCGCTCGTGCTGCTCGATGTGGTCATGCCGGGGATGAACGGACTCGAGGTATGCCGGCGCATCAGGGCTCGCGCACAGAGCGCGGCCATTCCCATCGTGCTGCTGAGCGCACTGGACCGGAAAGACGACCGGCTGAGCGGCATGCAGGCCGGCGCGGACGATTTCGTCACCAAGCCGGTCTCGCGCGAGGCGCTGCTGCAGCGGGTCTCCGCGCTCGTGTCCGGCGCCTAGGGGAAGGGCCCGACCCCAACGGGCTCATTCCAATGTCATCGACTGCGCCATTCGGTCTATGCGACCGAAGGGCGGGCGACGAACCAGTCAATTTCCGGTGCGCTGGAATGGCGCCTTACGGTCTCCGCAAGGAAATCTTATGGCGGCATCCATCACCAGCCAGGACAGGGATCACATGAAGGCCTTTCCCGCGGAACAGAGGTCGCGAATCATGCGCGAAATCATGTCCCGCTATCCCGTTGCGGAGCGCAACTACGTCGGGAACACGCACTTCGTGAAAACGATCCTGAAGCTGCGCGCCGACGGCCTGCGCCTGATCGACCTGCAGGCGCAGGAGACCGCGTTCACCAGTATCTGGTACAAGAAGAACGGCTCGCTGCTCGGGCGGGCCAAGGCCGACATCGCCGCCATGGTCGTATGGGCGGCGAATGCCAGCGAGGACGACATGACAACCGTAAGGGTCTGGCGGATTTGAGTTCTGGTGGATGCGCTCGCGCGAGCCCGTTGTGGTGTAGCAGAGGCACGACAGCGTTGCGCGCCGAATCGCTACAGGAAAATCCAGCGATCGCGATATTGCCGCACGGCATCGCGACGCTATATTACATCGGCATAGCGATCGATCCGCTCGGCTCATGCTCGCAAGTTGACGGCGAGGAGACACTGTGAAATCCATACTGGATCGTTCTTTTCGGTACACCCCGAGTGCGCATACCGACCTCAGAAAAACCTTCGCGCGGGTGCGCCGCGAGCAACGCATGCACGATCATGAGGCGGCTGCGGCAGCCGAAGAGGCGAAGATCAAGGTCGCTCCCCTCCGCCGCCGGCCTGGCGAGCTGCTGAACCGCTATCCCGGCAAGCTGTAGCATCGGCGCGGTGCAGTCGCCGTGTGGCCGCATCCCCGCAGTCATGCCGACCGGCGCCGCGAACGGCCACGCCTCTCATGCCGTGATGCGGGCCTGCCTGCAAGGGCGCGCGGCGACCCGACCTGGCCGGGGCTGATGCCGCGGCCGCGTTTCGGGCTGCTGGCGCAGGTGGAACGTCTGGCAGTGCGCTTCGCGCGCATCGCGCTTGGCTGCTTGCGCCCGGCTCGTCCGGTATCACCCGTGGCTGGCGATCGGCGGCCCGGGCGTTGCGGGACGCATCGTCGGAGGCTCCACAAGGCAGCGGTATAACCGTGTCCTGAGCGCGGCAGCGTCGTCATCCCTGTGCCGCGGAAAAGCGGCACAGGGGCCTCCGCGAATCTTCCGGAATTCGTATACTGCGGCTGTTGATGCAACGGCCAGCCCCTGTCTGCTCGTCCCGGATACCCGAATCATGACCGCCCCGTTTCGCGCAGCCTGCCTGCAGCTCAATTCAGGTAACGATCTCGATTCGAATCTTGCGCGCGTCCGGGCCGGGATACGCGAGGCGGCCGGCGGCGGCGCCCGTTTCGTGCTCACCCCGGAGTATGCATTGATGCTCGACGGCAACGGTCGCGTCATGCGCGAGCGAGCGCTGGATGCGGACGGCGGCGCGCCGCTCCGGGCCCTGCAAACGCTGGCGCGAGAGCTTTCCGTATGGCTGCTCATCGGCTCGCTCACCGTGCGCACCGAAGAGGCACGGATCGCAAACCGTTCGTTTCTCGTCGCCGCCGACGGCGCGGTGGTTGCAACCTACGACAAGATCCACATGTTCGACGTGACGCTGCCGGACGGGAAGGTGATACGCGAGTCGTCGGCGTACCGTCCCGGCGACCGCGCCGTCGTCGCGCGGACTCCGTGGGGCGAACTGGGCATGACGGTCTGCTACGACCTGCGGTTCCCCACGCTGTTTCGCACGCTGGCGCAGGCCGGCGCACTGTTCATCTCGGTGCCGTCATCGTTCCAGCGTCAGACCGGCAGGTCGCACTGGCATCCGCTCCTGAGAGCGCGGGCGATCGAGAACGAATGCTTCATATTCGCGCCCGCGATGTGCGGCGACCATCCCGGAAACCGGCAGACCTACGGTCATTCGCTGATCATCGATCCCTGGGGCGACATCCTTGCCGAGGCCGGGGAAGAGATCGGCATCATCTACGCGGACATCGATGCCGCGCAGGTTGCGCGCATCAGAGGCATGATGCCTTCCCTGGAGCACGACCGCCGCTACGCGCCGCCGCAGGACTGATCGATCAAAGAACGCAGTGTGCTATTTGTGGCGCCTCTGCCGTCGCGCCATGAGGTCGGCCTGCGCGCACGCCGTGATACAATCCCGCGTGGTTCCGTACCGCTTTGCCAGCGAAGGATAATCGCTGCAACCCGCACACCGCCATCATCGCTCCGCGCGCGGCGCATGCCGCCGGCACGCTGAATCATGCGCATCCTGATCAGCAATGACGACGGTTACTTCTCACCCGGTATCGCGCTGCTGCATGGCGCACTCGCGTCGCTCGCCGAAGTCACGGTTGTCGCTCCGGAGCGCGACCGCAGCGGAGCGAGCAATTCGCTCACGCTCGACCGGCCGCTCACGGTGCGGCGCTCGCAGAACGGCTTCTACTACGTCAACGGCACGCCCACCGACTGCGTGCATCTTGCGGTGACAGGCTTGCTGGAAGCGCTCCCGGATGTCGTGATCTCGGGCATCAATCACGGCGCCAACATGGGCGACGACACTATCTATTCCGGGACGGTTGCAGCCGCGACGGAAGGGTTTCTGCTGGGCATTCCCTCCATCGCGATATCGCTCGTCGCCGAAGGCGCCGATCACTACGAGACTGCAGGTCGCGTCGCGGTCGACATCGTGCGCCGCTTCACGTCCAATCCAATCGGGCAACCGGTCCTGCTGAACGTCAACGTTCCCGACGTGCCCTACGAAAGCCTGGCCGACATGGAAGTGACCCGGCTGGGCAAGCGGCACAAGGCCGAGCCCGTGGTGAAGTCCAGTACCCCGCGTGGCGACGTGGTGTACTGGATCGGCGCAGCGGGCGGTGCTCAGGACGCAGGAGAAGGCACGGACTTCCACGCCGTCGCCCGGCACGCCGTTTCGATCACTCCGCTGCAGATGGACCTTACGCGCTACTCGCAGCTGGAGGTCGTGCGCAATTGGCTGCTATGAGCGGCTCCCGCCACGGGGGCATAGGGATGACCTCGCAGCGCACGCGTTTGCGCATGGTGGAGCGACTGCGCGGCCAGGGGATCAGGGACGAAGTCGTGCTCGCGGCGATGGGCGAGGTGCCGCGTCACATCTTTGTGGATGAGGCGCTGGCGAGCCGGGCCTACGACGATTTTGCGCTCCCGCTCGGCTTCGGCCAGACGATTTCCAGTCCTTACATCGTCGCGCGGATGAGCGAGCTGGCGCGCAACGGCGCGCCCATCAGCAAGGTTCTCGAGATCGGAACGGGCTGCGGTTACCAGACGGCCATACTCGCCCGGCTGGCGAAAGAGGTCTATTCGATCGAGAGGCTGGCGCCGCTGCTTGCGAAGGCGCGCCGGCATCTGCGGGAGGTGCGCGTGACCAACGTGCGACTCAGGCACGGTGACGGCTTGCACGGCATGCCGGAGGTTGCGCCTTTCGAGGCGATCGTCATGGCGGCGGCGGCGACACACGTGCCGGAAGCGCTGCTCGGGCAGCTCGTTCCAGGTGGTAGAATGATTTTGCCCATGGTGAGCAACCGCAAGCAGCGGCTCTGTGTCATAGAGCGTACGATGCAGGGTTACAGCGAGAAGAAGATGGACGATGTCAAGTTCGTTCCGCTGCTGCCCGGAGTAGGGTGACGTTAGCGTGGCGGGGCACTGGATCAGTTTAGGCGTCGTCTCGATGGCGGCTGTGCTGTTGAGCGCGGGCTGCACTTCGCCGCGCCCCGCACCGGTGATCGAGAGAGCCCCGCAGGCCAAGCCCGCCGCACCGGTAAAACCGGCGCCCACCGTGAAGGCGCCTGTGCCCGTCGAATCGCGCCCGCCTTTCCATACCGTAAGAAAAGGCGAGACCCTGTACAGCATTGCCCTGGAGTACGGGCTCGACTACCGGGAGCTTGCCGAGTGGAACGGCATCGATCCGGTCAGATTGCAGACGGGACAGCAGCTGCGTCTCACGCCGCCGGACACGACCGTAAGCGCCGCGCCGCTCAAGTCCGCGCCGCCCTCGATCGAGGCCCGGCCTCTCGGCGCACCTCCTGGAACGACGGCTGCGCCGGTTCCGGGTGCAGCGGCAGTCAAGACCGAGCCGAAGGGTGTGCGCCTGCCGTACTCGGATCAAAACTATGCCCAGCTTGCGCAGATAAAGCCGGAGGCGACCGCGCCTCCGAAGCCGGTCGACGTCCGGCCCAAACCGGAAGGCGTGACGGAGGGCGCGGCGCTCACCTGGGTCTGGCCGGCAACCGGAAAGCTCGTCGGGACGTTCAACGGCAGCACCGCGAAGGGGATCGCGATCGCGGGCAAGCTCGGACAGCCGGTGCTCGCGAGCGCCTCGGGCAAAGTGATACACAGCGGCACCGGCATCAGGGGACTCGGGCGCTTCATCGTCATCAAGCACAACGACGCCTTTCTGTCCGTCTACGCGCACAACAACCTGTTGCTGGTCAAGGAGGGCGACACCGTCAGCCGCGGCCAGAAGATCGCCGAGATGGGGAACAGCGACGCCGAGCAGGTGAAGCTCCACTTCGAAATCAGGCGCTTCGGCAAGCCGGTGGATCCGGTCAAGCTGCTGCCGGACCGCCCCGCGTGATGCACGTAGAACCTATCTCAATAATGGGCACGTGCGCGCGTCCATTATTGAGATAGGTTCTGCTCAGGCGCTGAACTGCCGGACCTGCTGCTCCAGCTCGCGCAGCGAGGCGGTGCCGGGATCGACGCCGTAGCGCAGCGTGACATACAGACCGGTGATGTTTGCCACCTGCGCGGCGAGGTCGGGCCTCAGCCGCGACAGGCGCGCGGCGTAGTGCAGCGGGCCTTCCGCTGGACGGCGTTCCATGCCCTTGCGCGAGAGCTTCGCGCAGAACCTCGAATAGGCGCGGTGCGCCGGATCGACGGTCTGGGCTCGCAGGGTGCGCAGCATCAAAGGCACGAGCAGGAGCATGATCAGCGCGGTCGCGATCACCAGGGAGATGCCGAGCGTTCTCCACGTGGCCTCGTCGATGCCGACGCGCGAGAGCACCCAGCGCTGGCGTTCGGGGTTGTAGCCGAGCACCCACTGGTTCCACTGGTTGGCGAGTGAATCCCAGCTGAATTGCAGCTGGCGCAGCCATGGATTATCTCCGCGCACCAGCAAGGGCAGCGGTTCGTTGCGCGATACGGCTGCGGCGATCCCGGACTGGATCCGCAGGGGAGATACCGCCGCGGTGGGATCCACCCGCACCCATCCCTCATTGGGGAGCCAGACTTCGGTCCATGCATGGGCATCCGCCTGGTACACGATGTAATAGTTGCCGAAAGGATTGCGTTGCCCGCCCTGGTAGCCGGTCACGATCCGCGCGGGTATGCCCGCTGCGCGCATGAGCACGGCAAAAGCCGAGGCATAGTGCTCGCAGAATCCGTTGCGCGTGTCGAACAGGAATTCGTCCACCGCATGGAGTCCCAGCAACGGCGGATCGAGGGTGTAATAGAACTTCTCGTTGCGCAGCATCAGCAACACTTCCTGGATCAGCGCGGTGTCGCTGGCATGCCTGCGCCGCAGATCGCGGGCAAACTGGACGGTTCTCGGATTGGAATTCTCCGGCAGCCGGAGCGCCCGCTGCAGCACTTCCCGGCGCTCGTCCGTTCCGGTGCGGTATTCGAGATACGAGCGCGCTTCGTAGCGCAGCCTGTGAGTCAAAGGCGTCGGGGAGCGCAACTGAAAGTCGCTGGTCGTTACTGCACGCGATGGCGCCGCATCCGGGAGATCCAGCGCAAACAGCCAACGCTGGTTGTGCGGTTCCACCGTCACCGCGTACTCGACGGCGGGAGACAGGGCCTCGAGCACGGGCTTCCCGCGCAGAAAAGCGTTCGGCACCGTCCAGGTGCGGCCGTCGAAGTCCCACAGCACCGGGCCGCGCCAGTACATGTTGCGCGCGAGCGGCGTTGCAGACTTGAACTCGACGCGGAAAGCGACGGCGTCCGAAAGGCTCAACTGCGAGACACTGCCGGGCGACATCGAGTCGGACAGTCCGCTCACTCCGGCGTGGGCATCCTGCGGCAGCCGCCACAACGGTCCGGCGGTTCGCGGGAAGAGCAGGAACAGCACCAGCATCACGGGAGCGGACTGGGCGAGCATCAGGCCCGCGGCGCGCAGCTGATGGCGGGAATCCGGCTGGGACGAAGTTTGGTTGCAGGCGATCATCGCGGCGGTGATGATCCACAGACAGACCAGCATGTAGAGCGCGGTGGTGAGCGTCTGCGAGTAGAGAAAGTTGGTGACGATCAGAAAGTAGCTCATGAAGATGAGCAGGAGCGCGTCGCGCCGCGATTCGGCTTCGAGCAGCTTGAGCGCGAGCATGACGATCAGCAGCGCCACGCCGGCGTCACGTCCGAACAGGGTGCGATAGTTCAGGAACACTCCGAGCGCGGCGACGGCGACCACGCCGATGATGAGCGCCTTGCGCGGCAGGGCCAGGCGCCTGCTGCCGATGTAAAGACGCCATAACACCAGCATCGCAGCGAGCAGCATGACCCACGCCGGCAGCCGCTGTACGTGCGGGGCCGCGACCAGGGCCAGCCCGGCCGTCAGCCACGCGATGTTGCGGAAATCAATCCGCGGCGCCGTCAACGCCGTCATCGTCGATGCCGAAAAGGGCCAGCGCTTCCAGGCAGCGCTCGCGGTGCGCCTCGCCCTGTCCCGGATCCACCGTCCGGCCCGGGATGCGCACACCGTAGTTCAAGCCGGCGGCATGGGCATCGAGTACCCAGCGCGCGAGGCGGGAGAGTTTCTGCTCCGTATCCAGACCAGCGGGTAAACGGCGCCATTCGAGCCATAACTCGGTATCGGCGCGTCCGCTGAATTGCTTGGTGAGCAGCTCCTCGCCGCGCGCGACGGCTTTCCACGCGATGTGGCGTGGCGAGTCGCCAGGAAAGTACTGGCGCAGTCCGGAGAAGTCCTCACGGCCTTGTCCCAGCAGCGTGCCGGTCCCGGCGCCGGCCCCGGCTGCCGGCAAAGGCAGCCCGGCGGGCGCCGGCCGCGGGTAAACCAGGCAGTGCGCGCCGAAATCGAGGTAGGACCATGCGTGGTAAAGACCCAAGGGGTAACGCGTGAAGATGGTGAGCCGGCCCGGGCGCAGCCGCCCACGGCGGCGCGCGGGTATGCCGATCGGCGCGACTGCGGATTGGCGGGCGGGCACGTCAACGTAAACGGCGGTCTGCTTGTCTGCAGTCAAGCCGACGGCATGGCGGTCGGTCTGTCCCGGGTTCTCGAGATGCACCGGAAACCAGGCCGTTTCGCCGGCGAACACGGGCTGTACCCGGCCGCCCGACAGGCTCAGACGCGCCAGGTTGCGAAAGGTGTAAACCATGGCGTTCAGGCCGAGCCCGACCAGCAGAAACGTCAGGACGAACCCGAGACTCAACGCATAGTTGATGGAACCCACCAGCATGAGCACGAGCACGGCTGCGAAAAGCAGCCCCTGGCGCGTGGGCAGTATGAATACGCGCCGCTGTACCAGCACTATCGGCCCGGTGTGCGGGCCGCGGATCTGGAACAGCCAGTTGTAGAGATGGTTGCGGAGCGCCGCGTACATGAGAGGATCAACCGCTGCCGTCGTGGCGTGCTGTCAAGGGATGGGAACGTGATCGAGCAGATGCTGGGCGACGTGTACGCCGTCGACGCGCGTTACCTGTCCGGCGAGAGTAAGCCGGTGGCCGACCACGCCGGGCATCACCGCCTGCACGTCCTCAGGGAGCACATGCTCGCGCCCATGCATGAAGGACCATGCGCGCGCCGCGTGCAGCAGCGCAAGCGCCGCCCTGGGAGACAGGCCGCCCGCGTACTGCGCGGACCGCCGCGTGTACTGCACGATCGCCTGCACGTAATCGAGCAGCGCTCCGGACGTATGGATGCGGCGTGCATGCGCCTGGGCTTCCATGAGCGCCTTCGGGGTCATGCAGGGCGTGAGCGTCGCCAGCAGATCGCGGCGGTCCTCCCCCATGAGCAGCGCGCGTTCGGCTTCGGCATCCGGATAGCCCAGCTCGATGCGCATGAGAAAGCGGTCGAGCTGCGATTCGGGCAGGGGAAACGTGCCGACCTGGTTCGACGGGTTCTGCGTTGCGATCACGAAGAATGGCTGCGGCAGGCGGCGCGTTTCGCCTTCGGTGGTGACTTGATGCTCCTCCATCGCC
The DNA here is from genome assembly GCA_052389535.1 of Betaproteobacteria bacterium. Taxonomy (GTDB): domain Bacteria; phylum Pseudomonadota; class Gammaproteobacteria; order Burkholderiales; family SG8-41; genus DSOT01. The sequence continues at coordinate 30,343 of JBQTHU010000041.1, read as the reverse complement.
TCGAGCAGCGCGCTCTGCGCCTTGGGCGTGGCCCGATTGACCTCGTCCGCGAGCACCACCTGCGTGAATATGGGCCCGGGATGGAACTGGAAGCCCTGTGCGTCGCGGTTGTAGATGGATACGCCGAGTACGTCCGCCGGCAGCAGGTCGCTCGTGAACTGGATGCGCTGAAAACCCAGCCCCAGCGATGATGCGAGCGCATGCGCGAGCATGGTCTTGCCCACGCCGGGGATGTCTTCGATCAGCAGATGCCCGCGCGCGACCAGGCATGCCAGAGCGAGCCGCACCTGGTGTTCCTTGCCCAGGACGATGCGGCTCACCTGCGCCACCACCTGATCGATCAGAGGCGTCATCGAAACGGCATTGCGCTCCGGCGGCGAGTTTGCCACATTTCGTCCGGTATCGGGCACGGCATTATCCTTCTACAAGTCGCGCTCCACGGGCCGCGACCAGCGCCATGTGAGGGTCATAATCCACCTGCGTGAAGTGAGACAGCATCTGCGGCGATAGTTCGCGCAGCGGGACAGCGCCGCATGCTGTCGGATCGTCGCGCGCGCAATGTTGGTGTGTTCGCTGGCTGCATTATAAGATGCTGGCGTTGCGAGGAGTCGGAAGACGTGACGCGAGGAGTCGGAAGACGTGACTACAGCGTTCGTGAGCCACCCGGACTGCCTGTTGCACGAGATGGGGCCCGGGCATCCCGAACAGCCGGCGCGGCTGCAAGCAGTGGAGGACCAGCTCATCGCTTCCGGGCTGATGGATCACCCTTGCGCACCTCGAAGCGCCGCTCGTGCGGCGCCCCGAGCGGGAGCGCGTGCATACCCGGCATCATGTCGATGCCATGGAACAAGCGGCGCCGTCCGCGGGACGGGTGCATCTCGATTACGTTCCGGCACGCGGTCGAGCAGCACTGGCTGCCGGCGCTGGAGGCGTTTCGCCCCGAGATGATCTTTGTCTCGGCCGGGTTCGACGCGCACCGCGACGACGACATGGCCATGCTGCAGCTCGTCGAGGCGGATTACGCATGGGTGACCGGGCTCGTCAAGGAGGTTGCCGAACGCCATGCGCGAGGCAGGATCGTGTCCATGCTCGAGGGCGGATATGAACTGCACGCGCTGGGCCGCAGCGTCATGCACCACATCAAGGTGCTGAGCGATCTCTAGTCGCGGAATTGTGCATTGCTCCCCACCTTGCCGTGGCAAGCGGTGTCATAATGAGCCGCCCGCTGCGGGCAGGCGTCGGGAGCGGCTCTGACGCAGGGGCGGGAGAAGCGCCGCAAAAGGGGGGAATGCCGATGGACAGGAAAGCGAAAGCCCGGCGCGCCGTGGGGGCGGGCGTACGGGCGCTCAAGCGGCCGGCCCGCCACAGAATCAAGAAGGCGCCTGCGCCGCCTTCGAACGGCGGCACCCGAACCGCGAAGCGGGCCGTGCGCGAGGTGGCGCGCGTTTCGACAGCCGCCGAGACGGGCCTGGAGCACGTGCCGGTCGGCATCGCGCACATCGGACTGGACGGCCGTTATCTTCACGCCAACCCCGCGCTGTGCGCGCTCCTCGGCTATTCGAGAAGAGAATTGCTGTCTCGCACCGTGCACGATGTCACGCTGCCCGAGGACCGGGCGGAAGGCGAGGCGCTGCAGCGGGACCTGATCGCAGACAGGATAGGGTCGTTTACCCGGGAAAAGCGCTACCGCTGCAAGGATGGCACCGTACGCTGGTGCAGCGTGGCGGTCCAGCTGGTGCGGGGAGAACAGCAGCATCCCGAATACTTCATTTCGGTAGTCGACGATATTTCGCGGCGCAAGGAGGCGGAGCGCCGCTTCGAAGCCACCTTCAACCAGGCGGCAGTGGGAATCGCGCATACCACGGAAGACGGGAAGATCGTCGAGATCAACAACAAGCTCTGCGAGATACTCGGCTACGCCCGCGAGGAGCTGGGGCAGTTTTCCACGCGCGACCTGACGCATCCCGAGGATCGCGACCGGCAGGACGCGCTGCGCGTGGCACTCCTGTCCGGCGAGCGGCGTTTTTTCAACAGCGAAAAGCGCTACCTGCGCAAGGACGGCAGCACCATCTGGGTGAACCGGACGGTCACGCTGGCCCGCCGCGAATCGACCGGCGAACGCTATCTCATCCAGGTGATCGAGGACATCTCCGAGCGCAAGCTGACAGAGGCGCGGCTGGCGCGGGTCACGCGCGCGCGTCGCGTCACGGCAGAGTGCAGCCACGTGCTCGTGCACGGCGCCGAAGAGCGCGGCATGCTCGCGGACATGTGTCGCATCGTGGCGGAGTCCGGCGGCTACAAGATGGCATGGGTCGGGCTCGTTACCGGCGACGCCGACCGTCCGGTCTATCCGGCGGCCCACGCCGGTTTCGGCAGCGACGCGCCGATGAGCGATCCTGTCGGCTGGAGCGCCGACGGGCGCTACCAGGGCTTCATGAGTGAGGCGATCACGAGCGGCGAAGCATACATCGCGCGCCACATACTGAGCGACCCGGCGCACGCGCGGCGGCGCCGGCGGGCGGTCCAGCACGGATTTCAGGCCTCGATCGCGCTGCCCCTCAAGCATCAGGGCGCAATACTGGGCGCACTCGCGATCTATGCCACCGAGCCGGACGCTTTCGACAGCGAGGAATTGGGGCTGCTGAGCGAACTGGCGGACGACATCGCATTCGGCATCGTCGGATTGCGGACGACTTCAGCGCGCAAGGAGGCCGAATCCGCGCTGCGCGAGAGCGAGCGCCGATTCCGGGACATCTTCGACCAGGCGGCGGTGGGAATCACACGGGTCGATCTCCACGGCGTGCTGATCGATGCGAACCAGAAGTTCTGCGACCTCCTGGGTTACGCGCGAGACGAGCTGATAGGCCGGGCGATCAGCGACATCACCCACACCGATGACTATGGAAAAGGCGCACGCTACCGCGAGCAGCTGACCGGCGGGACGATGCGCTCGGTATCGGGGGAAAAACGCTTCGTGCGCCGCGACGGCTCCCTGATCTGGACGCGCCGCACCATGTCCACCGCCTGCGACGAGCTCGGCAATCCCCAATATGTCATCAGCGTGGTGGAGGACATCACCGAGCGCAAGAAGGCGGAGGAGGCGCTGCGGGCGAGCGAACAGCTGCTCACCGCGACGTTCAGCCAGGCGGGGGTGGGCATTTTCGTGACCTCGCTCGATTCGCGCTACCTGCAGGTGAACGACAAGTACTGCGAAATGCTCGGGTACAACCGCGGCCAGCTGCTGGGGATGTCGATTTCCGACGTGAATCGTTCCGACGACATCGAAGACGTGCTCGCCAATCGCAACAGGATGCTTTCCGGCCAGTGGACCCACTCGAGCAGCGAGCGCCAGGTGCGGCGTTGCGACGGCACGCTGGTGTGGGTGACCCACTCGACGACGCTCATACGCGATGACAGCGGCGAGCCGCGCCACTTCATCACTGTGGCGGAGGACATTTCGGACCGCAAGCGCGCCGAGGAGAGGCTCGCGAGCGAGCGCGCGCTGCTGCGGGCGGTGGTGGACGCGATGCCGGAACGCATTTACGTCAAGGATCGTGCGGGTCGTTTCCTGCTCCAGAATGCCACCAACCTCAGGATACGGGGCATTACCGACCACGACGAAATCGTCGGCAAGACGGTTTACGACATCTTTCCCGAGGATCTTGCAAAAAAGCTCGAGGCCGAAGACCGTGCGGTGATGGAAAACGGGATGCCGCTGCTGGACCGGGAAGGCCAGACTTTCTTCAGCCGGACGGAGGACGGCAGCCGCGAGGCGCGCTGGCACGTGACCTCGAAGGTGCCGTTGCGCGACGACGCGGGAAACGTATTCGGACTGGTCGGCGTAAACCGCGACATCACCGATCGCAAGCGCATGGAAGAGGCGCTGCGCGAAAGCGAAGACCGCTATCGCAACCTGTTCGAGCTGGCTCCCCTCCCGCTCATCGTGATCGATGACTCCACCCTCCAGATACTGGCGGTAAACCGGCCGGCGGAGGAGAAGTACGGCTACGCCCGAGAAGAATTACTTTCCATGACCATACTCGATCTGCAGCCCGAAGCGGATCGGGCGCGAGTGGCGCAGGAACTGGGTGCGGAGGCGGCGAGATCGGCGCTTTTCCAGCGCCGGCACGTGACGAGCAGCGGTCAGGTGATCCACGTCGAAGTCACGGCACGCCCGCTCGCGTTCCACGGGCGCAACTCGCGTATCCTCCTCATCAACGACGTCTCGGAGCGGCTGCGTGCCGAGGAAGCCCTGCGCGAGAGCGAGGAGCGCTTCCGCGCCACGTTCGAGCAGGCGTCGGTGGGCATGGCGCTGCGCGGCGTGGACCCGCGCAACCCGCGCTGGCTGCGGGTGAACCAGAAACTCTGCGACATATTGGGCTATACGCGCGAAGAGCTGCTCGACCTTACCTCGGTCGATGTCACGCCACCCGAGGACAGGAATGCCGCCATCGATCGCAACGAGCAGCTGCTGAGCGGAGAGATCGGCTCCTATTCGCGCGAGAAGCGTTACATGCGCAAGAACGGCGAGATCATATGGGTGCACATCTCGCTGACCGCCGTGCGCGGCGCGGACAGCCGGCCCACACACGTCATATCGATCATCCAGGACATCACCGATCGCAGACGTGCGGAAGAAGCGCTGCGCGAAAGCGAGGAGCAGTTCCACCAGCTCGCAAACAACATTCCGCAGATTTTCTGGATCTGCGATGCCCTGCAGAAAGAGATGATCTACGTAAGCCCGGCCTATGAGCGCATCACGGGGCAGTCGAACGAGCGCTTGCGCAAGGATGCGCGCAGCTGGCTCCGGTTCGTTCACGAGGAGGACCGCGAGCGGGTCAAGACCGCCCGCATATCGGCCGCGGGCGGCGAGTACGACGAGGTGTTCCGCGTGATCCGGAACGACGGCACGGTGCGCTGGGTGCGCGACCGGGCCTTTCCCATCCACGACGCGCAGGGCCGGGTCTACCGCATTGCCGGCATCGCCGAGGACATCACCGACATCCGGGAGTCCGAGGAGCGGCTGCTGTATCTCGCGCACTACGACAATCTCACGAGCCTGCCCAATCGGGTGCTGTTCTACGACCGCCTGAAGCAGGCGCTGTCCCAGGCGCGGCGCAACGAGTGGATCACCGCGGTGATGTTCCTGGACCTCGACCGTTTCAAGAACGTGAACGATACGCTGGGACACGGCGCGGGAGACCTGCTGCTGCGGCAGGTCTCGGAGCGGCTTTCCGCCTGCGTGCGTTCGGGCGACACGGTGGGGCGATTGAGCGGCGACGAGTTCGCCATCGTGTGCTCGAACCTCGCGGGTCCCGATGATGCGAGCCTGGTCGCGCAGAAGATCATGGGCACTTTCCACAAGCCGTTCAACCTGTACGGGAAGGAAGTGTTCGTCAGCACGAGCATAGGAATCACCCTGTTCCCGACGGACAGCCAGGATCAGGACACGCTCATACAGAACGCCGATACGGCGATGTACCGGGCGAAGGAGCTGGGCCGCGACAGCTTCCGGTTCTATACGCCCGAGATGAACGCGCGGGCGCTGGAAAAGCTGAGTATGGAAAGCTCGCTGCGCCGGGCGCTGGAGCGCGAGGAGTTCCTGCTGCACTACCAGCCCAAGGCGAGCCTCGGCACGGGCGAGGTCGTCGGCGTGGAGGCGCTGCTGCGCTGGCGCCACCCGGAACTCGGCCTGGTTTCGCCGCTGGAGTTCATGCCCATGCTGGAAGAGACCGGACTGGTGGTCGCCGCGGGAGAATGGGTGATCCGCACCGCGTGTGCCCAGATCAGGGCGTGGCAGCAGGCTGGACTGCCGGCCATCCCGATCGCGGTCAACCTGTCGGCACGCCAGTTCCAGGTGAAGGATCTCGGCATGACGATCTCCCGCATCCTGGAGGAAGAGCGCATACGGCACGATCTGCTGGAGCTCGAAATCACCGAAGGCTCGCTCACGACCGATGCGGAAGAGGCTGCGGGCACGCTCGCCTATCTCAACGCGCTCGGGGTGCGGGTGGCGATCGACGACTTCGGCACCGGCTATTCCAGCCTGAGCCGGCTGAAAGGTTTCCCGCTCGACGCGCTGAAGATCGACGGCTCCTTCGTGCGCGACATCACCACCGACGCCAACGACGCGGCGATCACGCGGGCCATCATCACCATGGCGCACAGCCTGGAACTTGCCGTGGTGGCAGAGGGCGTGGAAACCGAAGCGCAGCTCGCGTTTCTCTACGCCAACGACTGTGACCAGATCCAGGGATACTATTTTTCCGTCCCGTTGCCGGCCGACGAGTGCACGGCTTTCATTGCGAGCGGGCGGCAGCTGCAACGTCCGGCAGACGCAGTCGCAAGCGCCGCGCTCGAAATGCGGTAGCGTCAGACGTAGATGGCCGGCGTACGTTATTCGATCAGGATCGCGGCGAGCACGCGCCTACCCTCGGCCATCAACACGTTGTAGGTGCGGCAGGCCGCTTTGCTGTCCATCACTTCGAGCCCGATTCCGGCCGCGGCGATGCGGCGCGCGATTTCGGGCGGCGGAAAGCGCAGGCTCGCGCCGGTTCCGAGGATGATGATTTCGGCGCCCCGCGCGATCAACTCTCCAGCCGTGTCTGCAGTCAGGGACTCGAAGCTTCCGACGTTCCAGTGAACGACGCGCTCGGACGTCACGAGCAGGTGCGTCTCGTGCCGGGCGCCGTTCACGGCGACGAAACCGTCCCCATATCCGGTAAAGAGGTTTTGTCCGGAAGTCTGCGCGATGTGGAGCTTCACGAAAGAGCGGAGAGCCGAGCGGCTGGAGCGAGGGAGCTGGGGTAGAATTATACGCTTTTGTCGCACGGGATCGGGCCGCTGCCTGCCATGGAAGAGTTTTCGCGCATCAGACGTCTGCCGCCGTACGTATTCAACGTCACCGGCGAGCTGAAGCTCGCAGCGCGGCGGCGGGGGGAGGACGTCATCGATTTCAGCATGGGCAATCCCGATCAGCCCACGCCGCGCCATATCGTAGACAAGCTGATCGAGGCGGTGCAGCGGCCGGATACGCATCGCTATTCCGTCTCGAAAGGCATCTACCGGCTGCGGCGCGCGATATGCGGCTGGTACCAGGGGCGCTACGGCGTGGAGCTCGATCCCGATTCGGAAGCGATCGTCACCATCGGCTCCAAGGAGGGCATCGCGCATCTCGCGCTCGCCACGCTGGACACGGGTGACATCGTGCTCGTCCCGAATCCCAGCTACCCGATACATATCTACGGCCCGGTCATCGCCGGCGCCGACATCCGTCACGTGCCGATGCATGCCGGCATCGATTTCTTCGAGTCGCTCGGGCAGGCGATCAAGGATTCGTATCCCAAGCCCAAGATGCTGATCGTCAACTTCCCGAGCAACCCGACGACGCAGTGCGTCGATCTCGCTTTCTTCGAGCGGCTGGTGGCCATGGCGCGCGAGCACGACATCTACGTGGTGCACGATCTCGCATACGCGGACATCGTATTCGACGGCTACCAGGCGCCCTCCATCCTCGAGGTGCCCGGTGCGCGCGAGGTTGCCGTCGAGTTCTTCACCCTGTCGAAGAGCTACAACATGGCAGGGTGGCGCGTCGGGTTCATGGTGGGAAACCGCGAGCTGGTGACTGCGCTCGCGCGCATGAAGAGCTACCACGACTACGGAACGTTCACGCCGATACAGGTCGCTTCCATTATCGCCCTGGAGGGTCCGCAGGAATGCGTGAAGACGGTGCGGACGGTTTACCAGGGACGGCGCGACGTGCTCTGCGGCGGACTCAGCGGCCTGGGATGGGAAGTGCAGAAGCCCAGGGCGACGATGTACGTGTGGGCGCCCATACCGGAACGCTATCGCAGCATGGGCTCGCTCGAGTTTTCCAAGAAGCTCCTGATCGAAGCGAAGGTGGCGGTCGCGCCGGGCACGGGCTTTGGCCACTACGGCGACGACCACGTGCGCTTTGCGTTGATCGAAAATGAAGCCCGGACGCGACAGGCGCTGCGCGGAATACGGGACATGTTCCGCAAGGATGGCCTGCTATGAGAGCGATCAACGTCGGGCTCCTCGGCATCGGGACCGTGGGCAGCGGCACCTTTGCGGTCCTGCGGCGCAACCGGGAGGAGATCGCGCGCCGGGCGGGTTGCGCCATCACCATGAAGATGGTGGCCGACAAGGATCTGGATCGCGCGCGGGCGCTGGTCGGAGAACTCGCGACCGTGACACCGGACGCGAGCGAAGTGGTCAACAGTCCCGAGATCGACATCGTGGTCGAGCTGATCGGCGGCACGACGATCGCCAGGGATCTCATGCTGCGGGCGATCGCCAACGGCAAACACGTGGTCACCGCGAACAAGGCGCTGCTCGCGCAGCATGGCAACGAAATCTTCGCCGCGGCGCAGGAGCGCGACGTGATGGTGGCTTTCGAGGGCGCGGTCGGGGGCGGGATTCCGATCATCAAGTCGTTGCGTGAAGGGCTCACGGCGAACCGTATCGAATGGATCGCCGGCATCATCAACGGCACCAGCAACTTCATACTGTCGGAAATGCGCGACAAGGGCGCGGAGTTCCAGGACGTGTTGAAGGAGGCGCAGCGCCTGGGCTATGCGGAAGCCGATCCCACCTTCGACATCGAAGGGGTGGACGCCGCGCACAAGCTGACCATCATGGCCGCGATCGGATTCGGCATACCGGCCCAGTTCGCCAGGGTGCACATCGAAGGCATCTCGAAGCTGACGCGAGAGGATATCGCGTACGCGGAGGAGCTCGGCTATCGCATCAAGCTGCTCGGAATCGCGAAGCGCAAGCCGGCCGGAATCGAGCTGCGGGTGCATCCGACGCTGATACCGGCGCGGCGGCTGATCGCGAACGTCGAAGGTGTGATGAACGCGATACTGGTGCAGGGCGACGTGGTGGGTCAGACGATGTACTACGGGGCCGGTGCGGGTTCGGAGCCGACCGCCTCGGCGGTGATCGCGGATCTCGTCGATGTCGCCCGCATGCTGACCGCGGACCCGGAGCACCGGGTTCCGCACCTTGCGTTCCAGCCCGACCAGCTGTCCGACGTGCCGATCCTGCCCATAGCGGAGGTCGAGACCGCCTACTACCTGCGCCTGCGGGTGCTGGACCGGACCGGCGTGCTGGCCGATATCACGCGCATCCTCGCCGACCTGGAAATTTCGATCGATGCGATGGTGCAGAAGCAGCCGCATGCGGGCGAGGATCAGGCTGAAATCATCATGCTGACCCATCAGACGATAGAAAAGCGGGTGAATGCCGCGATTGCAAGAATAGAGGCGTTGCCTGTGGTGTCGGGCAAGGTGACCCGCATACGGCTCGAGCAGCTCGATGGCCGGCGCTGACGTCGGCATGGCCGGGCGCGTACGTTACTCCGGCTTGATCGAGAAGTATCGCGATCGGCTGCCCGTGGCGCCTGACACGCCGGTCGTCTCACTCAACGAAGGCGCAACGCCCCTGATCGAGCTGAAGAGCGTGCCGCATCGCGCGGGCAAGGCTATGCGGCTGTACGCGAAGTTCGAAGGGCTGAATCCGACGGGGTCGTTCAAGGACCGCGGCATGACCATGGCCGTGAGCAAGGCGGTGGAAGCCGGCGCGCGGGCGATCATCTGCGCGTCCACAGGCAATACTTCAGCGGCCGCCGCAGCTTATGCGGCGCGTGCCGGGATAGCATGCTTCGTGCTGATTCCCGAAGGGAAGATCGCGCTCGGTAAACTTTCCCAGGCGATGATGCATGGCTCCGTCGTGATCCAGATCCGCGGAAATTTCGACGATGGCATGCGCCTGGTGCAGGAGGCAGCGCGCACGCTGCCAGTCAACATCGTCAACTCGATCAATCCCTACCGCCTGCAGGGCCAGAAGACGATCGCCTTCGAGATCATCGAGGCGTTGGGGGATGCCCCGGACTACCACGCGTTGCCGGTGGGAAACGCCGGCAATATCACCGCGCACTGGATCGGTTATTCCGAGGCCGTCTGTGAGAACACGGGTGCCTGCGCGTTGTGCAGCGGAAACTGCACCTATCAGCGCAAAAAGATTGCGACGCGCCGGCCGGTGATGCTCGGCTACCAGGCAGCAGGCGCCGCACCGATCCTTCGCGGGCGGCCGGTCGAAAATCCCGAAACGATCGCGACCGCGATACGCATCGGCAATCCGGTGTCATGGCAGCAGGCGCTCGCCGCGCAACAGGAGTCGGGGGGCTGGTTCGGCGAGTGCAGCGACGAGGAGATACTGCGGGCGCAGAAGTTGCTGGCCGAGGCGGAAGGCGTGTTCTGCGAGCCCGCGTCGGCGATCGCTGTCGCGGGACTCCTGAAAGACCTCCAGGCAGGGCGCATACGCGAGGGCAGCACGATAGTGTGCACGCTGACCGGCCACGGTTTGAAGGATCCGGATACTGCGATCGCGCAGAGTGCGAAGCCGTTGAGCGTGGAGGCAGAGTTGCCCGCAATCGAAGGCCTTATCCGGAAGCACCTTCCGCAGCGCTGAACCGCATCGACAGATCGGCAGCGGCGACGTCCTTGGTGAGCCCGCCGATGGAAATGCGATCCACGCCGCTTTCGGCGACCGCGCGCACGTTCTCCAGCGTGATGCCCCCCGAAGCCTCCAGTTCGGCGCGGCCCGCAGTCAGTTCGACCGCGGCCCTCAGCATTGCCGTGCCCATATTGTCCAGCAACACCTTGCGAGCGCCGGCGTTCAGCGCGGTTGCAAGCTGTTCCAGGTTTTCGACTTCGATCTGAATCCAGATTCCCGGTGGCGCTATCCGGCGTGCGGCTTCCAGCGCGGCCGCCACGCCGCCGGCGGCGGCGATGTGGTTTTCCTTGATGAGGATGCCGTCGTAGAGGCCCAGCCGGTGATTGGTCCCGCCGCCGATCCGTACCGCGTACTTCTCCGCAAGGCGCAGCCCGGGCAGCGTCTTGCGCGTGTCCACGATCACGGCGCGCGTCCCGGCGATGGCATCGACGTAGCATCGTGTGATCGTCGCCACACCCGAGAGCAACTGGAGGAAATTGAGGGCCGTGCGTTCTCCCGTCAGCAGCGCGCGCACCGGGCCGGTCACGGTGCAGACCCGCGCTCCGGGCGCGGTCATTGCGCCTTCGGGAACGCGCCAGGCGATTTTTACTCGCGCATCGAGCATGCGATAACAGGCATCGAACCACTCGCCACCGCATACGATCACGCGGCTCCGGGATATGACTTCAGCCGTCGCCACGCTGGCGGCCGGCGTGAGCAGGGCGGTCAGGTCGCCGCCGCCCACGTCCTCGGCGAGCGCCGCGCCCACGTTGCGTGTAATTTCGGATGCCAAATCCATGGATTTACTCTATATTTTGAACCGGGCATTCTAACGCCAAAAAACCGGGAGGGCGTATGGACGGGATGATGACGGTAGTCTCGTACGGCGTCGGCACGGTGCTCGGGTTTCTGCTGATCGGCTGGCTCATCACGGCGATCGTGCATGACGTCACGCAGAAGAAGCACACCGTTCTGCGCAATTTTCCGGTCATCGGGCGCCTGCGATTTTTCTTCGAGGATCTCGGGGAGTACTTCCGTCAGTACTTCTTCGCCGGCGATCGCGACGAGATGCCTTTCAACCGCGCGACCCGCAGCTGGGTCTACAAGGAAGCGAAGAACGAGGGCGGGATCATCGGTTTCGGATCGACGAACGACCTGCGCGAGCCGGGCTCGATACTTTTCGTCAACCATCCGTACCCGGTGCTGGAGGAGGACCGGCTGCCGACGCCCTCACTCCTGGTCGGCGAGGGCTACTGCCGGAATCCGTTCGACGCGCGCTCGATCGTCAACGTGAGCGGCATGAGCTTCGGTGCGATCTCGGCGCCGGCCGTGCGGGCGCTGTCGCGCGGTGCCGCTGAGGCCGGGTGCTGGATGGACACGGGAGAGGGCGGTCTCTCTCCGCATCACCTGGAGGGCGGGTGCGACATCATCATGCAGATCGGCACGGCGAAGTACGGCATACGCGATCTCGATGGCGCGTTTTCGCGCGAGAAGGCGCGCGAGCTCGCGCAGGTGGTCAAGGCCTTCGAGATCAAGCTCTCGCAGGGCGCAAAGCCCGGCAAAGGCGGAGTGCTTCCGGGCGGGAAGGTCACCGAGGAGATCGCCCGCATACGCGGCATACCCGCGGGCCGGGACTCGATCAGTCCCAACCGCCACCGCGATATCGCGAACGTGGACCAGCTCCTCGACCAGGTGGCCTCCATCCGCGAACTCACCGGCAGACCAGTCGGCGTGAAGACCGCGATCGGGGGGTGGGACTTCATCAACGATCTGTGTGACGCCATCCTGCGCCGCGGACGCGAGCATGCCCCCGATTTCCTCGCGATCGACGGCGCGGAGGGCGGCAGCGGTGCGGCGCCGCAGACGCTGATGGACCACATGGCGCTGCCGATCGCGGAAGCGTTGCCCCGTGTCGTGGATGCCCTCATCGAGTCCGACCTCAAGAGCCGCGTGCGCGTGATCGCGGCGGGCCGGCTCGTGACTTCGGCGCGCGCGGCCTGGGCGCTCTGCGTCGGAGCGGACTTCGTCAACACGGCGCGCGGCTTCATGTTCGCGCTCGGCTGCATCCAGGCACTGCGCTGCCATACCAACACCTGTCCGACCGGCGTCACCACCCACAACCGGCGCCTGCAGCGCGGGCTCGTGGTGGAGGAAAAGTATCTGCGCGTCGCCAATTATTGCAGGAACATGAACCGGGAGATCGACATGCTGGCGCATTCCTGCGGATGTCGCCACGCGCGCGAGCTCAAGCGCGAACACGTGCGTATTGTCCAGTCGGCGAACCAGAGCATCGCGCTCAACATGCTGCACCCTTACCCGGAAACCGGAAAGCGCGAGCTGTCAGGCCCCGCGCGGACCAGCGCCGCGGCATGACGTAGGGCCGGATCCAGCGTAGCTGCTCGGCCCAGCAGACAGCCATCACGAGACCTGCGAGCGCGATTTCGGCCAGCGTGACGACAAGGAGAATGTAGGTGACACGTCCTGTGACGGGTTTCCGTTCTTGCAGGTGGCTACCCCGTGGTGTTAGACGACCCCAGACGCAAGTCAGGTATAGGTCTCATATCCGAGTCTTGAAAAAGGGCATCGCCGCCCAATATCCCGATTAACCACGGTGCGGATGGACCATGCGATTCGACAAATTTACGACGAAGTTCCAGCAGGCCTTTGCCGACGCTCAGAGCGTAGCGGTCGGCAGCGACAACCCCTACATCGAGCCGCAGCACCTGCTCGGCGCGCTGCTCAACCAGCAGGACGGCAGCACGCCGTCCCTGCTGGGGCGGGCCGGTGTCAACGTCCAGGGCCTGCGCGGTGCGCTCCAGGGCGCCATCGACCGCATGCCCAAGGTGGAGGGCACCGGCGGGGAAGTGAACGTATCGCGCGAACTCGCGAACCTCCTCAATCTGACGGACCGGGAGGCGCAGAAACGCGGCGACCAGTTCGTTGCCTCCGAACTCTTCCTGCTTGCGCTGACGTCCGACAAGGGCGAAGCCGGCCGGCTGCTCAAGCAGCACGGCGGCACGCGCCAGCACATCGAGCAGGCGATCAACGCCGTGCGCGGCGGCGAGTCGGTCCAGAATCCCGAAGCGGAGGGCAGTCGCGAAGCGCTGAAGAAATACACGCTCGATCTCACCGAGCACGCGCGCGTCGGAAAACTCGATCCGGTCATCGGGCGGGACGACGAAATCCGGCGCGTCATCCAGATTCTCCAGCGTCGCACCAAGAACAATCCCGTGCTCATCGGTGAACCGGGTGTAGGCAAGACGGCGATCGTCGAGGGACTGGCGCAGCGCATCGTCAACGGCGAGGTGCCCGAAACCCTCAAAGGCAAGCGCGTCCTGGCGCTCGACATGGCGGCGCTGCTCGCCGGTGCGAAATATCGCGGCGAGTTCGAGGAGCGCTTGAAATCGGTGCTCAAGGAGATCGCCCAGGACAGCGGGCGGACCATCGTCTTCATCGACGAACTGCACACCATGGTCGGGGCCGGCAAGGCCGAAGGTGCCATCGACGCCGGCAACATGCTGAAGCCCGCCCTCGCGCGCGGCGAGTTGCACTGCGTGGGCGCCACCACGCTCGACGAGTACCGCAAGTACGTGGAGAAGGATGCCGCGCTGGAGCGCCGCTTCCAGAAGGTGCTGGTGGACGAGCCCTCGGTGGAGGATACGATCGCCATCCTGCGCGGCCTGCATGAAAAGTACGAGGTGCACCACGGCGTCGATATCACCGATCCCGCGATCGTCGCGGCCGCCGAGCTGTCTCAACGGTACATCAGCGATCGTTTCCTTCCCGACAAGGCGATCGATCTCATCGACGAGGCGGCCTCGCGCATCAAGATGGAGATCGATTCGAAGCCGGAGGAGATGGACCGTCTCGACCGGCGGTTGATCCAGCTCAAGATCGAGCGCGAAGCCATGAAGAAGGAAAAGGACGAAGCGTCGCAGAGGCGGCTGCAACTGCTGGAGGGCGAAATTGCCACGCTGGAGCGCGAGTACGCCGACCTGGAGGAAATCTGGAAGGCCGAGAAAGCGCAGGTCCAGGGTTCGCAGCACGTGAAGGAAGAGCTGGATCGGCTGAAGGTCGAAATGGATGCAGCCAAGCGCAAGGGTGACTGGCAGAAAGTGTCCGAGATCCAGTACGGCCGGATTCCCCAGCTCGAAGCGCAGTTGAAGCAGGCCGACAAGGCCGGCAAGCCGCAGCAGCAGAGGGCGCGGCTCCTGCGCACGCAGGTCGGGGCCGAGGAGATCGCCGAGGTCGTGTCGCGCGCGACCGGCATACCGGTTTCGCGCATGATGCAGGGCGAGCGCGAGAAACTGCTGCTCATGGAAGAGCGGCTGCACCAGCGGGTAGTCGGGCAGGACGAGGCGGTCAAGCTCGTGTCCGACGCGATCCGCCGCTCCCGCGCGGGGCTTGCCGATCCCAGGCGGCCGTACGGCTCGTTTCTGTTCCTGGGGCCCACCGGCGTCGGGAAAACGGAATTGTGCAAGGCACTCGCCGAGTTCCTGTTCGATGCGGAGGACCACCTGATCCGCATCGACATGTCGGAATTCATGGAGAAGCATTCGGTCGCGCGTCTGATCGGCGCGCCGCCGGGGTACGTGGGATACGAGGAGGGCGGTTATCTCACGGAGGCGGTGCGCCGCAAGCCGTACTCCGTCATCCTGCTCGACGAGATCGAGAAGGCGCATCCCGACGTTTTCAACGTGCTGCTGCAGGTGCTCGACGACGGGCGCATGACGGACGGGCAGGGCCGGACCGTGGATTTCAAGAACACGGTGGTGGTGATGACCTCGAATCTCGGTTCACACCAGATCCAGCAGATGGCCGGCGACGACTACCAGGTGATCAAGCTCGCAGTACTGGCGGAGGTCAAGGCGCAGTTCCGCCCCGAGTTCGTGAACCGCATCGACGAGATCGTGGTGTTCCACGCGCTCGACGAGAAGCACATCAAGTCGATCGCGCGCATCCAGCTCGGCTATCTCGAGAAGCGGCTGGCGGCGCTGGAGATGAAGCTCGAGGTGAGCGATGCCGCGCTGCGCGAGCTCGCCGCCGTCGGCTTCGACCCGATCTACGGTGCTCGGCCTCTGAAACGGGCGATCCAGGCGCAGATCGAAAATCCGCTCGCCAAAGCGATACTGGAAGGAAAGTTCGGCTCGAAGGACACGGTCGGCGTGGACGCGCGAAAAGGTCACATCGTGTTGGACAAGGCGCAGCCGGCTACTGCGGCGGCGTAGGAGGACGCGGAGCGGACGGATTCGCTCCCGCTCCGCTCTTTAAGGGCTTCCCTTCCCGCTCGGTTTTTTGGGGGCCTTCGTTCGCGTGCTGTTTCTGTTAAGCGGGCTTTCGTTCCCGCTTTTTCATGCGTTGCTCACCTGCCGCTGCTCCAGCAGCAGACCGGTGGCCTGCTCCAGAGGCAAAGGCGCGCTGAAGTAGTAACCCTGCATCTCGTCGCAACGGTGCTTGCGCAGGAAGTTGTACTGCTGCCGCGTCTCAACGCCTTCCGCGATGACCTTGATGCCCAGGCTGTGCGCCATGGCGATCACCGCCTGGGTGATCGCCGCATCGTTCTTGTCGCCGGGAATGTCCATGATGAACGAGCGGTCGATTTTCAGGCTGTCGATCGGAAAGCGCTTGAGATAGGCAAGCGACGAGTAACCGATGCCGAAATCGTCGATGGCGACGCCGATGCCCATCGCCTGCAGCTCACTGAGGACCTCCACCGCACGCTCCGGACTGTGCATCACCATGCTCTCGGTAATTTCCAGCTCAAGGCACCGCGCGGGGCATCCCGTGCGCTCCAGCGCGCGCGTCACCTCCCGCCCGAGATCGCCATGCACGAACTGCCGTGCGGACAGGTTCACCGCAACCGTCACGTCCGGGACGCCAAGGCTTTCCCACGCGCGCTGCGCTTCGCACGCGGTGTGCAGCACCCATTCGCCCATCGGGACGATGAGCCCCGTTTCCTCCGCGATGTGTATGAACTGATCGGGCGGCACCAGCCCCAGGTCGGGATGCTGCCAGCGCACCAGCGCTTCCATGCCGGTGATGTGGCCGCGCCGCATGTGGACCTGCGGCTGGTAGTGCAGGATCAACTCCCGGCGCTCGATCGCCCGGCGCAGGCTCGACTCGAGCGTGAGGCGCTCCATCGAGTGCACGTTCATCTGCGCTGAATAGAAGCGATAGGCGTTACGCCCCTGTTCCTTCGCGCGGTACATGGCGATATCGGCGTTTTTGAGCAGCGTCTGCACGTCCTCGCCGTCATCGGGGAAGGTGCTGACGCCGATGCTCGCCGTGACGTGGTACTCCTGCCCGTGCACCGGGAAACCGGCGGTCAGCGCGGAAATGAGCTTCTGGGCAACGCCGGCGAGATCGTGCGCGTCACCCGCCTGCTCCACCAGCACGACGAATTCGTCGCCGCCCAGCCGGCCGACGGTGTCGGCAGCGCGCAGGTTCTCCGTGAGGCGCTGCGCCACTTCGCGCAGCAGCACGTCGCCCGACTCATGTCCCAGCGTGTCGTTGATGATCTTGAAGCGATCCAGATCGATGAACAGCACGGCGAGCCGCCGCGCGTAACGCCGCGCCTGCGCGATCGCGTGGTCCAGGCGCTGGTTGAACATGACGCGGTTCGGCAGGCCGGTCAGCGCATCGTGCGTGGCGACGAACTTGACCGCTTCCTCGGCCTGCATCCGCACCATGTACTGCCCGATCTGGCTGCCGATCGAGTGCGCGATCTGGATCAGCATCTCGTCCGGCTCGCGCACGTCGCGATGGAAGAACTCCATCACGCCCAGCACCTCGTTGCCGCCGACCAGCGGAAAGCCGAACGCGCCATGCAGGTCCGCTTTTCCGGCGAACTCGCGGCGCTTGAAAGCCTCGTCCTGCGCGATATCGGTGATCCACACCGGCTTGCCGGCGGCGAAGGTGCGCCGCACGAGGCCCTGGCCTACCGGCGTAGGGGCCACCTTCCGTTCGCGTATCGATCCGATGAAGGCGCTGATCTCGGGCGTGTCGACGCCCCAGGTCTCGAGGCAGCACAGCAAGCCCGCCTCCCTGTCCATATGCCAGCGTGCACCGCAGTGCCAGCCCATGGTCTCGCATATCGTCTGGATGATGCGGGGGATGGCTTCGGTCAGGGTCGGGGCTTCAGCGAGCACGCGTGTGATGGCGTGTTCCATGGCCTGGCGCTGCTCCGCCTGCTTGCGCTCTGAGATGTCCTCCACGATGCGGATGAAGTAGAGGGGGTTGCCCGCCGCATCCTTTACCAGCGACACCGTGCGGTTCACCCACAGCAGGGAGCCGTCCTTGCGCAGAAACTTGCGCTCCGAGGAGAATGCCCGGGTCCGGTCGCTCTGTATCGGGTCCATGTACTTGGCGCGATCCGAAAACCGGTAGTCGGGGTGAACCACGTTGGTGCTGGTCATGCCGAGCAGCTCTTCCTGAGTGTATCCGAGCATCTCCGCCAGCTTGCGGTTGGCGCTCAGGATGCGGTACGTCTCCACCGCGGTATGCATGATGCCGACCGGCGCATTATCGAAGGTTGCGCGGTAGCGTTCCTCGATCTCCTTGCGCCCGGTGATGTCCTCGATGACGCGAATGAAGTACATCGGCTTTCCGGAGGCGTCCCGCGCAATCGATACCGTGCGGTTGGTCCAGATCACGCTGCCGTCCTTGCGCACATAGCGTTTCTCTTCAATGTAGGTCTTGAGCTTGCCATCCCACATCAGCTCCCGTGCTTGGCGGCCGCGCTCCCGGTCTTCGGAGTGGGTGAAGAGGCCGGCTTCGCGCCCTATCAGCTCGGCCTCGGTGTAGCCCAGCATCTCGCAGAACTTCTGGTTGACCTGCAGGTACTTGCCGTCGTATGAGGTATGCACGATGCCAACCGCCGCCTGGTCGAAGGTCTCGCGGAATCGGCGTTCGAGATCCTTTCTTTCGCTGATGTCCTCTATGATGCGCACGAAGTACAGCGGCTCTCCATTGGCATCGCGCACCAGCGATGTGGTGCGGTTGACGGGCAGCGGGCTGCCGTCCTTGCGCAGATAGACGCGCTCCGAGGAATACGACTGTATTTTTCCGCTCAGTATGTCCCCGGTGTAGGCATGCCGGTCCGTGCTGCGCATGCCCGGGTGGATCACCTCGTCCACCGCCCTGCCGATCAGCTCCGGCTCCTCGTAACCCAGGATCTGACACAGTTTCGGGTTGACGTGGAGGACATTGCGGTCGAGACCGACGTGCATGATGCCGACGGGCGCGTTGTCGAAGGTTGCCTGATAGCGCTCGGTGGCCGCCTTGCGTTCGCTGATGTCTTCGACGATGCGGATGAAGTAAAGCGGCGTACCGTTGGCGTCGCGCGCGAGCGCCACCGTCCGGTTTACCCAGAGCGATGAACCATCCTTGCGCAGATACTTGCGCTCTGACGAGTAGGAACTCAGCTCGCCGTTCAGCATCTTTTCGCGGTAGACCGGCCGGTCGGCACCGCGCTGATCCGGGGCGAGGGTCTGGTCGGTGGTCATCGCGAGCAGCTCCGCCTCGGTGTAACCGAGCATCCCGCAGAGTTTGGGATTGGCGTGCAGAATCCGGTCGTCGTCGATGGCGGTATGCATGATGCCGACGGGCGCGGATTCGAAGGTCGCGCGGTACCGGGCCTCGGCTTCCTTGCGCTCGGTGATATCGACGATGGTGCCGATCAGGCCGGCCACCGCGCCGTCCGAGCGGCTGAAAGTCGCCTTGTAGTAGATGGTTTCGTGGCGGCGGCCGTCGGGCGTGGTTATGGTGGTCTCATAGGTCTGCGAACCCGGGCTGCGCCAGAGCACCTGGTCCATCGCATCGAGCCGCTCCGCCACCGTCCGGTTTTCGGGATACAGCTCGAATACGGTCTTGCCGATGAACGCGCTGCGTGAAATGCCGAAGTAGCGCTCCCAGGCCTTGTTGACGCCGATGTAACGCCCGTCGGTGTCCTTGAAGAAAACCGGATTCGGCAGCACCTCGATCAGCTGCTGCGTCATGCGTTGCGCCTCGGCGAGGTTCGCTTCGCTCTGGCGCAGGTCCTCGGTGATGCGGTTGGCCAATGCGATCGCGCGGCTGCCCGAAGTGGCGAGTGAGCGCGTGAGGCCGAACAGCAGCAGGCTGATGACAAGCCCGCCGAACAGCGCCGTGGCGGGCAGCCAGCGCGTGGACGCATCGACGAATGGCTCGCGTGCCATAAACGAGATGTTCCAGCGTCTTCCTCCGACCTCGATTGCGGCGCTGGTGGCGAGCGCGTAGGAACCCTCGCTGCGCTCGCCGCTCAGCAGCCGGTCGCTGTCGAACATGCGGTTGGCCGGTGTCGGCGGCTCGGGTCCGGCCCCGTCGACGTAACCGGCGTCGTGTATGAGGATGCGCACCCGCTGCAGATTCTGTTCGCCAAAGAGCCCGCGCATCAGGTCGATCACCACGAATGAAGCGCTGATGACGCCGGTGAAGGCTACGCGCCGCTGCGCCGCCGTGTCGGTCGGCATGCCCGGGCGGTAGACCGGCAGTCTCATGGCGAATCCCGGATGGCGCTTCGGGTCGTTGGCGAGGGCGATGGTGCCCGACGCGGTGAGTTGACCGGAGTCCCGCGTGCGCTCCAGCGCGGCCAGGCGCACCGGGTCGCCGCTCAGATCGAGGCCGAGCGCCGCCTCGTTTCCTGCCATCGGTTCGACGTAGCGGACGACGACGTATTCCGCACGCTCGCCGGGGGGCTTGATCGCAAATCCGGGATAGCCGCGGGGATCGATGCTGGTGTCGGTGCGGACTTCGCGCTCGAAAGCCGGGCGCTGCGCCGCGGTGACCCGTTCGCCATAGTGGATGACCTGGACGCCGGGATAACGCCGGCTCAGATCGAGACTGTTGAGGTAGCTGCGGAACTCTGCCCGGCTGACAGCATCCGCGGCGACGTACATGCCGCGGATGCCCAGCAGGATGTCGGCGTAGGCGCGAATCCGGGCTTCGATGGCTTCCGGCCAGTCGCTGACGGTGCCTTCGAACTTGAGCCGCGCCGCGTGCTCTACGTGTCTTGCGGCGAGATAGGCGGCGGCGAAAGAGAGCAGGAGTCCGACTGACAGCACCACATATGCCGTTGACGCGCGACTGAACAGCCGAGTCAGCTTGAGCTGCATACCCTTTGAAACGGGTGCAACGGACTCATGTGTGAACCGGTTCCCCCGATGTCCGGAACCGCCCCTCCCTTGGAAAAACGGCGCCAGCATAACACGGCGCCGAAACTGCGTGTCAGGCAAATACCAACACGACGGTGCATCCTTCGCCGGTCGTCATGCCGCAACCGGAACTGTGGAGCGAGAGGACAGATTCAGCGGTCGCCAGTAGCCGGTCAGCTCGAGGTAGCCGCGGCCTGCGTGCCTTCCCTGGCGCAGCACGCTCACCGCACCTTCCCAGTAGATCGTGCCGGTGGAGCCGCGAGTATCGTGTTCCTGATCATCCATCAGGGGCTCGAGCGTCAGTTGCAATTCGCCGGCGACTAACGCCCACGTCACGGGGTAACGGGCCCCGGTGCGGGGCGATTGCCATATCCGCCCCGGGACGAAGCGTATCTCCGACCGGGAAAACGTCGTAACGGTCCCCCCGGCCTGCCGCAGTGTCCCGCCGCTCCATACGGCGTTGCCGTCCCGGTCGCGCATGCGGAAGAGCATCAGCGCCGCACCGTCGTCCATGTTCAGTCCGACCCAGTCCCAGCCAATGGCCTGCTCTTCCATGTATTGCGACGACCACTCGTGATCGAGCCAAGCGGTTCCCGCAACGCCGCTGCGCTGCCCGTTGCGGCCCAGGGTGCCACTCACCGTCAGATGCGGAATGCTGTAGTAATAACTTGCCGAAAGCGGAGCGGGGCCCTTGCGGCTGTAGCCGTGCTCTCCCTGGAGCAGCGCGGGTTGCCGTGGGACCAGACTGAGGTCGAATCGCGCCTCGTCCCATGCGAGGCCGGCATGATAGGCGCCGTCACGCGCCGCGAGCGACCAGTCGTCGATCCAGACTCGCATGCGTCCTTCGTCGGCGCCGGCGAGTCCGAAACCGGCGCGCGCCATACGCTGCGCGTGGAGCAGGCGGCCTTTTCCCGGATCGGAAAGTGCGGCATGGGCGATCAGGATGTGATGCGGCGTGAAGCCGCTCGGATTGTCCTGCCGCATTGCGGGCCGCGCGCGAAAGAAGGTCACCTGGAACCCGAGCGGTTGCCGCGTCTCGGGAGTAAGCCAGCCGGTGACGTACCACCACTCGAGCCGGAACGTCGGGTGGCTGCCTTCGTCGTGCGGAAAGCGCATGCGATACCCGGGTACGACCGGCGCGAAGGATGCGGTGGCGGAAGGCCCTGCGCTCGGCGCGGCGGCACGCGGTGCGAGCAGCGCTGCGCCGAGACTCATCATCAACCGGCGTCGGCGGGCGCTCAGCATGTGCGGCGCAACTCCGCCTTCACCAGTCTTCCCGGACCGCGCGCACAACGTCGTCCCGCATCGCTGCCCGGGCGCTCCAGCATGCGGTGAGCGCGGCGCAAGCGACAATCAGCAATGCCAGAGCGCCCACCGGCAGCCACGGCATGTGCATATCCAGGGTCCAGTGGAACGACTGGCGGTTGACGACGTGGATGAGGATCAGGCTGATGACCCAGCCGACCGCCACCCCCAACGCCGCGCCCAGTGCAGTGACGACGGCGCCTTCGAGGCCCAGCATGACGCCGATTTCCCGGCGGGTCATGCCCAGATGACGCAGCACGCCGAATTCGCGCCGACGCGCAACGGCCTGGGCGCTGAAGCTCAAGCTTACGCCGAGGAGCCCGATCAGAATGGCGGCGGCTTCGAGGGCGTACGTGATGGCGAAGGTCCGGTCGAAAATCGCAAGCGAAGCCTGGCGCACCTCTCGCGTGGCGGAAATCTCGACGTTCGTTCCCCGGCCCAGGCGATCTCGGATTGCGCGCCGCACCTCGGGGAGCGATGCGCCGCTCTCCAGCCACAGCGCTGCGTCATTCACAAGCCGGTCACCGGTAAGCCCGATATAGCGCTCACGCTCGATCACGATCGCGCCGTTCTGTCGCGCATAGTCGCGCCATATCCCCGCAACGAAGAAGGGGCGCTCGATACCGTCTAGGGCCAGGCGTGCACGGTCACCCACGCGAAATCCGTAGAGATCGGCCGCCACCTCGGAAACCCACACCGGGGGCGGCGCGCCGGGGGCTGGCGTTGCGGCAGGGCCGGAGAGCGGCAGTGTTTTACCGGCGTCGGCCGCGTCCACCGGGCGGGCGAGGAGCGTGACCGGAGGCCGGCTCGGATCGAGCAGCAGGCTCTGGCTGCGCAGAAACTCGGCACGGCGCACACCCGGGGTGGCGGCGATGCGCGACTGCTCTTCCACGGAAAGGAATGCCGTCTCGCCGCTCGTTCCGGCGCGCAGATAGAGGTCGGCCGGCAGCATCCGTTCCAGCCAGGCATCCAGCGAATGACGGAACGAGACCACCATGATGAGCATCGACACCATCAGACTCATGCTGATGACAATGGCTGCGATGCTGATCGCGGCCTGTCGCGGCGTGCCGCGGATCTGCGCTCCCGCAATCGCAGCCGGACCACCTCGCGGCACCGGCAGGCGCGCCAGGCACGCGGCCCCGATGCTTGGCGTGAGCAGCACGCCGCCGAGCAGGATGAGCGTGATGGCGAGGTAGCCACCGACGGGCAGCCCGTCCATGGCAGGAAGAAAAGCGCACGGGGCGGCCAGCACCAGTGCGGCGATGCCCCAGCGCCTCGCCGGAAAACCGCTGCGCTGCGCTTCTTCATCTCCTGCGTGGAGCGCCGGTGCGGGCGGACGGCGCGCGGCCTCCCACGCGGGCACTGCGGCACCGACTGCGGCAAACGCCACGCCGAGGCCGAAGAAACCAAGCAAGGCAACAGGATCGGCCGTGACTTGCGTGGCCACGGTGCGGAAATAACCTGCGCCGAGGTCGGCCCCCACCACGGCGACTGCATGGCGAGCGAGCAGGTAACCCAATGCCACCCCGCAAGCGGCGCCGAGCGCGCCCACCACGATTCCCTCGGCAAGCAGCATGGCGGTGAGGGACGATCTCGTCACGCCGAGTGCGCGCAACAACGCCAGCTGCGCGCGACGCCGCAGCACGGCCAGCGCCTGTGACGAAAACACCAGGAAAGCGCCCGTGAAGAGTGCGATCAGCGCGAGCATGTCCAGGTTGGCGCGGTAGGCGCGCGACAATTCGGCGGTGCGCCGCGCCTCGTCATCGGGGGTCGCAGCATGCACGCCGGGCGGCAGGCTGCGCTGCAGCTCACGCTGGAAAGCGGCAGCGCTTACACCCTGCGAGAGCTTCACGTCGATGCGGTTGAGCCGTCCCAGTCGCGCAAGCCGCCATTGAGCCGTCGCGATGTCCATCACGGCGAGGCGCTGACGATAGGCTTCATGGGGCAGCAGTCCCACGATCCTGAACGGCACGCTGGTACTGCCTGCGGCAAGGTGCAGGTCATCGCCCGGCTTGAGTCCGAGCCACTGCGCCGCTGCGGGACTCAGCAGCACAGCGTCGGCTCCCAGCAGCTCGCTCAGCATGCCCGTGCGCTCGGGCAGGAGCGACGGCTGCACGCGGGCGGCACGCATCGGATCGAACGCCAGAATGCGGATCGCTTCGCTGCGTCCGGACAGCTGCACGTCGATCTCCAGCGCCGGATTGAGCGCTTCGACGCCCGCCAGCCGGGCGAGCTGCGGGTAAAGCGCTTCATCGAAACCTGCGCGCGGCCCGCGCACGACCAGATCGGCTACGCCCGAAAGGTGGCGTGCGGCGGTTCTGAACTCGTTAACCGCGCTGGCGTTGATGAGATGAACTGCCACGCCCAGCGCCACACCGAGGGCTATGGCGAAGGTCGCAACGGCCAGCCGCCCCGGGTCGTGACGAAGGGGCGCCAGCACCATGGCATGAAGGAGTCCCCACTGCGCACCGCGCGTTGGAACGACGTTCCGCGTCACGCGTTACCTTGCAGGCCATCTGCGGTGAGCGTCAAGGTGCGGTCGGCCGTGGCCGCGGCCCGCGCCGAGTGTGTAACCACGATGCCCGCGGCGGACCGTGATTTGATCTGCTCGCGCAGCAGCGCCATCACACTCGCGGCGCCTTCGGCATCGAGATTCCCCGTCGGCTCATCAGCCAGAACCAGCCGGGGGCGGTGAATGAGCGCACGCGCAATGGCGGCGCGCTGCATTTCGCCGCCGGACAACTCGCGCGGGTAGGCATCCGCGGCGGAGCCGAGGTTCACGGCCTCGAGCATCTCGCGGGTGCGCGGGTGGATCGTCTCACGCATCGCCCGGTTGAGCGACAGGGGCAGGGCTACGTTCTGTCCCACGGTGAGATGCGGAAGCAGATGAAACGCCTGGAACACGAACCCGATGTGAGCGCGTCGCAGCAGCGTGCGCGCGGTGTCGTCGAGGCTCGTGACTTCGACGCCATCGAGCACGACGCTGCCCGCGTCCGGCAGATCGAGCCCTGCGATCAGGTTGAGCAGCGTGGACTTCCCTACGCCGGATTCGCCCCGGATCGCAATGTACTCACCGCTGTCGAGATCGAGATCGATTGCGTGGAGGATGGTGCGCGGCCGCACGCCACCGTAGGATTTGGACAGCCGTTTGAGGTGCAGCACGTGACCGGTCAGTGACGAGAGCCCAGCATCGGGGCCGCGGGTAAGGCGCCCGCGTTACATCGGGGTCGCCGAATGTTAGCACGCGGAACCCGGAACCGGCATGAGGGCTCAAACGGCAGTCGCACCCCGTTCCGCCGGCGGCTTTCGCGGAAAGCCGTTCGCTTGGTAACATGGCGGCCGCCTTACCAAAACGAGGAGGATTCATGAAAGCGCATCTCAAGTCGCGGGCAGGCGGCTGGCTTGCCGCCGGGCTGCTGTGCCTTGCCGCAAGCGCGGCATCGGCCCAGGACTACCCCAACAAGCCGATACGCATGATCATACCGTTCGGCGCGGGCGGCTCGACCGACGTGCTGATACGTATCGTGGCCAACAGGCTTCCGGAGGCGCTGGGGCAGCAGGTCGTCATAGACAATCGCACCGGCGCCGGCGGCCTCATCGGGACGGAGATCGCGGCCAAGTCCGCTCCGGACGGATACACCCTGCTCGGCACGGGATCGCCGCACACCATCGCACCGAACCTGTACAAGAAAGTTGCGTTCCATCCCTTGAAGGACTTCGACCCGATCATGCAGATGGCGAGCCAGCCTTACGGGCTCGTCGTGCATCCGTCTCTGGGCGTCAAGTCGGTGAAGGAATTGATCGGGCTGGCGAAGAAAGAGCCCGGCAAGCACAACTACGCCTCGTCGGGGCAGGGCGGCGCGATGCATCTGTTCCAGGCGCTCTTCACGAGCATGGCGGGCATCGACATGGTGCACGTCCCGTACAAAGGCAGCGGCCCGGTGCGGGCCGATTTGCTGGGCGGCCAGATCAAGATCGGCTGCCTGGGACTGTCCAGCATCCTGCCCAACCACAAGGCAGGGCAGATCAGGATCATCGCGGTCACGACCGCGAAGCGCTCTCCCGAGTTGCCTGACGTGCCCGCGCTTGCGGAGATCATTCCAGGCTACGATGCCTCGCTGTGGACCGGCTTGCTTGCCCCCAAAGGGACGCCGCAGGCGGTTATCCAGCGCATACACCGTGATGTGACCAAGCTGCTGCAGACACCGGAGCTGCGCACCGCCTATCAGCGCGCCGGAGCGGACATCGTCGCGACGGACCCCAAAGCCTTTGGCAAGTTCCTCGAGCAGGAAAACGCCAAGTGGGGCAAAACGATCCGCGACCTGAAGCTGGTGGTCAACTAGACTGCGCAGCGCCGATCTTAGGCCACATTTCGCCCAGGCCGTCGGCATCGGTGGCGCTGACGGTGGTGCGAACCATGTGGCGTGGCTGATCGTCTGGCCAGGGGCGACCGGCTTTCGCGGTTTCGAGCGGGCCAAACCGCCGGGAAAACGCCACCTGCAGATCATCGCTCACGGGCTGTCCGCGAAACAGCAGCACGGAATGCGCTTCGAAAGCCGCGCGCACCATCGCGTACGCGTCATCGTCCGCGGCGACCTCGGCAAGGTCTGCGCCGCGCACTTCCGCACCGAACCCCGGGCCGAGCGGCCTGATTTCCACGATGTGCCTCCTGCGGCGCATTCGAATGAAAAACGCTACTTCGCTTGCGAAAAACTAATCGCCGCTGCGCCGCGACCGCTGTATCCTACCACTCCGGCGGCGGGGAGGCTCGGAGTCGCTCGTGAACCGTCCGCACGTTTCCAATGTCATAGAGAACATAACGATTCGAAGATCAGCGCATGCTCGTGCGATTTGCAGACCGTTCTCGAGCCAGGTGGCTCAGCTTGCTCGTGTTCGCGGGGATGATCGGCGCATTACCCGCGGCGGGGCTTTCGTTCCTCTCTTACAAAGAGCGCGATCTCGTTTTCCGGGTGGAACCGGGGGTCGCTCATTGGTACAGCGGATTGCCCGCCGGAGTGCAGGAACTGGAGTTGCCCGTCTCGGGCGACCATACGCTGCATGCGTGGTGGTGGCCTGCGCCGACGCGCAACGCACCCGCAATCCTCTATCTGCACGGTTCGCGCTGGAATCTTACGGGGCAGCTCTATCGCATCGAGCAGCTGCGTGAGTTCGGCTTTTCGGTGCTGGCCGTGGACTACCGCGGGTTCGGCAAGAGCAGGGGAGGGCCGCCCTCCGAGGCGAGCGTCTACGAGGATGCGCGAGTCGCGTGGGAGCGCCTCGCCAGGCTGCAGCCTGACGCGACGAAGCGGTTCATATACGGGCATTCGCTGGGCGGAGCGGTGGCAATCGAGCTGGCGCGATCGCTAGGGCAGCAGACCACGGGCCGGGGCCGGAAACCGGCTGCGGGGCTGATCGTGGAGTCATCCTTCACCTCGCTTGCCGAGGTTGCGGCTGCGTTGACCAGCATCCGTGTGCCGCTGCAGTGGCTGATCTCGCAGAAGTTCGACTCGATCGACAAGATCCCGCAGGTCAATATTCCGGTGATGCTGGTGCACGGCACCCACGATCGCTATATTCCTCATCACTTCAGCGAGCAGCTGTACGAGGCCGCGGTGGCGCCGAAAAAGCTGCTGCTGATCGAAGGCGGCACGCACAACAACGCAATGCGCGCGGGCAGCGACGAGTATCGCAAGGCGTTGCGCGACTTCTTCCGGATCGGCGGGAAAACGCGGAGCGCGCGGAACTAGCAGGCCTCGCTGCGCGCTGATCGGCGGGCAGTCGACATATCACTGCGGTGGCTGGCGCTCACCGGGCCGGCAGGAAAAAAGCACGGGCGTTCATGACCCTCAGCGGCTGGCAGAAACGCTGGATTGCGATCAGTCTTGCGCTCGTCATTCCGGTCGGGCTCTGGACCTGGAGCGCGCTGCCCGAAGATGAGGGCGTCAAACAGGCGTGGGCCAACGCGGCGCTGCTCGTCGTCAAGGGCAACGACGAGCGCGAGTGGCCTTCAGCAGAGGCGCTGAGGCAGGTGCTGTATCGAGGGCTGGACGACGAGGCGGTCATCCAGAGAGTGCGGAGCGACGTGCGGCGGGTGCACGAGAGAAGCGCGAAAAAGCGTTCCCTTCCCTCCATGGTGCTGGAAATGGCGCTGGTGGATGAATACTACGGCAGGCAGCTAGCCGCGGTACGGGCGAGACAGCGACAGCGCATCGCTTTGGGCGGCACCGTCTGGTTGTGCCTCGTGGTTCTGGCGTATGCGGGGGCCGCACTTGCGGCGCGGCGCCGAACGGGCCCCGCACCGTAGCGCTACTTGATCGGCAGGAAAACAGCGGTCGCGAGACTCTGGATCGCTTTTACCACGGTGCGGTTCTCCTTGTCGGCGGCGATCTTCGACAGCACATCGAGGCTGGCGATGACCTTGCCGAACTCCCGCTCGAAACTCAGGTTGCGCACCGGCCCGCTCAACTCGTTCGAAAGCAGGTACAGCTCTCCTGCCGGCGCATGTGCGTTGGAAAGTTTCCACACCGCGATCTCGACGTTGCGCGCCGCGTTGTACAGTCGCTGCGGATCGAGATCATCGAGCAGGAAAAATTCCACCTTGTCGTTGAAGGCGCGCTGTAGCATGCCGCCGAGCCCGCCGACGAACGCGAGCACCCTGTCGCCCTGATAATCCTCGCGGAAAGCGAGATGGATCGCGTCGATGCTGCGCGCGCCTATGAGCTCCGGAAAGCGCCAGCGGTGCGGCGTGTGAAAAATACGCGCTACGCCGGCGTCCACGGTGGTGCGTCCGCTTTTCTGCAGCTCGCGCGGATTGCGCCGGTAGAGCTTTTCAGTGAGCAGCCTGAGATTTTCGAAGATCTCGCGGTGATGCGCTTCCGCGACCCGATCGATATCGGATTTGGCGAGTTGCGCGGCGGTGACGGGGCCAGAGTAAGGTCGGGCGGGAGTGGTGCCGTGGCTGGCGCATCCCGCCAATAACAAAACGCACGGCAGCACGATGAACGGCGTACTATGCATTCAATTTATTCTTCTGGCGCCCTGCGCCCCCTGTGTAGCAGCGAGTTTATTCCAATTCACCAACCGCCGCATCTGTTGTTACGGCGCGCATTCGTTCACGTACTTACGACGATGGCCCGTGGCCTTTGACCAGTACTTGGTATCTGCGTGTCGTCAACTCGATACGGCCCCAATCGATGGAACCCGTCGTTCCGTCCAGTTTCACCGTGAAATCCTCGCGCTCCCACTCAGCGTATTGCGTCGGGAACCGGGAACGCAAGGCGTTGTGGGTTTGCTTGCGGGCACGCGTTGGTGCGCCATATTTACGAGTGAGCGCCTCGAGCGCGCCGCCCTGCGCCTGGATGCCCCAGGTGCCGACCTGTATGGATTCCACGATGCCCTTTATTACAGAGACACGCAGCTCGCCCCGCACATAAGGCGGCGTTCCGGCGCTCGGAATCGAGACGTAGTACTCCTCGGCACCCCATGCCTTGCGGTCGATCGATGCGCGGTTGAAGCACAGCCGGGCGGAGACCGACACCTCTTTCGCCTCGCAGGGCGGCACCACGAACCGCGTCCCGAGTTCGATGCCCAGAATCATCCTGTCCGGAGCGGCGGCGTGCGGCGTCGTCAGCGGCACCAGCAGGCACACGACAAGCGTGGTACTCTCCGGCATCTTCATGCTTGAATGATACAGGCTTCATGAATTCAGTGAACGCATTTGCACTGCGGGACGGTATTGACGGCTCGATCTCCCGGGAGGAACTGGCAAACCTGCCGATCCGGCGCTATGAGGGGAGAGTGTGTCTGGTCATGGGTACTCGGGATCTGGCAGCGGCGCTGGAGGATCTGAGGCAGGAGAGGGTGATCGGGCTTGATACGGAGACGCGGCCTGCGTTCAGAAAAGGCGAGCATCATCTGCCGTGCCTGGTCCAGGCGGCGACCGCCCATGCGGTATACCTGTTTCAGTTTTGCGGGCCGAACGTATTCCCCGCGCTTGCCGAAATGTTCTCCGCGCCGCGCAGCGTCAAGGCGGGGGTCGGGCTGGCGCACGATCTTCGGCAGCTCAAGCTCGTGTTTCCGTTCCAGGAGACAAATCTGGTCGATCTCGGCGTGGTCGCGCGCGGCTGCGGACTCGACCAGAGCGGTGTACGCAATCTTGCCGGGATGTTTCTCCGGTTCCGGATTCCGAAGGGCAACAGCACCTCGAACTGGGCGGCGCGGCGCCTCTCGCCCGCGCAGATCACCTACGCTGCGACGGACGCCTGGGCGTGCCGGGAGTTATTTCTGCGGTTCGAGAGCCTCGGGCTGCTGCCGCCTTGAGCAGCCAGCCCATCGGCAAGGCGCGCCAT
>JBQTHU010000040.1:0-2258 GCA_052389535.1 Betaproteobacteria bacterium | reverse complement strand
AGATGAGATAAGCGCCGTAGAAAATCGCCGTGACCCAGCCCGCTTCGCTGTTGCTCAGGTCCCATAGCGGAATCAGCGCAGGCATCAACGCGGGCCAGAAGTAGGCGCCGATCTGCACCAGCACCTGTGCCGCGCAGACGATCGCGACCAGCCGCGCCCCGGTCAGTGCGGGCATTAGTGGTAGTTCCCTCCCTTCGTCACCCCGGCGTACGCCGGGGTCCAGGAATGTTCTGGATTCCGGTTTTCACCGGAATGACGGGCCAGTATCAGCCGCGCAAATGCTTGTTGAAGAAATCGACGGTACGGTAGCCATCTGACGGAAAATCACTGGCTTTCTTGCGTTCCACTGCGGTTGCTCCTTTCGTATCGGAATTCCCGAGGACGATTACTTTCTGTGCCGCTTGCGCTCGAGGATGAACGTCGCCTCGCGCAGCGACTTGGCGTAGAGGTCGGGGTAGCTCGCGCGCAGCACATACCAGTCGCCGGCCTTGATGCGGTCGAACTCACGGCTTGCGACCAGATCGTTTCGTTCAACGGTTATGGTATGGAGCTGGTGCTTGACGATCTCCTCGATGCGATTGTCTTTGAGCTTGCGCAGGCGTCCCAGCCCCGGCACCTTGGAGTGCACGATCGCGCGCAGGTGGTGCGGAACTTCGATGTCCTGCAGTTGCGCCACTTCGCGTACCGTGCGCGCATCGCTGATCGCGAGCATCGCTTTCTTGCATTCGGCTTCCAGGCCGGCCAGTTGTTCCTCGATGGATTTCTCTTCGGACATGGCGGAAAGACCCGTTTGCTCGACGTGCTTAGTGTAACGTCAGATAAGCGGCCCGGGGAACGACATGTTACATTCATCACGAGGGGTTTTGCGATCAAGCGGTTAACAATGGCCTGCCCGGTTCGTCCGCACTTCTTTCTGCAATTTGGTGAGAAATCTTGAGTCCGTCCACGCGGCTGTCGGCGCTCGGGCCTTTTCGCGTCCGCAGCTTCTGTTTCCAGTGGCCGGCCGACCTCGCCACGTCCTGGGCGTTCGAGATGGAAACGCTCATCCTCGGCTGGTACGTGCTGGTGGAGACGCGCTCGGTATTCATGCTCACCGTCTTCGCGTCGCTGCTCTATATCGGCACGCTGCTCTCGCCGATGTTCGGCGTCATGGGCGATCGCGTCGGCCACCGCAACGTGCTGTGCGCGATGCGCGGGGTCTATGCGACGCTCGCCGCGATACTGATGGTGCTGTCCTTTACCGATCTGCTCACGCCGGCCTACGTGCTCTTCAGCGCTTCCATATTCGGCCTGGTGCGCCCGTCGGACATCGGCATGCGCACGGCGGTGGTGGGCGACATCATGCCGGCGCCGCAGTTGATGGCCGCCATGGGCATCCAGCGCACTACGCAGGATTCGGCCCGGATCGCAGGCGCACTTTCCGGCGCCGGGCTGGTCGCAACGCTCGGCATGGGCCCGGCGTACCTCGCCGTAGCGGCGCTGTACGTGACGAGCGTGCTGCTCACTCTCAAAGCGGGCAGCGCTCGGCCCGTAGATCCGGCGCTCGCCTCACCGAAGCCCGCCGAACGCACGGTTGCACGGGCTTCACCGTGGCGTGAGCTGAAGGAAGGTCTGGTCTACGTCTGGAACACACCGCTGCTGCTGGCGGTCATGTGCCTCGCGTTCCTGCTCAATCTGACCGCCTTCCCGCTCTCCAGTAATCTGCTCCCGTACGTGGCGAAGGAGATCTACCTGGCGGACCAGACGGTGCTCGGCTACATGGTGGCCGGCGCGGCTTCGGGCGCGCTCATCACCTCGTTGGCGGTGAGCCGCTACGGCGGCACCATGCAGGCTGCGCGCGTGATGTTGCTGTCGTGCGTCGTGTGGTACGCCATGCTGCTTTCGTTCGCGCACACTACGCATCCCGCACCGGGCATCGCGGCGCTTTTCCTGGCAGGCTGCGCGCAGAGCGTAAGCCAGGTGCCGATGGCGACGCTGCTGCTGCGCCTGTCGGAGGTGAAGTATCGCGGGCGCATCATGGGCATCCGCATGCTGGCGATCTACGGCAACCTGCCGGGGCTGCTCATCTCCGGCCCGCTCATCGCACTTTTCGGTTACCCTGCGACCGCCACGTTCTACTGCATGATCGGGATCGTCTTCACGCTTGTCATCGGCTATCGCTGGCGCACGCAGTTGTGGCGCCGCGATGCGCCGGCGAATCAGCGTTAGCGCTGCGCGCACGCTCGATCGCGAGCCTCGCGCTGCCGAAGTGGCAAACG
>JBQTHU010000039.1:0-22523 GCA_052389535.1 Betaproteobacteria bacterium | reverse complement strand
TCAGTCGCGGCCTATCTCGCGCAGGCAGTCGCCGATGACGCCCACGAGTTCGTCGATCTGCTTTTCGTCGATGATGAGCGGCGGCGACAGCGCGATCGTGTCGCCGGTGGTGCGGATCAGCACCCCTTTCTCGTAACAGCGCAGGAAGGTACGGAATGCGCGTTCCGCGGGCTTGCCGGGCTTGGCTTCCAGCTCGATCCCTGCGACCAGCCCCATGTTGCGGATGTCGATCACATGCGGCATCTCACGCAAGGAGTGCACCGCGTTCTCGAAATAAGGGGCAAGACGCTGGGCGCGCTGGAACAGGGCTTCCTCCTCGAACAGTGCAAGGCTCGCCTCGGCAGCGGCCGCGGCGAGCGGATGCCCGGAATAAGTGTAACCGTGAAAAAGCTCGATCGTTCCCGGAGGGGCGGCTCCCACGATTGCATCATAGATCCCGCGGCGCACGAGGACGGCGCCCATCGGAACCGTGCCGTTCGTGAGACCCTTGGCCACGGTTATCATGTCGGGCACCACATCCACGGCCTGGGCCGCAAAACAGGGCCCCAGGCGCCCGAATCCGGTGATCACTTCGTCAAAAATAAGCAGGATGCCGTGCTTGTCGCAGATGGCCCGCAAGCGTTCCAGGTAGCCCTTCGGCGGGATCAGCACGCCGGTGGAGCCGGCCATGGGTTCGACGATGACGGCCGCGATGTTGGATGCATCGTGCAGGGGAACGAGACGCGTCTCGAGTTCTTCCGCCAGGTGCGCGCCCCACGCCGGCTGGCCGCGGCTGAACGCGTTTTCAGGCGGGTAGTGCGTGTGCCCCAGATGGTCCACACGCGCGAGCGTATTGCCGAAGGCCTTGCGATTCGCCGGGATGCCGCCCACGGCCATGCCGCCGAATCCCGCTCCATGGTAGCCGCGCTCCCGGCCTATCAGCACCGTGCGTTGCGCTTCGTTGCGCGCGCGATGGCAGGCGAGCGCGATCTTCAGCGCCGTGTCCACCGCCTCCGAGCCCGAGTTGGTATAGAACACGTGATCGAGATCGCCCGGGGCGAGACGTGCAAGGCGCTCGGCCACGCGAAACGCGGCCGGGTGCCCCATTTGAAAGGCGGGACTGTAGTCCATCGTCTCCACCTGTTTCTTCACCGCCTCCACGATGCGAGGACGGCAATGACCTGCGTTGACGCACCATAAGCCCGAGGTGCCGTCGAGAATGCGCCGCCCGTCTTCAGCGACATAGTGCATGTCCTTCGCCGCGACCAACATCCGGGGCGCGCTCTTGAACTGACGGTTGGCGGTGAAGGGCATCCAGTAGGCATCGAGCCCGAAGTCCCGGGGGGTCATGGGGGATCCTTGCAGAAGTGACATGAGGAATTGGGATTGTGCCAGCATGGATTGCTGGCGTCATCCAGGCGCTGGCCGCGTGCTAACATTGCGCCCCGAATGGGCAGGCACATAGTTTGCATTACCTTCGATTTCGACGCGCTTTCGGGCTGGATCGCGCGCGGGATGACCTCGCCCACACCGATCTCGCGCGGGGAATTCGGGCCGGACGTGGCCGTGCCGCGAATTTTGCGGCTGCTGTCCGCATGCGACGTGCGCAGCACTTGGTTCATACCCGGCCACACGCTGGAAAGCTATCCACAGCGCTCGCGCGAGGTTTTCGAAGCGGGGCACGAGATCGGTCACCACGGCTGGACGCATCGGCCGCCGGCTGGCCTGACCCCGCAGGAAGAGGAGTCCGAACTCGTCCGGGCGAACGAAGGCATCCGCCGGCTTACGGGCGAGCCGGCGCGGGGCTACCGTTCGCCATCGTGGGATTTGTCCGATCATTCGGTCGCCCTGCTGCTCAAGCACGGCTTTCTCTACGACAGCAGCATGATGGGCGATGATTACACGCCGTACCGAGTCCGCCAGGGCGATGTCATAACATTGGATAAGCCGGCTCAATTCGGGCGC
Source organism: Betaproteobacteria bacterium (assembly GCA_052389535.1). Lineage (GTDB taxonomy): Bacteria > Pseudomonadota > Gammaproteobacteria > Burkholderiales > SG8-41 > DSOT01. The sequence goes on along the minus strand of JBQTHU010000039.1, from coordinate 20,579 downwards.
GAGACGCGGCTGATGGAGCTGCCCATCAGCTGGACGCTGGACGACTATCCGCACTTCGAGTTCGTGCGCACGCCCACGACCATACTGCACGGCCTGATGAACGCCAGCGCGGTACTCGAAAACTGGGTGGACGATTATCTCTATATGAAGAGCACGCTCGATTGGGGCGTCGTCACCTACACGTTTCATCCGTTTGTCATCGGACGCGGGCATCGCATGGTCGCGCTCGAAAAGCTGATCCGCACGCTGCGGGAGAACGGGGCCGCGTTTCTCACCATGGAACAGGCGGCGCGCGAATTCGCAGGTCGCATGAGCTGATTCTGGACGATACCGGCACGAAGCGTGCCATCGCATCTATCTGCGAGCCCGGCTTTGATAACGCTGGAAAACGTCTCCAAAAAGTACGGCGCCCAGGTGGCGCTTGCGCCCACTACGCTTCACTTTGAAGCCGGCGCCACGACCGTGGTACTCGGCACGAGCGGCTGCGGCAAATCCACGCTGCTGAGGTTGATCGTCGGCCTGATCACGGCCGATAGCGGCCGGGTGCGGATCAGCGGTGAGATCCTGAGCCGCGAAAATGCCAACCGGCTGCGTCACGATATCGGCTATGTCATCCAGGACGGAGGGCTGTTCCCCCATCTGACCGCCCGCGCCAACGTTACATTGCTAGCCCGCCACGTGCGGCGTCCCGCACAGTGGATCGCCGATCGAACGGCCGAGCTTGCCGCGCTCATGCACCTGCCGCTCGAAGTCCTGGATCGGTTTCCGGGAGAACTCTCCGGCGGACAGCGCCAGCGCGTCAGCCTCATGCGCGCGCTCCTGCCGGATCCCTCCATCCTGCTGCTGGACGAACCGCTCGGGGCGCTCGATCCCATTACGCGGTTCCGCCTGCAGGACGATTTCAAAAGCATCTTCGCGGCCGTGCGCAAGACGGTCGTCTTCGTTACGCACGATGTCGCGGAAGCGGCGCACGTTGGAAGTACGTTCGTAATCATGCGCGAGGGGACGATATTGCAGCAGGGCCCGTTTGCGGATTTGCTGCACCGTCCGCGCGACCCCTACGTGCGGGACTTCATCAGTGCGCGGCGCCGCGTTCCGGGGGGCGTGGCGTGATGGCCCGCAGTCTGCTGGCGGCGTTGATGATGCTGCCGGTATTGTGCTCGGCCCAGGCAAGCATCAATGTAGGTTCGAAACGCTTCACTGAGTCCTACATCCTGGCCGAAATCGTTGCCCAGACCATCCGCAGCACAGCGGAGGCGGGCGCTGTTCATCATCCGGGCATGGGAAACACCGGCATCCTGTTTGCGGCGCTGAAAAGCGGCGCCATCGACCTGTATCCCGAGTACACCGGCACCATTGCTGTCGAGTTGCTGGGGCGGCGTTCCGTTGCCACGCTGCAGGATCTGAACCGCGAACTCGCGGCACACGGGCTTGCAGCCGGACTCCCGCTCGGTTTCAGCAACGCCTACGCGCTGGCAATGCGCGAGGAACGGGCCGTGGCGCTCGGCGTGAGCACCATATCCGACCTGGCGCGGCATCCCGGTCTGCGGTTGGGGCTCTCTCAGGAATTTCTGAACCGCAAGGACGGCTGGCCGGCTTTGCGTGAGGCATATCGGCTGCCGTGGACCGCACCGCGCGGGCTGGATCACGGTCTCGCCTATGAGGCGCTTGCCGCCGGCACCATCGACGTCATGGATGTCTACACCACCGACGCCAAGCTCGCGCGCTACCGGCTGCGAATTCTTTCCGATGACCGCCGGTTTTTTCCCTCGTATGACGCGGTGGTGCTATACCGGCGCGATGTGCCCGCGCGTTTCCCGCAATCCTGGGCAGCGCTCGAACGGCTCCAGGGGCGCATATCGAACCCCACGATGATCGCCCTCAATGCACAGGTCGAATTGGACAGAGTTCCCTTCAGCGCCGCTGCGGCAAGGTTTCTCGCTGGAGAGGACACGGGCGTCGCGAAACCCGACGTATCGCAGCGCTCGATCTCGCGACTGCTGTTCGGCGCAGATTTCCTGCGGCTTACGGGCGAGCATCTGCTGCTGGTTTTCGGTTCGCTCGCCGCAAGCACTCTCGTCGGGGTTCCGCTGGGGATATGGGCCGCCAACGCGACTCGTGCCGGTCACTGGATCCTTGCGGCGGCCGGGACGGCCCAGACCATACCGTCGCTGGCGCTGCTGGCTTTTCTGGTTGCACTCACGGGAACCATCGGTATGATCCCCGCCCTGGGTGCCCTGTTCCTGTACGGGTTGTTGCCTATCGTCCGCAACACCCAAAGCGGGCTCTCTGACATTCCGCCTGCATTGCGAGAGTCGGCCCGCGCGCTGGGGCTGGCGGCGGGGGCGCGGCTGTGGCGGATTGAACTGCCGCTGGCGGCCCGGCCGATTGTCGCCGGGATCAAGACCTCAGCCGTCATCAATGTCGGCACCGCTACCATCGCGGCCTTCATCGGTGCGGGCGGCTACGGCGAGCGCATCGTTGCCGGACTGGCAGTTCACGACCATGCCATGCTGCTGGCGGGCGCCCTCCCGGCGGCCATACTGGCGCTCCTGGTTCAATGGGGCTTCGACCTTCTGGACCGCTGGACGATACCTCGCGGGCTGACACGGGGGCCGCGCGGGCTGTAGCCCGGGAACCGGGGTCGCGGCAAATTCCCCTGCCGGGGGGTGAACTAATTTAACCGTGCCCGGTCAGTGCATTAACGATCGTCCTCGCGTTCCATCGGACCGCCCCGGCCGGGTATACTTGGCGATTGTAATCCAGCCGGTATAGCCGCTCGAATTGGATAAGAACTTCAATGTCAGGGACGGGTTTGATGAGCGATCGCGAAGTCGATCAGCAACTGGTCGAGCGCGCGCAGCGCGGCGACAAACAGGCGTTCGAACTGCTGGTGAGCAAGTACCAGCGCAAGCTCGCGCGTTTGCTGTCGCGCTTTATCAGGGATGCGACCGAGGTGGAAGACGTCACGCAGGAGGCCTTCATCAAGGCCTACCGGGCGCTGCCGACTTTCCGCGGAGACAGCGCGTTTTATACATGGTTGTATCGGATAGGGATCAATACCGCCAAGAATTATCTCGTGGCCATGGGCAGGCGTGCGCCTACCACCACGGATTTCGACAGCGACGAGGCGGAGAACTTCGAGGATGGAGACCAGCTCCGGGACCTGAACACGCCGGAGAACGAGCTGATGAGCCGGCAGGTCGCCGAAACGGTGAACCAAACGCTGGAGGAACTGCCAGAAGAGTTGCGAACAGCAATCACATTGCGTGAGATAGAGGGCCTCAGCTACGAAGACATAGCGAGCATTATGAATTGCCCGATCGGCACCGTGCGATCGCGGATTTTCAGGGCGCGCGAGGCCATCGCCGAAAAACTGAGACCGCTGCTCGGCACACGCAAGGACAGGAGATGGTAGATGGACAAAATATCCGCATTGATGGATGGCGAGCTTGACGGGCGCCAGACTCAGCACGAACTGGCCCGGCTTCGGCAGGACGGCGAGCTGCGGCAGACCTGGAACACGTTTCACCTGATCGGTGATGCATTGCGCGGAGAGCGCATGCTGCTCATCGATGTCGCCGGCTTGCTGTCGCGGCGACTCGCAGACGAACCCACCGTGCTCGCACCGCAGCGCGATCGCTCCCGCAAGGTGAGGACCTATGCGCTGTCGGCCGCGGCCTCGGTCGCGGCCATCGCGCTGGTAGGATGGGTGGCGCTCGCGGCGCACCAAGGGCACAAGCCGGCAGAGATTGCACAAGTGCAACAAGGGCCCGTTGCGCCGGCAGTGCTGCCGATTCCCGCGCCGGTCCAGGTAGCGCCCGTGGCGAGTGTGCCGTACGACGGCAGCCACAACGAATACATCCTGGCGCACCAGGGCTTTTCGCCCAGCACCGCCATCCAGGGGGTCGCCCCCTACATCCGCGGCGTCTCCGCGCGGCGGCAGTCCCTCGAAGACCGCTGATCCGTATGAAAGCTGTCTGGCCGATCTTTCTTCTGGGATTGTCGGCCGCCAACTTCGGTTGGGCGCAGAGCGGCGAGCCGCCGGAAGGCTTGGCGTGGCTCAGCAAGATGGCGGGCGCTTCGAACCAGCTCAATTATTCCGGCTCGTTCGTCTACCAGCACCGCGGGCAGTCCGAGACGTCCCGCATTGCGCATTTCGTCAATCCCGCCGGCGGGGTATTCGAGCGGCTCGAGACGCTCGACGGACCGGTACGCGAGGTGATACGCAGCAACGACCAGGTGACGTGTTATCTGCCCGGGGCCAAGACAGTCCTGATCGAGCAGCGCAACGCGAGGCTGCTGCCGGCGCTGCTCCCCGAGAGTCTGAACGGCATCACGGAAAGCTATGTGGTCAAGCTGGAGGGGCTCGATCGGATCGCAGGACACGAATGCCGCGTTGTGTCCCTGCAGCCTCGCGACAACCTGCGCTACGGACGTGAGTTTTGCCTGGAAACCCGATCCGGTTTGCCGCTGCGGGTGCGCACGGTGAACGAGAAAAACGAATCCGTGGAGTCGTTTGCCTTTACCCAGCTCAGAATCGGGGGGCGTTTCGACCGGGAACAGGTGAAATCGAAGTATGCGGGGCGAAGCAAGAACTGGCGTATCGACCGCTCCGCCCTTAACGTGACCGACAAGCCGGTGGATACCGGCTGGGTCGTGAACAGCCAGCCTCCCGGCTTCAGAAAGCTCATGGAAGTGAGGCGTTCCATCGCGGGGCGCTCCGGTACGGTGGCGCAGATCGTCTTTTCGGACGGCCTGGCCGCCATATCGGTGTTCATCGAGCCGCTGCCGAGGGAGCGGCCGGCCGAAGCGACGCTCACGCATCAGGGCGCGGTGAACATCTACACGCGGGCCTATGCCGACCGCATGGTTACGGTACTGGGAGAAGCGCCCGCCGCCACCGTCATGCAGATCGCCAACTCACTGGAGCTGAGAACCAGCGCTGCGACCAAGTAGCCGATTTTCCTCGTCCCATAACAATATTTCCGCATAATAAGATCAACAGGTGAGCCGCATGCTGAAACGATTTTTCGTGGCTTTGATGCTGCTCGCGCCCGCCGCGACGGCGGCCCAACTGCCGGATTTTACGGATCTGGTGGAAAGGCAGGGGCCCACAGTGGTCAACATCAGCACCACGCAGACGGGCAGGGCCGCGATCGGGGCGCCCAACGTGCCCGAGGACGATCCGTTTTACGAGTTTTTCCGCCGCTTCATCCCCAGCCCCGGACCGCGCGAATTCCAGTCGCAGTCGCTCGGGTCGGGGTTCATCATCAGCGGCGATGGTTTCGTCCTGACAAACGCACACGTCGTTGACGCGGCCGAAGAAATCACGGTCAAGCTGAACGACAAGCGCGAGTTCAAGGCCAAGGTGATAGGCGCCGACCGCCGCACGGACATCGCGCTGCTCAAGATCGAGGCGTCAGGGCTGCAGGCGGTCCGTTTCGGGGACCCGGGGCGACTCAGGGTCGGGGAGTGGGTAGTGGCAATAGGTTCGCCATTCGGCTTCGAGAACACCGTGACGGCAGGGATCGTGAGCGCGAAGGGGCGCACGCTGCCGCAGGAGAACTTCGTGCCGTTCATCCAGACCGATGTGGCCGTAAACCCCGGCAATTCGGGGGGGCCGCTGTTCAACATGCGAGGCGAGGTGGTGGGCATCAATTCGCAGATCTACAGCCGCACGGGCGGTTTCATGGGGCTGTCCTTCGCGATTCCCATCGACGTGGCCAATGACATTGCGCAGCAGTTGCGCACCACCGGCAAGGTGACGCGCGGGCGGATCGGCGTGGTGATACAGCCCATCACCAAGGAGCTCGCCGAATCGTTTGGTCTGCCCAAGGCCGCGGGCGCCCTGGTGAATTCGGTGGAAAAGGGCGGGCCGGCCGAGAAGGCTGGCATAGAGTCCGGCGACGTCATACTGCGATTCGACGGAAAGCCGGTAAATTCCTCGGAAGACCTCCCGCGCATCGTGGGCGCGACGCGGCCGGGCAGCAAGGTCACGGTTCAGTTGTGGCGCAACAAGACCACGCGCGACGTCCAGGTGGTCGTGGCTGAGTTGCAGGACGACCGGACTGCGCGCCAGTCGCGGCGCGGCGGCAAGCCGCCAGCTCCCAGCCAGTATGGACTGGCGCTCTCGGACCTCACCGAAGCACAGCGGCGCGAGCTGAAGGTGGAGGGCGGGGTGCTGGTCGAGAACGCACAGGGCGCCGCCGCGCGGGCCGGTATCCGCCGGGGTGACGTCATCCTGGCGGTCAACAACCAGGACGTGAAATCGGCAGAGCAGTTCAAGGAGCTGATGAGCCAAACGGAGAAAGGTCGCATCGTAGCCCTCCTGGTGCGCCGGGGCGCCAATTCGCTCTACATTCCGTTCCGCGTGGATGGAAACTGAGACCACGCCGGCGCTTACGGTGTACAGCCGCAGGGGCTGCCATCTTTGCGAGGACATGATCGTGCAGCTGCAAGCGCTCCAGAGCTTTCATGGTTTCACCTTTACCGTCGTGGACGTAGATGCAGACGGCTCGCTCGTGCGGCGCTATGGAGACCAGGTTCCCGTGCTTGCCCACGCGGATCGCGAGCTTTGCCGTCATCGGTTCGATGTCGCCGCCGTTACTGCCTTCCTGACTGATTTCCGATAAAATACAGCGGCTTTAACAGCGACAAGGGCGCTCGCGGCGCCCTTGTCTTTTAACGGCTTCGGGGTTCGCGCCTTTTCCATGCAGCACATCCGCAACTTCTCGATCATCGCCCACATCGACCACGGCAAGTCGACCCTCGCCGACCGGTTTATCCAGGCGTGTGGGGGGCTGTCGGAGCGCGAAATGGAAAGCCAGGTGCTCGATTCCATGGAGCTGGAACGCGAGCGCGGGATCACGATCAAGGCGCAGACCGCGGCACTTTCCTATCAGGCGCGCAACGGCGAAACCTATGCGCTGAACCTCATCGACACGCCGGGCCATGTGGACTTTTCTTACGAGGTGTCGCGTTCGCTGGCGGCATGCGAAGGAGCGTTGTTGGTGGTAGACGCTTCCCAAGGCGTCGAGGCGCAGACCGTCGCCAACTGCTACACGGCGATCGAGCAGGGTGTCGAAGTCGTGCCCGTGCTCAACAAGATGGACCTGCCGCAAGCGGACCCGGAGCGCGTCATAACGGAAATCGAGGACATCATCGGCATACCGGCGAAGGATGCGATCAAGGTGAGCGCCAAAACAGGCGAGGGCGTCGCCGATATCCTCGAAGCCGTGATTGAGCGCATTCCACCCCCGCGCGGCGATCCGGGCAGGCCGCTCAAGGCGTTGATCATCGATTCCTGGTTCGACAATTACGTCGGCGTTGTGATGCTCGTGCGCGTGGCGGATGGCGAATTGCGGCCCCGCGACCGCATCCTGCTGATGTCGAGCGGCGCCACTTACCAGTGCGAGCAGGTCGGCGTATTCACGCCCAAATCGCGGGCCCGCGACAGTCTCTCAGCCGGGAATGTCGGTTTCGTGGTGGCGGGGATCAAGGAGCTGCAGGCCGCACGGGTGGGCGATACGTTGACGCTGGCGGAGAACCGGGCGAACGAGCCGCTGCCGGGCTTCAAGGAAATCAAGCCGCAGGTGTTCGCGGGCCTGTATCCGGTCGACGCCAACGAGTACGATGCATTGCGCGATGCATTGCAGAAGCTCCAGCTCAATGATGCATCGCTCAGATACGAACCCGAGTCCTCCCAGGCGCTCGGGTTCGGGTTCCGCTGCGGGTTTCTGGGCCTGCTCCATCTGGATATCGTACAGGAGCGGCTCGAGCGCGAGTACAACATGGCGCTCATCACCACGGCGCCGACCGTGGTGTACCAGGTGGCTCTGCGCGACGGCTCGGTGTCGGAAATCGAAAATCCTTCGCGGCTTCCGGACGCCTCTCAGATCGAAGAAACCCGGGAGCCCGTCATTACCGCTTCGATACTGGTGCCGAAGGACTACGTCGGGGCCGTCATCACGCTGTGCACCCAGAAGCGCGGGATCCAGCGCAACATGCAGTACCTTGGACGTCAGGTGATGCTGACCTACGAGTTGCCGCTCAACGAGGTCGTGATGGACTTCTTCGACCGGCTGAAGTCCGTCTCGCGCGGCTATGCCTCCCTCGACTACGATTTTCTTGAGTATCGCGCCGGCGATCTGGTCAAGCTCGATATCCTGATCAACGGCGAGCGAGTGGACGCGCTTTCACTCATCGTCCATCGCGACAACGCGCAGTACCGCGGACGTGAGCTCGCCTCGAGAATGCGCGAGCTGATCCCGAGGCAGATGTTCGATATCGCGGTGCAGGCGGCGATCGGCTCGCACATCATAGCCCGCGAGACCATCAAGGCGCTGCGCAAGAACGTGCTGGCGAAATGCTACGGCGGGGACATCACCCGCAAGAAGAAGCTTCTGGAAAAACAGAAGGCCGGGAAAAAACGGATGAAGCAGGTAGGCAGCGTGGAAATCCCGCAGGAGGCGTTCCTCGCCATACTGCAAGTGGAGAAATAGCAATCGATCCGGATCGTGGTCATGCACCCCGGGTGGGCGATCCTGAGGGGCGGCGTGCAATGCTCCGCCACCACGGACACGAGGACACGAAGTGAACTTTGCTCTCATCATGTTCGTACTGCTGGTCGCGACCGGGGCGGTCTGGCTGCTCGACCAGCTTGTGCTGAGGCAGCGCCGCGCGCCGGGACAGCAGGAGCCGTGGTGGATCGAATATCCGAAGAGTTTCTTTCCGGTCATCCTTATCGTATTCCTGCTGCGCTCCTTTCTGGTCGAGCCCTTCAAGATTCCTTCGGGGTCCATGCTGCCCACGCTGCTGGTGGGTGATTTCATCCTTGTGAACAAGTTTACCTACGGCATCCGGCTGCCCATCGTCAACGTCAAGCTGGCCGATGTGAATACGCCCCAGCGCGGCGAAATCATGGTATTCCGTTATCCGGAGAATCCGTCGCTGGACTACATCAAGCGGGTCGTGGGCCTGCCGGGCGACAAGGTCGTCTACCGGAACAAGCGTCTCTGGATCAATGCGCAGGAGGTGAAGGTTACCCCGGCCGGCGAGTATAACTACGTCGAGTCCGGACTCAATTTCGTCTCGGCGCTGCGTTTTTCCGAGGTGCTCGGCGGACACCAGCACACCATTCTGATACAGCCCGAAGCGCCGACGGTGCAGCTGAGCGGCGTAAAGTCTTTTCCCGGGCGTGACAATTGCACTTACAATGACAACGGTTTGACCTGTACAGTGCCGCCGGGGCATTATTTTCTTATGGGCGACAACCGCGACAGCAGCAGCGACAGCCGCTACTGGGGCTTCGTGCCGGAGGATCATATAGTTGGCAAGGCGTTTCTGATCTGGTGGAATTTCGACGATTTCAAGCGTATTGGTCAGTCGATAAACTGAACGAGGGGGGACAGTATGACCAAGCAGCACGGGATAACGATGACGGGCTTCCTGGTGACGGCCGTTATTTTGGTGTTCATCGCCTTGCTGGGATTCAAGATCGCGCCGCCCTACATGGAGTACTACACGATCAAGAAGCAGATCAAACTGGTGGCGAACGAGTTGAGCGCGACGGATCGCCGGGCGGTGGAAAACGCCTTCGATCGCCGGGCGGTGGTCGAAAACATCACCGCGATCAGCGCGAAGGACCTGGAGATCACCAAGGACGGGGACAGAGTGATCCTCTCGGTGGAGTATTCGGTCAAGGTGCCGCTGGTAGGCAATCTGAGCGCGCTGATGGATTTCAACGCCAGTTCGGACAAATGATGGCGGAAGGCGGATAGCGCCGGTAATGACCGCCGAGGACTTCGCACTCCGAATCGGCCATCGCTTCAATGACTCCGGGCTGCTGCGCCTGGCGCTTACGCACCGCAGCCACGGCGCGCTGCACAACGAACGTCTGGAGTACCTCGGGGACAGTGTTCTCAACTGCGCGGTCGCACTCGAGCTGTTCCACAAATTTCCCAACCTGACCGAGGGCGACCTTTCGCGCCTGCGTGCCAGCCTGGTCAATCACCAGTCGCTGTCCGCAGCCGCGCAACGGTGCGGTTTGAGCGAGCATATCCGGCTCGGCGAGGGAGAACTGCGCAGCGGTGGAATGGAGCGCCCCTCCATACTGGCCGACGCTGTAGAGGCGGTGGTGGGGGCCGTTTTTCTGGATGGCGGGTTCGATGCCGCCGTTTCCGTCGTGCGCTGCCTGCTCGCCGAACCTCTGGCAAACCTCACACCCCAGAACGTAGCGAAGGACCCGAAAACCCGGCTCCAAGAGTACCTCCAAAGCCGTCGCCTCGGCTTGCCGCAGTATGCGGTGGTTGCGACGCACGGGGAGGCGCATCGGCACGTGTTCCAGGTCGAATGCGTCATTCCCGAGCTCGGCATCCGGTCCACCGGAGAAGGGAACAGCCGCCGCAGCGCCGAACAGAATGCCGCGCGGCATGCCCTCGAACTTGCCACGCGGGCATGAGCGAAGCCTCTCACCGAGCGGGGTACATCGCCATCGTAGGCCGCCCCAACGTCGGTAAATCCACGCTGCTCAACCGGCTCATCGGACAGAAGGTCAGTATCACCTCGCGCAGACCGCAAACCACGCGGCGCAATATCATCGGGATACTGACACGCCCCGGCGCGCAGCTCGTTTTCGTCGATACGCCCGGATTCCAGGCGGCGCGCGACACCGCATTGAGCCGCCTCATGAACCGCTGCGTGCTCGGGGGAGTGCAGGACGTTCATGCGATCGTGCTGGTGACCGAAGCGTTGAAGCTCCAGCGGAGCGAGGAACGTCTGCGCGCGGCACTGCCCGCCGGCGTGCCGGTCGTGATCGTCATCAACAAGATCGACCGCGTGCGAGCCAAAGGTGAATTGCTTCCCTGCATGCGCCAGGTGGACGAACGCCTCCGGCCCACTGCCATCGTTCCCGTCTCCGCTCTGAAGGGCTCAGGCATGGAGGAACTGGTGACCGCCATCACGCGCCTCTTGCCTGAGGGGCCGCGCCTCTTCGACGAAGATGAGATTACGCGTTCCAGCGAGCGCTTCCTTGCTGCGGAATTGATCCGGGAAAAGCTCTTTCGAACGCTCGGTGACGAGCTGCCTTACGCCACCGCGGTCGAAGTCGCGAGATTCGAGACGGTCGGCGGCTTGCGTCGCATCTACGCCGACATCATCGTGGAGCGGGAAAGCCAGAAGCCCATCGTGATCGGCAAGAAAGGCGAGCGGCTGAAATCGATTGCCACGCGCGCCCGCAGGGACATGGAGCGTCTCTTCGGAGGCAAGGTCTTTCTCGAAGTGTGGGTAAAGGTCAAGACCGGCTGGGCCGAAGACGAGCGGGCGCTGAGCCGCCTCGGCTACGATGAAGGGTGAGGACTCCGGAGGCGCGGCGCCATGAGCGGGCAACGATCCCGGCAAAGCGATCAGCCTGCATTCGTTCTGCACAGCTATCCGTTCCGCGAGACGAGCCTCGTCATAGAGGCGTTTACTCGCGACAGGGGCAGGGTCGCGCTGGTCGCACGGGGTGCCCGGCGCCCGAGGTCGGCATTGCGCGGCGTCCTGCTCTCGTTCCAGCCGCTGCTGCTCACCTGGTGGGGCCGTGGCGAGCTGCCCGCCCTGCACAAGGCGGAGTGGAATGACAGTTACGCGCCGCTCAAGGGGCTGTCCCTGATCTGCGGCTTCTACCTGAACGAGCTGCTGCTGCGGTTCCTCGCGCGGGATGATCCGCACGAGCCGCTGTTCGCGATATACCGGGAGACGCTGCGGGCGCTCTCGCGCGGGGAGGACTCCGCGGCGACTCTCAGGCGCTTCGAGAAACATCTGCTGCGCGAGCTCGGATATGGCGTCATACTGGACCGCGATATTACAACCGGGGCGCCCATTGCCGCGGAAGAAAGATACACCTACGTTCCCGACCGCGGGCCAGTCCCCCGAGGGGGCGACGACAGTGCAAACGGGGTAGAATTGATCGGTCAGACGCTCATCGACATGCAGTCTGACAACTACACGAACTCGGCCACGCTGCAGCAGAGCAAGGCGCTGATGCGGACCCTGATCAGTCATTACCTCGGAGACAGGACGCTCCATACGCGGCAGCTGCTGCGTGACCTGCGTGCGATATGACTCTGCTCGGCTACAACATCGATCACGTCGCGACGCTGCGCCAGGCGCGCGTAACCCGTTATCCGAGTCCTGTCGAGGCGGCGCTCGCAGCAGAAACGGCCGGTGCGGACTACATCACCCTGCACCTGAGGGAGGACCGGCGGCACATTCAGGACGACGATGTGAAGATCCTGCGGCAGGTGCTGAAGACGAGGATGAATCTCGAATCCGCAGTCACCGACCCGATGATCGAGTTTGCGTGCCGGGTGCGCCCCGGTGATATTTGTCTGGTGCCCGAGAAGCGCGCCGAACTGACTACCGAAGGTGGTCTCGACGTCGTCCGCAATATTCAGCGCGTGCGTGCCGCCGTTAGAACGCTCAAGGATGCAGGCATTCGCGTTTGCCTTTTTGTCGACCCTGATACGGCGCAGATCGATGCGGCGCGGGAAACCGGGGCGCCTGTAGTCGAACTGCATACCGGGGGGTACGCGGATGCGCAGACGCCACAGGAGCAGGCTGCTGAATTGAACAAGATTCGCGCGGCTGCCGGCTATGCGGCTCAGAAAGGGCTGCATGTCAACGCCGGCCATGGACTCAACTACCATAACGTCATCGCCGTCGCCGCTGTTCCCGAGGTGGAGGAGCTCAATATCGGTCATGCCATCGTGGCTCATGCCGTCATGGTGGGATTGGCTTCCGCCGTGCGAGAAATGAAGCGACTGATTCAGTCTGCAAGGTGATCTACGGCATAGGCATAGATGTCGTCGAGCCCCACCGGGTGGCCCGCCTGCTCGAGAAGTACGGGGAACGCTTCGCGCGGCGCGTGCTTACGCCGCTCGAGTGGCCAGGCTATCTCAAGACCGTACGGCCGGTGCTCTTCGTCGCCAACCGTTTCGCGGCCAAGGAAGCCTTTTCCAAGGCCATGGGCACCGGTTTCCGCTATCCCGTCACCCTTCAATGCATGAGCGTGGTGCAGAATCGAGCGGGGAAGCCGGGGTTCACCTTCGATACCGCTCTGGACAAGCTGCTCGCCACGCGCGGGATCGTAAGTCACCATCTTACGATCAGCGACGAGACCAGCATCGCTTGCGCCTGCGTCGTACTGGAGGCAGCGTGAACGCGCGAACGATGCCTTTGGGTCCCGTCATGGTGGATCTGGCTGGCTGCGTTATCACCGACGACGAGCGACGTCGCCTGCTGCATCCGCTAACCGGAGGAGTTATCCTCTTTGCGCGTAACTTCGAAAATTGCGGGCAGTTGCGGGAGCTGACGACCGACATCCACCGCATGCGCACGCCCGCATTGATCATCGCCGTGGATCACGAAGGCGGAAGGGTGCAGCGTTTCCGGTCGGGATTTACCGCAGTTCCTCCGATGCGTCAGCTCGGCAGGCTATGGGATACACATCCTGCCGAGGCAAGGCGCACGGCCACCGAAGTCGGTTTCGTGCTCGCCGCCGAGCTGCTTGTCCATGGCATCGATCTGAGTTTCACCCCGGTGCTGGACGTGGACAGCGGTGCGAGCAGCGTCATCGGCGATCGCGCGTTTCATGCGGATCCGCACGCGATAGCCGAACTCGCGGGCGCGCTCATTCATGGCCTGCGCGAGGCCGGCATGCCGGCCGTGGGCAAACACTTTCCAGGACATGGTCACGTCATCGCGGACTCGCACCACGCGCTTCCGATCGATGATCGGCCCTACGACACAATTGAAGCGCTGGACCTTGTGCCGTTCCGGCGGTTGATCGGCGCGGGTCTCAACGGCGTCATGCCGGCGCACGTTCTCTATACGCAGGTCGATTCGCAACCAGCGGGGTTCTCAGCGGTCTGGCTGAAAAAGGTGCTGCGGGGCCGCCTGGGATTCGACGGCGTGGTGTTCAGCGATGACTTGAGCATGGAAGGCGCAAGCGGCGCTGGCGGCATGGCGCAGCGCGCCGGGGCAGCGCTCGGGGCGGGCTGCGACATGGTGCTGGCGTGCAACGACCCGCAGGCGGCGGACGAGATCCTGGCAGGTCTGCACTACACGATGCCCGCTGTGGCGTTGGTGCGGCTCGCTCGCATGCACGGCAGGCGCGTATTCGAGGACATGATCAAATTGCGCGAGGATGGGCGCTACGCGACGGCGCTCCATGCGTTATCCGGCGTCGGCCTCGAAAGCGGGAACCTCGCGCTCGATCCCTGACGGAATGGCGGCACACGTCCATCGCCATGCGCGCAGGCCGGCATTCGCAGCCGCGCTGACCATCACGGCGGTCTATGCGGGCGTCGAACTTGCCGGGGGCATATGGTCCCAGTCGCTGGCGCTGATCAGCGATGCGGGCCACATGTTCTCGGATGCACTGGCGCTGGGGATCGCGGCGGCGGCGGCCTGGGTCGCACGCCGCCCGGCCGGCGAGCGTCATTCCTACGGATGGGCGCGCGCAGAAGTGATCGGCGCGATGCTCAACGGGCTGCTGATGCTGCCCGTCATCGTGCTGCTGGTGGTGGAGGCGGTACAGCGGCTTATCGAGCCGCGCACCGTAATGGCTGCCGGCGTGATCGTGATCGCGTCCATCGGCCTGCTCATCAACGCGGCGGTCGCCTATGCGCTGAGCCGCAGCGCGCACAACCTCAATGTCCGGGCTGCGCTGGTGCATGTCCTGAGCGATCTCGTGAGTTCGCTTGCCGCGCTTATCGCGGGGGCTGTGATATACGTCACCGGGTGGCAGCTGATCGATCCCATTCTCTCGCTCGTCATTGCAGGACTGATCCTTACCACTACGCTGAGGCTTCTGCGCGATACCCTGCACGTCCTGATGGAGGGTGTTCCCGCCGCGATAGGCTTCAGTGAAATCGGCAACGCGCTTGCAGCCATCCCCGGCGTACACTCGGTCCACGACCTGCACGTTTGGGGCATTACGCCGGACAGCGTATCGCTCTCAGCACACGTAGAGATCGAGAAGCTCGAAGACTGGCCGCAAATACTCGCCTCTACGCGCCAGCTCCTTCACGAGCGTTTCGGCATCGACCATGTCACGCTGCAGCCGGAGGTTACGGCCGCCAGGATTCCGCACAAGGCCGTGATCAAGCTATGGCCGAGGGCGCGGCAGCACAGGCGCTGACCATGCGTACTAAAATACACAGCGTGGGACAGGATACCTGTCCGCAGCATTGCACACGGTGCCGGCGGCTCGCGGATCATCTGGCACAGGTCCGGCGGCGATTTCCGGACTACCATGCCCGGCCGGTTGCCGCCTTCGGCGAAAGACAGGCGAGACTGGCTATCGTAGGGCTTGCACCCGGGATGCACGGCGCAAACCGTACCGGGCGCCCCTTCACCGGTGATCATGCCGGCATCCTGCTCTACGAGACGCTGCACCGTTTCGGCTATGCCAATGGGCCAAGCTCGCGTGCAGTGAATGACGGGCTGGAACTGAGCGATTGCTTCATTACCAACGCCGTCAAGTGCCTGCCACCTCAAAACAGGCCCACTCCGGAAGAGGTCAAACGCTGCAACCAGTTTCTGAAGCGGGAATTGTGCGTCTTGCCGCAACGCTCGGCGATCCTCGCGCTGGGCCGCATTGCACACGATGCAGTGCTGCTGGCGGAGGAAGCGCCTCGCGCACGGCATCCATTCGGTCATGGCACGCAGCATCGGCTGCCGGGCGGTCACGTGCTTTTCGATAGCTATCACTGCAGCCGCTATAATACGCAGACCCGTCGGCTCACAGCGGAGATGTTCCGCCGGATATTCGCGGATATTGCGAAGCACCTGGAGAGAACATGATCGTCGTGGCTCGCGCCGGATCCTGCTGAGCGCCCGGGAATCTATCCGAACTCTCATGCCCGCTCCTACGGAAATCGTGGCCGGCCTGCCACCGCTGCCCGGCGTCTACCGCATGCTCGGGGAGAACGGGGAAGTGCTCTACGTGGGCAAGGCGGCGAATCTCAGGAAGCGGGTTGCCTCCTACTTTCAGAAGCGCGGCGGGCTTGCGCCGCGGACCGAGGTCATGGTTTCGCGTGTGGCGGATATCGAGGTAACGGTGACGCGCTCGGAAGGAGAGGCGTTGCTGCTCGAGAGCAATCTGATCAAGACGCTGAGCCCTCGCTACAACGTCCTCTTCAGGGATGACAAGTCCTATCCCTATCTGGTCTTTACCGCACATGATTTCCCCCGCCTCGGGTTTCATCGCGGGAGTCTCGACCGGCACAACCGATATTTCGGCCCTTTTCCCAACGCCGGCGCGGTGCGCGAGAGCATCCAGTTGCTGCAGAAGGTGTTTCGACTTCGGACCTGCGAGGATACCGTCTATGCGAATCGGTCCCGTCCGTGCCTGCTGCACCAGATCAGACGCTGCACGGCGCCATGCGTGGACCTGGTGACGCGGGAGGACTACGGCGAGGATGTGCGCAGCGCCGAACTGTTCCTCAAGGGCAGGGATGACGAGGTGGTGGAGCGCCTGATAGCCCGCATGAACGCCGCTGCCGAGGCGCTGCGCTATGAAGAGGCGGCGCTCTACCGGGACCAGATCGCGGCTCTCAGAAAAGTCCGGGAAAAGCAATTCGTCAGCGGCGAATCGGGCGGTGATGCGGATATTATCGCGTGCGGGCGCACGGCAGGCGTGACCTGCGTTAATCTGGTCATGGTGCGAGGCGGGCGGCACCTGGGCGACAAGAACTTCTATCCCAGCAATGCCGAGGGATCCAGCGACGAAGAGGTGATCGAGGCATTCCTCGCCCAGCACTACTCGCATCAGGCCCTTCCGTCGCAGGTGGTGGTGGGCGGTGCCATCGATGCCAGCGCTTTCGAAGCAATACTGAGCGAGCAGGCGGGCCGGAAGGTGCAGATCACTCCGCAGCCGGTGGGGATGCGGCGAGCGTGGCTTGAGATGGCAATCAAGAACGCGCAGCTCGGCGCGGCGCAAACCCTCGGACTTCAGGCTACGCAGCAGACGCGCCTTTCAGCCCTTCAGCAGACGCTCGGCATGCCGGAAACCAGTCACCGTATCGAGTGCTTCGATATCAGCCACACCATGGGGGAGGCGACAGTCGCCGCGTGCGTCGTCTACGACCATGGCGGCATGCAGACTGGCGAGTACCGGCGCTACAACATCGAGGATGTGGCGCCGGGGGACGATTACGAAGCGATGCGGCAGACGCTCACGCGACGCTACCGGCGCGTCGTCGCAGGCGAGGGCAAGATGCCGGATCTGGTGTTGATCGATGGCGGCAAGGGACAGCTCGCGGTCGCGCGGCAAGTCTGTGCCGAGCTCGGGCTGAACGACGTCATGCTGGTCGCGGTCGCGAAGGGCGAAGAACGCAAGCCGGGACGGGAACAGCTGCTCGTCGCCGGACGGGACGAGCCGCTTGTGCTCGGTCGCGACAACCCGGCGCTGCATCTCGTGCAACAGATCCGAGACGAGGCGCACCGTTTTGCGATCGAGGGCCATCGGGCCCGGCGCGGAAAGGCGCGGACCCGCTCGCCACTCGAGGAAATCGCCGGAGTGGGCAGCAAGCGCCGTCAGCGCCTGCTGACCCGGTTCGGCGGGCTGAAGGGGCTGATGGCGGCGAGCGTGGACGATATGGCGCAGGTCGAAGGCATCGGTCGCAGCCTCGCTGAGAAGATCCACCGGGAACTGCACTAAGACGCAAACTGGCATGCCCTTCAACATTCCCAATCTGCTCACTTGGCTCAGGATCCTGCTGATCCCGCTGTTCGTCGGAATTTTCTATTTCGAGAAGAGCTGGGTATCCGCACCCAATCAGAACCTCGTCGCAACGGTGATCTTCACCGCCGCTGCCGTGACGGACTGGCTGGATGGCTGGCTCGCGCGCAAGCTCAATCAGACTTCGGCCTTCGGCGAGTTTCTCGATCCCGTCGCCGACAAGCTCATGGTTGCGGCAGCCCTCATCACCCTCGTTCAACTCGAGCGCGTCGATGCGATCATCGCGCTCATCATCATCGGCCGCGAGATCACGATCTCGGCGCTTCGCGAGTGGATGGCCAAGATCGGACAGGCGCGCAGCGTGGCGGTGTCATTCCTCGGGAAGTTCAAGACCGCATCGCAGATGGTTGCCATTCCGCTGCTGCTCT
The DNA here is from genome assembly GCA_052389535.1 of Betaproteobacteria bacterium. Lineage (GTDB taxonomy): Bacteria > Pseudomonadota > Gammaproteobacteria > Burkholderiales > SG8-41 > DSOT01. The sequence goes on along the minus strand of JBQTHU010000039.1, from coordinate 2,423 downwards.
ACCACGATCGCGTGGGAAGCCTCGATCCCCACCGTGTGGGCACATGGCTCATTTATATCGCCGCCGTGCTGACCCTCATTTCGATGGCGTATTACCTCAAAGTCGCGCTTCCCCGCGCCTGGAGGGGCGGGCAGTCGGGTTGATCGGTCCGCGGGGGTCTTTTATAATCTTCGGAAATTACGCGGGAATAGCTCAGTTGGTAGAGCGCAACCTTGCCAAGGTTGAGGTCGCGAGTTCGAGACTCGTTTCCCGCTCCAGGATCGCGGGGAAAACGTGCAACCGTGCCGGCGCTCGTGTCGCCCGCACGGCGGTTCGTTTTCCCCATTTAGTTTCAGCGGGCGGGGTGGCAGAGTGGTCATGCAGCGGCCTGCAAAGCCGTGGACGCCGGTTCGATTCCGACCCCCGCCTCCATTATAAATCAGTAGCTTATGATAAATAGGTGGAAACAGAATAGGTGGAAACAGAAATCATTTTTTGGGACAATTTGGGACAGTTACTTGCTGGGGAGAGGTCCCAAATTGGCAACAATCGAGAAGAGAGGACCGGCGCAATACCGGGTTCGCGTTCGTCGGGCAGATCTGCCCGATTTGATCACCAAGACGTTCGAATCCCGCCAGGAAGCGGAGAAGTGGGCGCGGCGCATCGAAAGCGACGTCGATGCCGGCAAGCGCGTGCTGTTTCTCGCCAGTCCTGAAGCAAGATCGCTGACGTTGCGCCAAGCGCTGGAGCGCTACCGCGACGAAAAGACAATCCATAAGGCGAGCGCCGAGCAGGAAAGGTATCGCATCGCACGCTGGCTCGAACATCCGCTCGCCGCAAAGATGCTGCATCAGATCGTGCCGGGCGATCTCGAAAAATACCGCGACCAGCGATTGGCGAGCGGCAAAGCCTTTGCAACCGTCCGGCACGAGCTGAACGTCATCAGCCAGGTCTATGAAGCCGCGCGCTTCTCGTGGGGCATGCGCGACCTGGATAATCCAATGAAGCATGTCAAACGCCCGCCGGCGTGGGCCAAGCCGCGCAACGTGCGCCTGAAGGGCACGGTCAGCCTGCGAACATTTCTTGCAGCCGTCATGCCCGAGTCCAGGAACTGCACGGCAACGCAGCGCGATGCGGCGCGGCGCTGCAAGCTCGCGCTCGCGTTCGCGATCGAAACGAGCCTGCGCGGCGGCGAGGTTGCCTCGATCACGCCCGCCGGAACGAGCTTTACCGGGCGTTGGGTCGAGGTCGGGCGCGACGGCATGCTGCACGGCGGGCTTAAAGGCGGCACGCGCCGTGTCGCGCTCTCGACTCGCGCGATCAAGATTCTGAAGTCGCTTAAACCGAAGGATGACACGTTGCCCTGGTTCGGCGTCACCGCGAGAACGCTCTCGGCGGCCGTGCTGCGCGTGCGGAAAAAACTCGGCCTTAAGGATCTGCGTCTACATGACCTGCGCCATGAGGCGACCTCCAAGCTCTTCGAAAAGGGCCTGTCGGCGATGGAGGTCGCCACGATGACCGGACACAAAACGCTCAATACGCTGAAGCGCTATACGCACCCCAACGTCACGGACATAGCACGGAAACTTGGATAATCGTTGAAGTGAAGCTTTACGTGTGCAAGAACGCCACGTCAGAAGCGGTCAAGCTTTCTGCTTATCAAAAGCAGGGCGCCTCAAGGCTACCTCACGATCTATTGCGTCCAGTTGCCGCTTCCACCAATTTATCGCTTCGGTAAGCACATCGCGGGCATCGTCCCCTTCCCCAAGGGCCATCCAGCATAGGCCGATAGATGTTGTCTCCGATCTCTGCGACTTGTTGGATTTTGATGGCATCAGTTCCGCTGTGCCGCGCCCATCATCCATACGAAAGGGTATTGGAGCTAAGGAACGATGAGTACTGCGGCTGTGCCCTTGGCGACAGGTTGTATGGGGATTGCTGCCGGGACAAAGATCTTGGAACTATTCGAGTTGCCGACGCGGTAAGTTTTGTGTACTCGCCTAATTGGGTTCGCAAGCCTCCTGAAGCCGTAGTGCGTTTTGTACGTCAAGAGATAAAAGAGCCCCCGCGCCTTGACGAGTTGTTAGTCCACTAATTCGTTCGAAAACTATTCCTACGAGCTCTGCGCGGGCCTGCTGCGTTTCCGCGGCGCATAGTTTAGTCTACCTCGCCGTTTCTTGAATCGCATCTTTGAGCAGCGGATCGATGCGGTCGGCTTCCGCTAGTGCCCATGCGGCCCAGTGTTCCCAGATAGTCATTGCTTCGATGCCGGCCGTCGTCTTGCGATGCTCGAGCTGTGCTTTGACGTACGCCCGAATCTCCGATGCCTGGCGCCAGGCAAGGGATTAGGCAATTTATTTGCGGCGATAGGCTTAAATCTTTTCCAGACGCTAACGTTACTTACGTGCCGCTTCGTCTTTCTTTAGCTGGATTTACTCTTAAGT
>JBQTHU010000038.1:0-1605 GCA_052389535.1 Betaproteobacteria bacterium | reverse complement strand
CCAACTGGAAGGTCTACGCCCGAAACAAGAAAAGCGTGTGCTTGAACCTGCGGAAAGCGGAAGCGAAGGAACTGCTGCTGCGCCTTGCCGAAACCGCGCAGGTCTTCATCGAGAACTTCCGTCCCGGCACGCTGGAGAAAATGGGGCTTGCGCCCGAGGTGCTGCACGCGCGCAACCCGAAGCTCGTCATCGTGCGCGTCACCGGATGGGGCCAGACCGGTCCCTACCGCCACAAGCCGGGCTTCGGGACGCTGGCCGAGGGCATGTCCGGCTTCGCGGCGCTCAACGGCTTCGAGGATCGCGAACCGGTGCTGCCGCCGATGCAGCTCGCCGACTGCACGGCGGGGACCTACGGCGCGTATGCCGCGCTGCTGGCACTCCGGCACGTCGAGATGCGCGGCGGGCCCGGGCAGGTGATAGATCTCTCGCTGCTCGAGCCGCTCTTCTCCTTCATGGGCCCGCAGGCAGCGAGCTATCGCGCCAGCGGAAAATTGCGGGCGCGCACGGGCAGCCGCTCGACGACCGCGGCGCCACGCAACGCTTACCGCACGAAAGACGGCAAGTGGGTGTGCATGTCGGCCTCCACGCAGGCGATGACCGAACGGCTGTTTCGCGTCATCGGGCGCCCCGACCTGATCGACAATCCGCGCTACCGCATCAATGCCGAACGGGTAAAGAATGCGGCGGAGCTGGACGCCCTCATCGGCGAGTTCATCGGTCGCATGACGCTCGCCGAAAATCTCGCGTTTTTCGACGAGCACGAAGTGACCGTGGGGCCGATCTACGACATCGCGCAGATCATGGCCGACCCGCACGTGCACGCGCGCGAAATGGTGGTGGACTATCCTGACGAGGAGATGGGGACGATCCCGATGCACAGCGTCGTGCCGCCGCTTTCGGCCACGCCGGGCGGCATCCGCATGCCGGCGCCCGGACTCGGGCAGCACAATCATGAAATCCTCGCCGGGCTCGGAATAGGCGGCGAGGAACTGGCGCGGCTCGCGGCGCACGATGTAATCTACGCGGGCGCACAGCGCAGCAAGGCGGCCTCGTCCGCGGAGTAATCTGCTCCGCCGCGACAACACCCAAGGAGAAACCGATGTCCCGAGAGTTACCCGTGTGGCGTTCGCTGCTCTACGTGCCGGTCAACGTGGAAAGGTTCGTCGACAAGGCACACACCCGCGGTGCGGACGTGATCCAGCTCGACCTCGAGGACAGCGTGCCGCCGGCCGAGAAGGCGAACGCGCGCAAGCTGGTGGAGAAGAACGCCGCCCGCGTGCGGCGCGGCGGTGCGGACGTGGTGGTGCGCATCAACCAGCCGCTCGCGCTGGCGGTGCGCGATCTCGAGCATTCGATCCTGCCCGACGTCAACGGCATCGCCTGCACCAAGATCGACAGCGCCTCCCACGTCAGGCTGCTGGACGAACTCGTCACCGATCTCGAGGAAAAGCGCGGGATGACGGTCGGCCACACCCGGTTCATCACGATGATCGAAACAGCGGACGCGTTCACCCGCATCGACGCGATCCCGCGCGCGAGCCCGCGGGTGGCGGCGATGAACATCGGCGGCGAGGATTTCGCGCTCGACTGCGCGATGCAGCCCGA
>JBQTHU010000037.1:0-15701 GCA_052389535.1 Betaproteobacteria bacterium | reverse complement strand
AGTCAATCTGGTCGTAGCTCCTCGCCTCCCCACCATACTTCTTCGACAGAATCATCGTCATCGCCGCCGTCAGCGTCGTCTTGCCGTGATCCACGTGTCCAATCGTCCCTACGTTCACGTGCGGCTTCGTCCGCTCAAATTTACTCTTCGCCATGATCTGTCCCTCGGTGCGGCTTACTTCTTGTTGATGATCGCTTCGGCGACGTTTTTCGGCGCTTCGGCGTAATGCTTGAATTCCATGGTGTAGGTCGCTCGGCCCTGCGTGAGCGAACGCAGCGTCGTCGAATACCCGAACATCTCCGCGAGCGGCACTTCGGCGCGCACCACCTTGCCGCCGCCCGGCATTTCATCCATGCCCTGTATCGTGCCGCGGCGCGAACTCAAATCGCCCACGACGTTGCCCATGAAGTCTTCCGGCGTCTCGACCTCGACCGCCATGATCGGCTCGAGCAGCGTCGGGCTCGCGCGGCGCAGGCCTTCCTTGAACGCGAAGGAGCCCGCCATCTTGAACGCGTTCTCGTTCGAATCGACTTCGTGATAGGAGCCGTCGAACAGGGTGACCTTCACATCGACCACCGGGAAGCCGGCGAGCACGCCGTTCGGCAGCGAGTCGTTGATGCCCTTCTGCACCGCCGGGATGTATTCGCGCGGCACGGCCCCGCCCTTGATGGCGTCCACGAACTCGTAACCTGCCGGGTTGGGCTCGACCCTGAGCCACACGTGACCGTACTGGCCGCGGCCGCCCGTCTGCTTGACGAACTTGCCCTCGACCTTGTCGCAGACCTTCTTGATCGTCTCGCGATAGGCGACCTGCGGGGCGCCGACGTTGGCTTCCACGCCGAATTCGCGCTTCATGCGATCGACGATGATCTCGAGATGCAGCTCGCCCATGCCCGAGATGATGGTCTGGCCCGACTCCTCGTCGGTGCGCACGCGGAAGGAGGGGTCCTCCTGCGCGAGCCGGTTCAACGCGATGCCCATCTTCTCCTGGTCGGCCTTGGTCTTGGGCTCGACCGCGACGTGGATCACCGGCTCGGGGAACTCCATGCGCTCGAGCGTGATGATCTTGTCCGGCGCGCACAGGGTGTCGCCGGTGGTCGCTTCCCTGAGCCCCACGGCCGCCGCGATATCGCCCGCGCGCACTTCCTTCACTTCCTCGCGCGTATTGGCGTGCATCTGCAGGATCCGGCCCACCCGCTCCTTGCGGGCCTTGACCGGGTTGTACACGGTGTCGCCGGAACGCACGACGCCGGAGTAGACGCGGAAGAAGATGAGCTGACCTACGAACGGATCGGTCATGATCTTGAACGCGAGACCCGAGAACGGCGCTTCGTCGTCCGCCGGACGCTCGTCCGGCTCGCCGTTCTCCTTGACGCCTTTTACGGGCGGGATGTCAGCCGGTGACGGCAGATAGTCGATCACCGCATCCAGCATCGCCTGCACGCCCTTGTTCTTGAAGGCCGACCCGCACAGCATCGGGAAGATCTCGTTGTTGATGGTGCGGCTGCGCAAGCCCTGCTTGATCTCGGCCTCGGACAATTCGCCGCCCTCGAGATACTTGTTCATCAGCTCTTCGTTGGCTTCGGCGGCGGACTCGACCATCTTCTCGCGCCATTCCTGGCAAAGCTCCAGCATGGCGGCCGGGATGTCGCGGGCTTCGAACTTCATGCCCTGGGTGCTCTCGTCCCAGTAGATCGCTTTCATCCGGACGAGGTCGATCACGCCTTCGAACTTGTCCTCGGCGCCGATGGGAAGCTGGATCGGGACCGGCGTCGCCTTGAGGCGCGTCTTGATCTGGTCGTAGACGCGCATGAAATCCGCGCCGGAGCGGTCCATCTTGTTGACGAAGAAAAGTCGCGGCACGTGGTACTTGTTGCCCTGCCGCCACACGGTCTCGGTCTGCGGCTGCACGCCGCCCACCGCGCACAGCACGGTGCAGGCACCGTCGAGCACGCGCAGGCTGCGCTCCACTTCAATGGTGAAGTCGACGTGGCCCGGCGTGTCGATGATGTTGATGCGGTGCTCGGGATAGCCCGACTCCATCCCTTTCCAGAAGCACGTCGTCGCCGCCGACGTGATGGTGATGCCGCGCTCCTGCTCCTGCTCCATCCAGTCCATGATCGCGGTACCGTCGTGGACCTCGCCCAGCTTGTGCGACACCCCGGTGTAGAACAGGATGCGCTCGGTGGTCGTGGTCTTGCCGGCATCAATGTGCGCCGTGATGCCGATGTTGCGGTAGCGTTCGATTGGAGTCTTGCGTGCCATCAAAAACCTTTGCTAGAACCTGCTTTGCTAGAACCTGTAATGGGCGAAGGCCTTGTTCGCCTCCGCCATGCGGTGCACTTCCTCGCGCTTCTTCATCGCGCCGCCGCGGCCTTCCGCGGCCTCCGACAGCTCGCTCGCAAGCCGCGCGCCCATCGATTTTTCGTTGCGGCCGCGGGCTGCGTCCCGAAGCCAGCGCATTGCCAATGCCATGCGCCGCACGGGCCGGACTTCGACCGGCACCTGGTAATTGGCCCCGCCCACGCGGCGGCTCTTCACTTCCACCATCGGCTTCACGTTGTTGACGGCCTGGGTGAAGACTTCGAGCGGGTCTTTGCCGCTCTTTTTCTTGATGCTCTCCAAAGCGCCGTACAGAATGCGCTCCGCGACCGACTTCTTGCCGCGGGTCATCAGGACGTTGATGAACTTCGCAACATCCTGGCTGGTGTACTTGGGGTCCGGCAGCACCTGGCGTTTCGGCACTTCTCTGCGACGTGGCATGACTTGCGATCCTTCGTCTGTTTTTATCCGGCGTTACGCAGCCTTCGGCCGCTTGGCGCCGTACTTCGAACGCCCCTGCTTGCGGTCCTTCACACCGGCGGTGTCGAGGCTGCCGCGCACAACGTGGTAGCGCACGCCCGGCAGGTCCTTCACGCGCCCGCCGCGAATCAGCACCACCGAGTGCTCCTGCAGGTTATGGCCCTCGCCGCCGATGTAACCGATCACTTCGAAGCCGTTGGTGAGCCGCACTTTCGCGACCTTGCGCAGCGCGGAGTTGGGTTTCTTCGGCGTCGTGGTGTAGACGCGCGTGCACACGCCGCGCTTCTGCGGGCTGCCCGCGAGCGCCGGCACCTTGCTCTTGGTCGGCGGCGACCTGCGCGCGCCCCGCACGAGTTGATTGACTGTTGGCATGTATCTCGCTGATTCCTATCGGTTCCGGATGGCTCGGCGCACGGCGTACGGCCACGGCCGGCACGCTGTTCGCGGTTCACAAAAAAGCGGGGACGGCGTCGCCACCGTCCCTGCCTGATCCCGTTCGTTGTCGCCGCTGTCCGGACGATATGCGGTCAGCGGCTAAAAAGACTGGGAATTCTATGAACTTACGTAATCTCTGTCAAGCAACCTGCTCGTGCGTTTCCGCTGCAATTTCGGTTGCCGGCTCGAGCGCTTCGCCCAGGTCGGTGCCAGCCGCCTGCTTGCGGCGGATGCGATGGTAGGCCAGCCCGGTTCCCGCCGGTATGAGGCGGCCCACGATGACGTTTTCCTTGAGTCCGCGCAGCTCGTCGCGCTTGCCCATGATGGCCGCCTCGGTGAGCACGCGGGTCGTCTCCTGGAACGACGCCGCCGAAATGAACGAGTCGGTCGAAAGCGAGGCCTTGGTGATGCCGAGCAGCATGTATTCGTACACTGCCGCCTTCTTGCCGTCGACCGAAACGCGTTCGTTCTCCTCCAGCACCTCGGCGCGCTCGAGCTGTTCGCCGGTGATGAAGCGCGTGTCGCCCGGATCGACGATCTGCACCCGGCGCAGCATCTGGCGCACGATCACTTCGATGTGCTTGTCGTTGATCTTCACGCCCTGCAGGCGGTAGACGTCCTGCACCTCGTTGCAGATGTAGCGCGCAAGCTCCTCGACCCCCAGGAGCCGCAGGATGTCGTGCGGATCGGCCGGGCCGTCGACGATCATCTCGCCCTTGTTCACCACCTGCCCGTCGTGTGCCATCACGTGCTTGTCCTTGGGGATCAGGTATTCGTGGGCCACGCCGTCGAGATCGGTGATCACGAGACGCTGCTTGCCCTTGGTGTCCTTTCCGAACGAGACCGTGCCGGTCACTTCGGCGAGCATGCCGGCGTCCTTGGGAGACCGCGCCTCGAAGAGTTCGGCCACGCGCGGCAGACCGCCCGTGATGTCGCGGGTCTTCGACGTCTCCTGCGGGATGCGCGCCAGCACTTCGCCCACGCCCACTTCCTGACCGTCGCGCACCGTGATGATGGAGCCGATCTGGAAAGTGATGTTGACGAGCTGATCGGTGCCGGCGATCTTGATCTCCTGGCCCTGCGGATCGAGCAGCTTCACCTGCGGGCGCAGCCCTTTCGCCTGCACGCTGCCGCGGCGCTTGGGATCGACCACCACAAGGGTGGAAAGACCGGTCACCTCGTCGACCTGCCGCGCCACCGTAACGCCTTCCTCGACGTTCTCGAACTTGATGCGTCCGGCATACTCGGTGATGATCGGACGGGTGTGGGGATCCCAGGTCACCAGCACCTGGCCTGCACGCACCGCCTCGCCATCGCGGGCCATGAGCGTCGCGCCGTAAGGCACCTTGTGGCGCTCGCGCTCGCGGCCGTTCTCGTCCTGGATCACCACTTCGCCGTTGCGCGAGATGGCGACCAGCTCGTCACGCGAGTTGGTCACGTAGCGCATGCCGGCGCTGTAGCGCATGACACCGTTCGACTTGCTCTCGACCTGGCTCACGACCGCGGTGCGCGATGCGGCGCCGCCGATGTGGAACGTGCGCATGGTGAGCTGCGTGCCCGGCTCGCCGATCGACTGCGCGGCGATGACGCCCACCGCCTCGCCGACGTTGACTGGCGTGCCGCGCCCGAGATCGCGCCCGTAGCACTTCGCGCACAGCCCGTAACGCGTTTCGCACGTGAGCGGGGTGCGCACCTTGATCTCGTCGATCCCGGCGGCCTCGATCGCGTCCACCGCGTCCTCGTCCAGTAGCGTGTTGGCGGGATAGAGCACCTGGCTCGACTCGGGATTGATGATATCGTTGGCGCACACGCGCCCCAGAATGCGCTCGCGCAGCGATTCCACCACCTCGCCGCCTTCAATCAGCGCCTTCATCGACACGCCCTGGCTCGTGCCGCAATCGTCCTCCGTGACGACCAGGTCCTGCGTCACGTCCACCAGACGGCGCGTGAGGTAGCCGGAGTTCGCGGTCTTGAGCGCGGTGTCGGCGAGACCCTTGCGGGCGCCGTGCGTCGAGATGAAGTACTGCAGCACGTTCAGCCCTTCGCGGAAGTTCGCCGTGATCGGCGTCTCGATGATCGAGCCGTCGGGCTTCGCCATCAGACCGCGCATGCCGGCGAGCTGCCGGATCTGCGCAGCGGATCCCCGGGCGCCCGAGTCGGCCATCATGTAGATGGAGTTGAACGACTCCTGCATCACCGGCTTGCCATCCTTCTCCTTGCGCGGCACGCGCTCGCCGGTCCTCGGATCCCAGTCCTCCACCCGTTCGACGCCGAGCTGCTCCATCATCGCCTTGGCAACGAGGTCGCCCGCGCGGCCCCAGATGTCCACCACCTTGTTGTAGCGCTCGCCCTGCGTGACCAGCCCCGAGGTGTACTGCTTCTCGATCTCCTGCACTTCCTTCTCGGCTTCCGCAATCAGCTCGTTCTTCTGTGCGGGCACCAGCATGTCATCGACCGCGATCGACAGGCCGGCGCGGGTCGCGTTGGTGAACCCGGCGTACATCAGCTTATCGGCAAAGATCACCGTCTCGCGCAGTCCGCAGCGGCGGAACGACGCGTTGATGAGCCGAGAGATCTCCTTCTTCTTGAGCGGCTTGTTGATGAGTTCGTACGGCAGCCCCGCGGGCAGAATCTCGGACAGCAGCGCACGGCCAACGGTCGTTTCGTAGCGCGCCACCTTCTCGCGCCGCTCGCCCACCTCGTCCACTTCGAACTCCTTGATGCGCACCTGAATGCGGGCGTTGACCTCGACCTGGCCGGTGTCGAAAGCGCGCGACACCTCCGCCACGTTGATGAAGCGCGAACCCTCTCCGCGTGCGCCGACCTTCTCGCGCGTGATGTAGTAGAGCCCGAGCACGATGTCCTGCGAGGGCACGATGATCGGCTCGCCGTTCGCCGGCGAGAGGATATTGTTCGAAGAAAGCATCAGCGTGCGCGCTTCCATCTGCGCTTCCAGCGACAGCGGCACGTGCACCGCCATCTGGTCGCCGTCGAAGTCCGCGTTGAACGCCGCGCACACCAGCGGATGGAGCTGGATCGCCTTGCCCTCGATCAGCACCGGCTCGAAGGCCTGGATGCCGAGACGGTGCAGCGTCGGCGCGCGGTTGAGCAGCACCGGATGCTCGCGTATCACTTCTTCGAGGATGTCCCAGACGATCGGCTCCTCGGACTCGACCATGCGCTTCGCCGCCTTGATCGTCGTCGCAAGGCCCATCACTTCGAGCTTGTTGAAGATGAACGGCTTGAAGAGTTCGAGCGCCATCTTCTTCGGCAGCCCGCACTGGTGGAGCTTCAACTGCGGCCCCACCACGATCACCGAGCGTCCCGAGTAATCGACGCGCTTGCCGAGCAGGTTCTGGCGGAAGCGGCCGCCCTTGCCCTTGATCATGTCGGCGAGCGACTTCAGCGGCCGCTTGTTCGCGCCCGTCATCGCCTTGCCGCGGCGACCGTTGTCGAGCAGCGAATCGACCGCCTCCTGCAGCATGCGCTTCTCGTTGCGCACGATGATTTCAGGCGCCTTGAGCTCGAGCAGGCGTTTCAACCGGTTGTTGCGGTTGATGACGCGCCGGTAGAGGTCGTTCAGGTCGGATGTCGCGAACCGCCCGCCATCGAGCGGCACCAGCGGCCGCAGTTCCGGCGGCAGCACCGGCAGCACTTCCATGATCATCCAGTCGGGCTTGATACCGGACTTGTTGAACGCCTCCAGCACTTTGAGCCGCTTCGCGATTTTTTTGATCTTCGAATCGGAGTTCGTCGCCGCCAGCTCGGTGCGCAGCGTGTCAATCTGATCTTTGAGATCTAGATTGCGCAGCAACTCGCGCACGCCCTCCGCGCCCATCGCCGCGGAGAAATCGTCGCCAAACTCCTCCACCTTCGCGAGATAATCATCCTCGGTCATCAGCTGGCAGCGCTTGAGCGGCGTCATGCCCGGATCGATCACGACATAGGCCTCGAAATACAGAACGCGCTCGATGTCGCGCAGCGTCATATCGAGCACCATGCCCAGGCGCGAGGGCAGCGACTTCAGGAACCAGATGTGCGCGACCGGGCTCGCGAGCTCGATGTGGCCCATGCGCTCGCGCCGCACCTTGGACAGCGTCACTTCCACGCCGCACTTCTCGCAGATCACGCCGCGGTGCTTGAGCCGCTTGTACTTGCCGCACAGGCATTCGTAGTCCTTGACCGGCCCGAAGATCTTGGCGCAGAACAGCCCGTCCCGCTCCGGCTTGAAGGTGCGGTAGTTGATCGTCTCCGGCTTCTTCACCTCGCCGTACGACCACGAGCGGATCTTTTCGGGCGACGCCAGCCCGATCTTGATGGCGTCGAATTCTTCTTCTTGCGTTACCTGTTTGAATAGGTCCAGCAATGCTTTCATTTCAAACTCCTGGGTAGAACGCGCGTTCCACTGATCAATAGCGGTTGTGGTCGAGGTCGATGTCGATCGCGAGCGAGCGGATCTCCTTGACCAGCACGTTGAACGACTCCGGCATGCCGGCCTCGATGCGGTGATCGCCCTTGACGATCGACTCGTACACCTTGCGCCGTCCTTCGGTGTCGTCCGACTTCACCGTGAGCATTTCCTGCAGCGTATACGAGGCGCCGTACGCTTCCAGCGCCCAGACTTCCATCTCGCCGAAGCGCTGGCCGCCGAACTGCGCCTTGCCGCCGAGCGGCTGCTGCGTGACCAGGCTGTACGGGCCGGTCGAGCGCGCGTGCATCTTGTCGTCGACCAGATGGTGCAGCTTCAGCATGTGCATATAACCCACCGTCACCGGCCGCTCGAACGGATCGCCGGTGCGGCCGTCGTAGAGCGTGACCTGCCCCGAGCGCGGCAGACCGGCAAGCTCGAGCATGCGCTTGATCTCGTGCTCGGTGGCTCCGTCGAACACCGGTGTCGCGAAGGGCACGCCCTTTTCGAGATTGCGCGCGAGTTCGAGCGTCTCCTCGTCGCGCAGCGCATCGATATCCTCGGTGCGGCCACTGCCGTTGTAAATCTTGCCGAGAAACTTCTTCACTTCCGCAGCGGATTTTTGTGCGCGGACCATCTCTCCGATCTTGAGCCCGAGGCCCTTTGCCGCCCATCCGAGATGGGTCTCGAGGATCTGGCCCACGTTCATGCGTGACGGAACCCCCAGCGGATTCAACACGATATCCACCGTCGTCCCGTCGGCCATGTGCGGCATGTCCTCAACCGGTACGATCTTCGAAATCACGCCCTTGTTCCCGTGGCGGCCGGCCATCTTGTCGCCGGGCTGCAGGCGGCGCTTCACCGCGAGATAGACCTTCACCATTTTCTGGACGCCCGGCGGCAATTCATCGCCCTGCGTCAGCTTCTTCTTCTTCTCGTCGAACATCTTGTCGAAAAGCGACTTGGTCTGCGCGAGGCTTTCCTTGAGGCTTTCCATCTGCGCCGCAACGGCATCGTTCGCGAGCCGCACGTCGAACCAGTGGCTGCGGTGCTCCGCTTCCGCGAGGTGGGACTTCGTGATCTTGGTGCCCTTCGCGAGCCCCATCTTTTTCGGTCCGCCGCTCGCGGTCTTGCCGATCAGCAGGCGCTCGAGCCGGCTGTAGGTGTCGTCCTCGACGATGCGCAGCTGGTCGGCGAGGTCTTTCTTGTAGCGCTTCAGCTCGTCGTCGATGATCTGTTGCGCGCGCTTGTCGCGCTCGATGCCTTCGCGGGTGAATACCTGCACGTCGATCACCGTGCCGGACATGCCCGAGGGTACGCGGAGGCTCGTGTCCTTCACGTCCGAGGCTTTCTCGCCGAAGATCGCCCGCAACAGTTTCTCTTCCGGCGTAAGCTGGGTTTCGCCTTTCGGCGTCACCTTCCCGACCAGCACGTCGCCCGCCTCCACTTCTGCGCCGATGTAGATAATGCCGGACTCGTCGAGGCTCGCGAGCTGCGACTCCGAAAGATTCGAGATGTCGCGTGTGATCTCCTCGGGTCCGAGCTTGGTGTCGCGCGCAACCACCGACAGTTCCTCGATGTGGATCGAGGTGAAGCGCTCGTCGGCGACCACCCGCTCGGAGATGAGGATCGAATCCTCGAAGTTGTAGCCGTTCCAGGGCATGAACGCGACCAGCATGTTCTGGCCGAGCGCAAGCTCACCGAGATCGGTGGAGGCGCCGTCTGCGACGACGTCGCCTTTCGCAATGACGTCTCCCACCTTCACCAGCGGGCGCTGGTTGATGTTGGTGTTCTGGTTCGAGCGCTGGTACTTGACCAGGTTGTAGATGTCGACGCCCACTTCGCCGGCGGAGGTTTCCTCGTCGTTGACGCGCACGACGATGCGGCCCGCGTCCACATAATCGACGACGCCGCCGCGGCGTGCCTGCACGGCGGTACCCGAATCCACCGCCACGGTGCGTTCGAGGCCGGTGCCCACCAGCGGCTTCTCGGCACGCAGGCAGGGCACCGCCTGACGCTGCATGTTCGATCCCATGAGGGCGCGGTTCGCGTCGTCGTGCTCGAGGAACGGGATCAGCGAAGCCGCCACCGACACCGCCTGCGCCGGCGCAACGTCCATGTACTCGATGCGATCGGGCGAGGACAGCGTGAACTCGTTGCGGTGCCGGCAGGACACCAGCTCGTCGCTGAAGCGGTTTCCCTTGTCGAGCGCGGCATTCGCCTGCGCGATCATGTACTGGCCTTCCTCGATCGCCGACAGGAAATGGATGTCGTTGCCGACCTTGCTCTCGTTCACCTTGCGGTACGGGGTCTCGAGAAAGCCGTATTGGTTGGTGCGCGCATAGAGCGCGAGCGAATTGATGAGCCCGATGTTCGGGCCTTCCGGCGTCTCGATCGGACACACCCGGCCGTAGTGCGTGGGATGCACGTCGCGCACCTCGAACCCGGCGCGCTCGCGCGTGAGCCCCCCGGGCCCCAGCGCCGAGACCCGCCGCTTGTGCGTGATCTCGGACAGCGGATTGGTCTGGTCCATGAACTGCGAGAGCTGGCTCGACCCGAAGAACTCGCGGATCGCGGCCGATACCGGCTTGGCGTTGATCAGATCATGCGGCATGAGATTCTCGGATTCGGCCTGCGAGAGCCGTTCCTTGACCGCCCGCTCGACGCGCACAAGACCTGCGCGGAACTGATTCTCCGCCAGTTCGCCCACCGAGCGCACGCGCCGGTTGCCGAGGTGATCGATATCGTCGATCTCGCCCTTGCCGTTGCGCAGCTCGACCAGGATCTTGATAACGTCGACAATATCGTCGCGCGAAAGCGTGCCCGGGCCCTCGAGCGCCTCGCGCCCCACGCGGCGGTTGAACTTCATGCGGCCCACAGCCGAGAGATCGTAGCGATCCTCGGAGAAGAACAGTCCGTTGAACAGCGCCTTCACCGAGTCTTCCGTGGGCGGCTCGCCGGGACGCATCATGCGATAGATTGCGACCTGCGCCGCTATTTGATCTTCTGTCTCATCGCTTCTCAGGGTCTGCGATATGTATGGTCCGCGATCAAGATCATTTGTATACAGCGTTACAATCTTTCTCACGCCCATTGCCTTCAAATTACGCAGAAGCTCTTCAGTAATTTCATCATTTGCTTTTGCGATCACGTCTACGTTTTCGGCGACCATTTCACCAGAATCAACGTCGACCACATCCCATCGATCCTGTCCTCGCGGACGGCGAAGCGTACGTGAATCCCTTATCTCCAGAATCTTGCCCTCCTTGCTTTGGGCAAGGCTGAACGCGATCACGCGCTGAAGCATGTAATCATCGGGGACTTCAATACGTTTCATTCCTGCCGCTTCCATGTCGCGAATATGCTTCACGGTAATGCGCTTGTCCTTCGCGACGATCAGCTTTCCGCCCTTGGAGATATCGAAACGTGCGAGTTCGCCACGCATGCGCTCGGGCACCAGTTCAAGCTCTATCCGATCCTGATCAATGTGGAAGGTGTCGAACTCGAAAAATTTCTCGAGAATTTGTTCCGGCGTATACCCGAGCGCCTTCAGCAATATCGTCACCGGCATCTTGCGGCGCCGGTCGACGCGGAAGTAGAGGTAATCCTTCGGGTCGTACTCGAAATCGAGCCACGAGCCGCGGTAGGGGATCACGCGCGCCGAAAAGAGCAGCTTCCCGGACGAGTGCGTCTTGCCGCGATCGTGCTCGAAGAACACGCCCGGCGAGCGGTGGAGCTGGGACACGATGACGCGCTCGGTGCCGTTGATGACGAACGAGCCGGTCGTGGTCATGAGCGGAATCTCGCCCATGTAGACTTCCTGCTCCTTCACCTCTTTCACCGTGGGCTTGGAGGCTTCCTTGTCCATGATGGTGAGGCGCACCTTGGCGCGCAGCGGCGCGGCGTAGGTAAGGCCCCGCTGCTGGCACTCTTTCACATCGAAGGGCGGCTCGCCCAGGGCATAGCTCACGAACTCGAGCCGCGCGTTGCGGGAGTGGCTTTCGATCGGGAAGATGCTCCTGAACGCCGCCTGCAGGCCTTCGCCCCTGCGGTTCTCGGCCGAAACGTGCTCCTGCAGGAACGCCGCGTACGACTCGAGCTGCGTCGCCAGCAGGTACGGCACTGGCAGCACGCTGTCGCGCTTGGCAAAGCTTTTGCGGATGCGTTTTTTCTCGGTGAAAGAGTACGCCATATCAACTCCACGAAAGAGTTCGGGATCCGGCGGCGACGCACCATGGCCCACGCCGCGGGAGTCCCGCGATGCATGCCATGTTTCGTGACCGTCTCAAAAAAGTGGGCCGGCCGGCGGTTGCCCGCCGGCCTCTGCTCCGTAGTGTGGTTACTTGATCTCTACCGTTGCGCCGGCTTCGGTAAGCTGCTTGGCGATCGCATCGGCGTCGGCCTTGGGGATCGCTTCCTTCACCGGCTTGGGCGCGCCGTCGACCAGATCCTTCGCCTCCTTGAGGCCAAGACCGGTAATCGCGCGCACGACCTTGATGGTGTTCACCTTGTTCGCGCCGGCGTTGGTCAGCATGACGGTGAACTCGGTCTTTTCCTCGGCAGCCGCGGCGGCCGCGCCACCCGCAGCACCGGGCGCCGCCACGGCGACCGTGGCAGCCGCGGCGGAGACGCCGAATTTTTCTTCCATGTCCTTGATGAGCTGCGACAGCTCAAGCACGGTCATGTTTGCAATTGCATCGAGAATTTCCGTTCTGGCGAGTGCCATTCCTGACTCCTGTTAAATCGTGAATTGATGAAAGCGGTACCGCGTTCGGGCGATTACGCAGCCATCTTCTGTTTCTGATCGTGCACGGCGGCCACCGTGCGCACGAACTTGCCCGGCACCTCGTTCAGAGTGCGGACCAGCTTGGCGACCGGCGCCTGCATCGTACCCATGAGCATCGCGAGCAGTTCCTGACGGCTGGGCATGCCGGCGAGGTCGGCCACTTCCTTCGGCGACATCACCACGTCGGGCATGGCGCCCGCCCGGATCACGAACTTCTCGTTGGCCTTGGCATACTCGTGCAGCACCTTGGCAGCCGCCACCGGGTCGCTCGAAATGCCGTAAGCGAGCGGACCGACCATCTTGTCGGCCAGCCCCTTGAACGGCGTCTCGGCCACCGCGCGGCGCGCCAGGGTGTTTTTCAGAACACGCAGGTAGACACCCGAACTGCGCGCCTTCTTGCGCAACTCGGTCATTTCGCCCACCCGCAGGCTGCGGTATTCGGCCAGCACTACGGCCTGGGCCTTCGCCAGCTCAGCGCTGATTTCGGCCACTACCGCCTGTTTTTGCTCAAGATTTAGACCCAAGGTCTACTCCTTATGGAATGAAAGCCGCGGGCCGGGACAAACGAAACCGCATTCATCCCGCATCCCATTTCTCTCATTCCGGTAATACGGCGACCTTTGGTCCAGGAGTGGTAGATCAACCCAAAAATCCTGTTTTTCGGGTGCGCCGTCTGCGTAGGACTTTTGAAAACGGTGTTTGAAACTGCGGACAGCGACCCGGAGAGCCTCGGACCCGCAACCCCGCATTCCGTTCCCCAAAAATTAAACCTCTCGGCTCCTACGGTCTTTGACAACCCGCCGGGCACACCGCCCGACGGCCCAAAGCCTGTCCCGGATCTCTCCGGGGTTCCCGGACTCAATCCGGGATCCATCTTCCTTGCGCTAATGCGCCTGTTGCTGCGTCACGCTCGACTGGTCGATGCGTACGCCGACGCCCATCGTGCTCGACACGCTCAACTTCCTGAGATACACGCCCTTTGCCCCCGCCGGCCGTGCCTTGCTGACCGCATCAACCAGCGCCTTCAGGTTCTCGGTGAGCGCCTCGACGCTGAACGAGGCCCGGCCTATCGTGCACTGGACGATGCCGGCCTTGTCGGCGCGGTACTGCACCTGCCCGGCCTTCGCGTTCTTGATCGCGGTCGTCACGTCCTGCGTGACCGTTCCGACTTTCGGGTTGGGCATCAGGCCGCGCGGACCGAGGATCTGCCCGAGTCCGCCCACCACCCGCATCGCGTCCGGCGTCGCGATGACGACGTCGAAATCCAGCTTGCCGCCCTTGATCTCGTTCGCGAGATCCTCGAAACCGACGATATCCGCGCCGGCCTGTTGCGCCTGCGCCGCCCGGTCGCCCTGCGCGAACACTGCAACGCGCACCGACTTTCCAGTGCCCTGCGGCAGCACGATCGATCCGCGCACCGCCTGATCCGATTTCTTGGCGTCGATGCCGAGATTCATCGAGATGTCAACCGACTCGTTGAACTTGGCGGTGGCGTTGTCCTTGACGATCTTCAGCGCCTCCTGCAGCGGGTAGAGCTTGACGTGATCCACCTTTGCCCGAAGGCCGTTGTAACGCTTCGATGTTTGCGCCATTACAAACCCTCCACGTCGATGCCCATGCTGCGCGCACTGCCGGCGATGGTGCGCACCGCCGCCTCGAGATCCGCAGCGGTCAAATCCGGCGTCTTCAGCTTCGCGATCTCTTCCGCCTGCGCACGCGTGATCTTGCCGACCTTGTCGGTGTTCGGCCGCGCGCTGCCCGTCTCGATCTTTGCGGCTTTCTTGATCAGCACCGACGCGGGCGGCGTCTTCATCACGAAAGTGAAGCTCTTGTCCTGGTAGGCGGTGATGATCACCGGCACCGGCATCCCCGGCTCCATTTTCTGGGTCGCCGCGTTGAACGCCTTGCAAAACTCCATGATGTTGAGGCCGCGCTGGCCCAGTGCCGGGCCGATGGGGGGCGAGGGATTCGCCTTGCCCGCGGGCACCTGAAGCTTGATCAGGCCGACTACTTTCTTTGCCATGACTTACTCTCCTGTCGGGTGCGAACGGACGCTACACGCGCCCTCCCCGGTTAAGTGCGACTATGCCTTTTCCACCTGCCCGAAATCGAGCTCCACCGGCGTCGAGCGGCCGAAGATCGTCACCGACACCCGCAACTTGTTCTTGTCGTAGTTCACGTCCTCGACGTTGCCGTGGAAATCCGCGAACGGCCCATCCTTGACGCGCACCGCCTCCCCGATCTCGAACAGCACCTTCGGGCGCGGTTTCTCCACGCCCTCCTGGATCTGATGCAGGATGTTCTGCACTTCCTTCTCGCTGATCGGCGTGGGCTTGGTTGCCGTGCCGCCGACGAAGCCCGTGACCTTGGGCGTGTTTTTGACGAGGTGCCAGGTGTCGTCGTTCATCTCCATCTCGACGAGCACGTAGCCGGGGAAGAACTTGCGCTCACTGATGTTCTTCTGCCCGCTCTTCATCTCCACGACTTCCTCGACCGGAACCAGGATCTGCCCGAAGCGCTCCTGCATGCCGGCGCGCTGGATGCGATCCTGGAGCGCGCGCTGCACGCTCTTTTCGAAACCGGAATACGCGTGAACTACGTACCACTTCTTGCTCATGAATCCTGTCCCATCAGCTTCCTGACCGCCCACAGCAGACTCGCATCCACGAGCCAGAGAAAAAGCGCCATTACGACGACGAAGACGAAAACGATGCCGGTCGTCTGCAGCGTTTCCTTGCGGTTCGGCCAGACTACCTTCTTCGTTTCAACGACCGATTCCTGCGCATACACGTAGAAGCGCTTGCCCGGTTCCGTCGTCCAGAAGACCGCCGCACCGGCGGCAAGACCCACCAGGATGGCCACGAAGCGAATGACCGCCGGGCTTTCACTGAAATAGTAAAAAGCCACGAGGCCCGCTACCGCCAGCAGCACTGCCAGCGCAATCCTGATTTTGTCCGCCATCGTTTGGTTCTAGGCAGTCCTGGCAGTCCTGGCAGGCCAGGAGGGTCTCGAACCCCCAACCTTCGGTTTTGGAGACCGACGCTCTGCCAATTGAGCTACTGGCCTACTCGCTTTACTCAATGATTTTCGCCACCACGCCGGCGCCCACCGTGCGCCCGCCCTCGCGGATCGCAAAGCGCAACCCCTCTTCCATCGCAATGGGCTGGATCAGCTGCACCGTGATCGACACGTTGTCCCCAGGCATCACCATCTCGGTGCCCTGCGCCAGCTCGATCGACCCCGTCACGTCGGTGGTCCGGAAGTAAAACT
>JBQTHU010000036.1:0-28936 GCA_052389535.1 Betaproteobacteria bacterium | reverse complement strand
CCCTGGGCGAGGTTCTTGAGGTTCATCACGCCCCATACCAGCGCCATGCCGTACGCGGCCAGCACGTAGGTGGCGCCGATGAACAGTCCGTCCAGGATGATCTGGATATTGAGAACCGGCGCCTGAGCCAGCAGCCCGAGATTGTCGAGCATGTGAACCCTTTCTCAGCGTGCCGCCTCGCAGGGCAGGCGGCACGTTTCCTTCAACGGCGGTTCAGTATTGCGCTACGCGTGGATACTCGAGCTTGGCCGCGGCCCAGCGGGTGGGAGCGACCACCACGAATTCGCCGTCCTGGATCTGTCGCAGCACCATCGGCTTCGCGATGTTCTTGCCGGTCTTGTCGAAATCGATCTTGCCGTAGAAGGTTTCCATCTGCGTCGCGGCCAGCGCGTCGCGCAGCTTATCGGTGTCGAAGGAATCGGCCCGCTCGAACGCTTCCTTCCATACGAGCACCGCGGCTGAAGCCTGGGCGGTCTGATACGGCACGGTCTTGTAGTCGGGATAGGCCTTCTTGAAAGCCTTGTCGTAATCGCCCGCAGAACCGAAATACTTGCCCTTGTAGGTCAGCGTTTCAGCCCACTGCGTCGGGCACAGGATGCCATTGGTCGCCTTGCCGAACTGCGGGACGATGCGGCCGGATTCGCAGTGCGTCATCGCGATCATCGGAACCTCTATCTGCATCTGCTTGATCTGCCGCGCCGCGGTGGTCGCGCCCTTCTCATGGCCGGAAACGAGCAGAAGATCGGGCTTCAACGCCTTCACCTTCGTCAACGTCGCGGACATGTCGCTCAGATCCCGCGGCAGCTTGTCGTCGACGACGATATTCATGCCGTACTTCTTGATGTCTTCCACCACGCCGGCGCGCACGTCGAGCGAGAACGGGTCGTTCTCGAAGGCCATGGCAACCTTGATGTCGGACGGATTCCTGCCCTGCTTCTTCGCCATCTCGGCAGCAAGCTCGATGGTGCTCGCCAGATACTGCTCGGAGGTGGACAGCACCGCAAAAAGGTACTGGTAGCCCTGCGTGAACAACGAGCGCGATGCGCCTTCCGCCTCGACCATCGGAATGTGGTATTTCTCGGTCACCGGCGCCACCGCTTTGGTCAGGCCGGAACTGTACGGTCCCAGCATGTATTTGATGCCGTCCTGGTTGATCAAGCGCTCCACCAGTTGCGCGGCGCGCGCCGGCGTCGATTCGTCGTCGTAATAGACGATTTCGAGCTTGTACGACTTCCCGCCTATCTTGACGCCGCCCATCTCGTTGATGCGCTTGACCGCGAAGTCATAGCCGTTTCTCGAGTTGATGCCGTTGGCGGAGTATTTGCCGGTGAACGATATCGCGGAACCGAGATAGATGGTGTCGCCTTCCACTTTGGCGTAGCCGGGCTGCGCGAGCATCATTCCAGCGAGCGCCAGTGTCGCGCTCACTACCGCGGCTCGCGCGCCGCGGGCAAAAAAGGCTGGCATGGCATGCATGGCTTCCTCCTCGTAGGACATGGAAATCACAACGCCCTGCCATCATTCCATCGTCTTGCTTAAGAACTCCTTAAGACCGTCCTGACAGCTGCGAGACGGGCGCGGCGTTCGCGGATCGAATTCACTTCGACAGCCGGAATCGCTTCTTAAGTGTTTCTTAACAGTCGCTCGATTACCGTGGCATCCAGGCGTACCGGGCGCGATGAAGCAAACGGGCGCACTTCACTTCCAACCAGACGAGGAGACATAGACATGAATTGGTTCGCCAGCGTTCCAGGGTTCCTTGGCACAACGGCCGCAGTCTTCGCGCTCATGACAGGAGTCCCGGCAGCCGCAAACGCTGCCGAGGTGGACTTCTCCGGCAAGCGGATCACGGTCATCGTGCCCTTCAGCGAAGGCGGCGGAACGGACGGCTACAGCAGGCTGATGGCGCCGTATTTCGAGAAATACCTTCCCGGCAATCCGCAGGTCATGATCGTGAACCGGCCCGGCGGGGGCGGTCTCACGGGCGTGAACTATTATGAGGCGACAGCGGACGAGGACGGTCTCACGGTGCTTGCGCTGTCCACCTCCGCTCTTTCCAACTACATGCTGGGGGACAAGCGCGCGAGATTCGAAATGCAGGATTTCGTCCCCATCATCCTCTCCCCGCGCGGCATCGTGCAGTACGTGCGCAGCGACCTCGGCATCCAGAACGAGTCCACGCTCAAGGACAGGATCGAGAAGCTCGCGAGCTACTCGCAGGAGGAGCTGGTGTTCGGCGGCAAAACACCCACCTCGGGCGGCCTGGCGCTGCGCACGGCGTTGAGCCTGCTCGGCATCGAGGTGAAGAGCGTATTCGGCCTCGGCGGCAATGGCCCCATGGCGCTCGCCTTCGAACGCGGCGAGTTCAACCTCAACTACGACAACACGCTCTCGTTCCTCAACAACCGCTCGCACATGATCAGGAGCGGGCTGGCGGTGCCGCTCTATACCTTCGGCGTGCTGAACGAGGATGGCTCGATCAGCCGCGATCCGGCGCTCCCCGACGTGCCGACGTTCAATGAGGCCTACGAGGCGTACCACGGCAAGAAACCGTCGGGCGAGGGTTACGAAGCCTGGAAATCGCTGATGGCCGTCAGCGTGCCGCTTTCGAAGTCCTGGAATCTCAAGGCCGGCACGCCGCCCGAGATCATCGAGGCGTGGCGCGAGGCGGCGAAGAAAGTGTACGCCGAGGTGAGCAAGGACCCAAGGGGCAGGAAAGTCTTCGGCCCGTACAGGAACATCATCGGCGAATCCGCGGTGGCGATCATGAACGAAGGCACGACGCTCAAGCCCCAGGCGGGCCAGTGGCTGGCCTCCTACGTCAAGGATCACTTCAACATGGCGATCGCGGCAAGAACCGACTGACCATCCAGCGAGCGCGCTAGCGCGGCGACCGGTGCGAAGCCGATGCACCGGTTTGCTCGCGCCTGGCCGCGGCCGGTTGCTCCGGTAAAGCCCGGATCCGCCATGACAGCGGTGAGACCTTGTTCGACATCATCTTCTCGGCGTTGAGCACGCTGCTCACGCCCCAGCACTTTCTCTTTCTCTGCCTCGGCACGCTGCTCGGCCTGACGGTCGGGCTGCTTCCCGGCCTCGGCGGGACGGCGATGCTGGCGCTCCTGCTGCCGTTCGTTTTCGGCATGGAGCCCGGCCCGGTGCTCGCCATGATGGTGGGGCTGCTGTCGGTCAACAACACCGCCGATACCTTTCCAGCGGTACTGATGGGCATACCCGGCAGTTCGTCCTCGCAGGCGACCATACTCGATGGTTTTCCCCTCGCAAAACGCGGCGAGGCGGCGCGCGCGCTGGGGGCCGCGTTCTCCGCTTCCATGATCGGAGGCGTGTTCGGCGCGCTCGTGCTCACGATCGCGATCCATTTCGCGCGGCCGATCATCCTCGGGGTGGGCTTCGGCGAGCAGCTCATGCTGATCATCCTGGCGCTCACGATGATCGGCATGCTCACCGGCGCGAGCGCGCTCAAGGGACTCGCGACCTGCGCTTTCGGACTGCTGCTGGGCTCGATGGGCGCGGCGCCCGCGACGGGCGAGTACCGCTTCGACTTCGGCACCATCTACCTGAGCGAAGGCATCTCGGTGGTGATCCTTGGGCTCGCCATGTTCGCCATCCCCGAGATCGTCGAAATCCTGCGCACGCGCGTGACGATCGCCTCCACCCGCAAGCTTGGATCGGGAACCCTGCGCGGGTTCTTCGAAACGCTGCGCCACAAATGGCTCGTGCTGCGCTGTTCCGCCATCGGCACCATGCTGGGCGCGCTTCCCGGCCTCGGCGGCCCGATCATCACCTGGATCGCCTACGGGCACGTGGTGCAATCGGTGAAGGACCGTGAGCAGCTCGGCCGGGGCGACATCCGCGGCGTCATCGGCCCCGAATCCGCCAACAACTCGGACAACGGCGGGCAGCTCATTCCAACACTGATGTTCGGGATACCCGGGTCGGCCAGCATGGCGCTGTTTCTCGGCGGGCTCATCCTGCTTGGCATCGAGCCCGGCATCAGCATGCTGAAACGCCACCTCGATCTCACGTTCGTGATCATCTGGTCGCTCGCGCTGGCCAACGTGGTGGGCACGCTCGCCTGCCTCGCCCTGGCAAAGCCGATCTCCAGGTTGACGCTCGTGCCCTTCGCGATGCTGGCACCGTTCATGATCGCGATCGTCTACTTCGCGGCCTACCAGGTGACGCGCGGCTGGTATGACCTCATCACGCTGTTCATGCTGGGCGTGCTCGGTGTCTACATGAAACGCTTCGGCTGGTCGCCGCCCGCGCTGCTCATCGGCTTCGTGCTGGCACCGCGCCTCGAAGCAGCGGTGTACCAGTCGATACAGGTCTACGGCGCGAGCTTCCTCGCACGACCCGGCGTGCAGGTGATTCTCGCGTTGATCGTTCTTTCCGTCGTCGTGGCCGCTCGCGTGCGGCCGAAGCGCGCGCCGCTCTCCCGCGATGGCGCACACGCCCCGGTCGGGCTCGTGCCTCAGGGGCTGTTCCTTGCCGCGGTGACCGCTTGCGTCATCTACGTGATTTACGAGGCTTCAGCGCTCACGTTCCTTGGGGGGATTTTTCCGCTCTCGGTCGCGGCCATTGCGCTGGCCCTGCTCTGCGGAATGGCATTCGGATTCCTGCGCCGGCAGAAACGGCCGTCTTATGTCTTTTATGACGGCGAACGGGCGCGAACCCCGGAGGAAAAGCCCACGCACAGCGATCTCCACTTCCAGATGTGGATGCTCGGGATGCTCGGCGCAATCGCGTTGGTCGGTTTCGTGCTCGGCATGTTCGCGTTCATTGCCTTGTTTCTACGGCTAAAGGCGCAGGTCCCCTGGCTCAAAGCCGGGCTTTCGGCCTCGGGTGCGATCGTCCTGTTCGCCTTCCTCCAGTACATGCTCGCGCTCGATTATCCGGGCGGCGTTCTGCAGCGGCTCGTCGCCATGCCGTGGCCCTTCAACTGAGCGGGAGACATGCAGTTTCCGGGGTCGGCGAGCCGTCACGAAATTGTAGTCCGGACACTACACCGCCTAGCGTACGGAAATGACATGACAGTGGCATCGTCCATTGATTTTTATGGACTTGGCGCCCGCCCGCCTCCCCGGCGCGGGCGCAGCCCAGCCCGGCTTGCAATTCGAACTAAGTCTGATATATCGTGTCCACGTAGTGAACCCGGTCCCCGGCTTTTCTGAGAAAAAAGCCGCCGGACCATCGGGCGCCCGAGAGCCGCGGTGTGGGGACTTGCGGGCTGTGAGGCGCCGGACGAGGAGGAGGCATGCAGCGATTCATC
This sequence comes from Betaproteobacteria bacterium, assembly GCA_052389535.1. Classification (GTDB taxonomy): domain Bacteria; phylum Pseudomonadota; class Gammaproteobacteria; order Burkholderiales; family SG8-41; genus DSOT01. Next base: position 23,649 of record JBQTHU010000036.1, on the reverse strand, counting down.
GCGGTGCGCGTGCTTCAGAGTCTCTTGGCCCTGGTGGTCATGAGCATGATCGTGTTCGGCCTTGCCCGCCTCAGCGGCAACCCGATCGACGTGATGCTGCCCATCGAAGCGGAGAAGGAAGACTACGCCCGGCTCGAGAAACACTGGGGTCTCGACAAGCCGCTCCACGTTCAGTACTACATCTTCGTCAGGAACGCCCTCCAGGGCGATTTCGGCCAATCGCTCAAGTACCAAGGCAAGTCCGCGATGAGCCTGGTGGTGGAGCGCCTGCCCGCCACGCTGGAACTCGCTGGATTCGCGCTGCTCATCAGCGCCATCCTCGCCTTGCCCATAGGGGTGCTGGCGGCGGTCGCGAAAGGCAGCAGCATGGATACCGCTGCCAAAATCATAGCGCTGCTCGGTCAATCACTTCCCGCCTTCTGGCTGGGCATCGTACTGATGTGGATATTCGCCGTCATGCTCGACTGGCTGCCGTCTTCGGGCCGGGGCGGACTGAAGCACCTCATCCTTCCCGCGATCACGCTCGGCTGGTTCCAGGTCGCCGTCATCATGCGGCTGGTGCGCTCCTCCATGCTCGAAGTGCTCGACAGCGAGTTCGTGAAGCTTGCGCGCGTCAAAGGGATACCGGAGTGGAAGGTGGTCTGGAAGCACTGCCTGCGCAATGCCTCGATCGCGCCGCTGACCGTGTTTGCCATCATCGCTGGATCGCTCCTCACCGGTTCCGTGGTGACCGAAACCGTGTTCACCTGGCCGGGCGTCGGCTTGCTGGTCGTGGACGCCGTGCGTTCGAGAGATTTCCAGGTGGTGCAGGCGGTCGTGATCCTGTTCGCCGGCATCTTCATCCTGTGCAACCTGCTGGTCGACATACTCTACGCGTATCTCGACCCGCGGATCCGCTATCAGTAGAGAATCCCGAGGAGTCTTGGCCCATGCCGCAATTGACGACGACACGAACTCTCCCCTGGTATGCGGCGCCCTGGATCATCGATAGTTGGTACAAGGCCAGGCGCTATCCGCTGGTACCGATCGCGATCCTGCTGTTCATGCTGGTGATCCCTGCGGTATTCGCGCCGTGGGTCGCCCCCCACGATGCATTCCAGGGATCGCTGTCGAATCGCCTGACGCCGCCGGTGTGGCAGGAGGGTGGCAGCATGGAGCACATCCTGGGGACCGACAAGCTCGGGCGGGACATGCTGAGCCGGATCATCTATGGCGCACGGATCTCTCTCACGGTCTCGCTGATCGCCATTTTCGTCGGCGGCATCATCGGCACCGTGCTGGGGCTGATGTCGGGCTATTTCGGAGGTCGGACGGACGCAGTCATCATGAGACTGGTGGACATTTCGCTTGCCCTGCCGACGATCCTGCTCGCGCTCGTCCTCGTTGCAGCGGTGGGACCCAGTTTCGGGACCGTCATCACGGTCCTGATCGTGCTGCTATGGGCGCGCTATGCGCGTCTCGTGCGCGGCGAGACGCTCGCCATCAAGGAGCTTGATTTCATCGCGCGGGCGCGGGTGGCCGGCGCCTCCCCTACCCGGATCATGGTCAAGTACATGTTTCCGAACGTAGTGAATTCGCTCATCGTGCTCGCGACGCTGCAGGTGGGCTACGTCATCCTGCTCGAGTCCGCCCTGAGTTTCCTGGGAGCGGGGCTGCCGCGCGCGGAACCGGCGTGGGGCGTCATGGTTTCGGACGGCCGCGAACTCATCGTCACGGCGTGGTGGGTCTCGATGTTCCCGGGGCTCGCCATCATGTTGACGGTGCTGGCGCTCAACCTGCTGGGCGACTGGCTGCGCGACCATCTGGATCCGAAGCTTAGAAACCTATAACTCAACAACCGTTAGGAGGAGTAACCATGAAGGCAAGACTGTGTTCGCTGTTCGCGGGTCTGCTGATGGCTGTGGTCGTCGTCCTGGGGGCTGTGCCGCCGGACGCATCGGCAGCTCAGGTGAAGCGTTTGATATTTGCGTCCGCGGGGTTCCACGAGAGCAACCGGTTCTGGACCATCTCGCGTCCGGACCACCTGCAGTTCGAGCCGTTCTGGGAGACGCTGCTCGGCATGGATCCTAAGACGGGGGACCCCATCCCGGGTCTGGCGACGAAGTGGGAGCACAGCCCGGACTTCAAGGAGTGGACCTTCCACCTGCGCAAGGGTGTGCAGTTCCACCACGGCTACGGCGAGTTTACCTCCGCTGACGTGGTGCACAACCACGGCCTGATACTCCGCAAGGATTCGACGGCGACGCTGCGTCCGTTCTGGGCCACGGTCGAGGAGGTGAAGCCCGCGGATAAGTACACGGTGGTGTTCCGCTTCAAGAATCCGGTTCTTCCTTCGTCGATGATGTTCGGCGCCCAGCGCTCCGGCGACCTGCGCATGTCGAGCAAGGCGCAGTGGGACAAGGAGGGCGCCGAAGGCCTCGACAAGCGGCCCGCCGGAACCGGCCCCTTCATCTACACCGGGCGGCAGAGCGGCCTCAACATCACTTACAGGCGGAACGACAAGCACTGGTCCGGTAACAAGGTGGACTTCGAGGAGCTGGAATTCCGGATTGCCCGCGAGGAAGCGACGCGTCTTGCCCTGCTGCTCTCGGGCGACGTGCACATCGGCGACCTGCCGCGCGAGCTGCACAAGGATGCGCTCGCCAAGGGCCTGAAGCGCTTTCAGTCTTCGCTGGCGGTGGACTGGATTTCGGTATACATGGGTGGCCTGTGGTACATCACCGGGGACAAGGATTTCGATCCGAAAGCCCCGTTCGTCAGCAAGAAGGTGCGCCAGGCCCTCAACATGGCGATCAACCGGGAGGAACTGCGGAAGACGGTGTTCGCCGGCCGGGCCGATCTCGCGTATGTTTCGCTGTACGTGCCCACCTCGGAGGGCTGGAATCCCCAATGGGAAAGCAAATTCAAGGAGCTCTACGCCTACAACCCCGAGAAGTCGAAGCAGCTCCTGAAGGAAGCGGGGTACGGGCCCGGAAATCCGCTCAAGTTCCAGATCTGGACGTTCACGGAGCCGGGTGAGTCGGAAGGCCCGGCCGTCGCCGACGCGCTTGCCATCTACTTCAGGAACGTCGGCGTCCAGGCCGAGGTGCAGATGCACGACTGGGCCAAGATCCGGACGGCGTATCGCAAGAAGCAGAGCAAGAACTTCATGTGGACGAACATCATCGGCTGGCGGCCGTCGGACCAGGGCGTCCGCAACTTCTACTACAGCAAGGGCAACAACCATCACTACGAGGACGATTTCCTCGAGAAGACGTACGGCGAAGTGCAGAAGACGAACGACGCCAAGCAGCGCAACGAGCTGATGCAGAAGATCGGCGACCACATCCAGGCGGAGTATGCGGACATTCCGCTCTTCTGGTTCAGGAACGAGGTATTTGCAAACGGGAAAGTCGTCGGTAGCTGGACCTATCCGGGACCCGCTGCGGGCCGCTCGTCGCATTTCGAAACCATCAAGCTCGTCAAGTAAGTGGACCGCCGCCGCCGCAAGGGAAACAACGCTTTCCCTTGCAGGCGGTGTAGGATGTCCGATTCGTGAACCCTTTCAAAGAGGGCCGGCGTCATGCGGCCCGTTTCCATGATGAAGAACCGCGCAGGCTGATCGCATGGCCCGTCAGATAGGCGACGTCATCCTGGAGGTCGAGGATCTCCATACCTACTGCTTCAGCCGTTTCGGCACGGTAAAGGCCGTGGACGGGGTGAGCTTCAACCTGCGCCAGGGAGAAGCGCTTGCCATCGTGGGCGAATCGGGCTCCGGGAAGACCATGACGGCCCTGTCGCTGCTGCAGCTGCAGCCCCGGCCGGCCGCCCGCATCGTCAGCGGGTCGATCCGGCTCGAGGGCGAGGACCTGCTCAAGAAGTCCGAGAAGGAAATGCGCGAGATCCGCGGCCGCCGCATCTCGATGATCCTGCAGGATCCGCAGACCTCGCTCAATCCCGTGTTCACGGTCGGCAACCAGTTGATCGAGGCGATCCGGAATCAGCACGTGGGCGATGACAAGCGCTCGCTCGTACGGCGCGCGGTCGAAAGCCTGAAGCAGGTGCGCGTGGCCGCGCCCGAAAGGCGGGTCGAGGATTACCCGCACCAGATCAGCGGCGGCATGAAGCAGCGCGTGGTTGGCGCCATCGCGATTTCCTGCGAGCCGAAAGTGATCATCGCCGATGAGCCCACGACCTCGCTCGACGTGACGATCCAGGCGCAATACCTGCGCCTGCTGCGCGAAATCCAGGAGGAAACCAACCTCGCGCTGATCTTTATCACGCACGACTTCGGCATCGTCGCCAAGATGTGCGACCGCGTGGTGGTGATGTACGCGGGCCGCCACGTGGAAAGCGGGCCGGTGCGCGACATATTCAACAACCCGTCGCATCCCTACACCCAGGCGCTGCTGCGCTCGGTGCCCACCATGGACGAGGACGTGGAGCGGCTCTACTCCATCGACGGGCAGCCGCCCGCGCTCTGGGATCTGCCCGAGGGATGCCGGTTCGCACCGCGCTGCCCCTACGCCTCAGATCGCTGCCGCAGCGAGTATCCGCGAACGTTCAATGTCAGCAGGAATGGCGCCGCGCACACTGCAGCGTGCTGGAGGCTGGAACCCGAATGAGCGCCACACCGGTACTGCAGGTCCACGGGCTGAAGAAGCACTTTCCCGTCACCAGGGGGTTTATCTGGAAGAAGGTCGTCGGCCATGTGCAGGCGGTCGACGGCATCGACTTCTCGATCCCGCAGGGCGAGACCCTGGCGATCGTGGGCGAATCGGGCTGCGGCAAGACCACGACCGCCAAGCTCGTGCTGCGCCTGGAGGACCCGACGGCCGGCCGCGTGCTGGCCGACGGCAAGGACGTCCATGCGCTTGCGGGTGATGAGTTGAAGGAGTACCGCACGACGGTGCAGGCGGTGTTCCAGGATCCGTGGTCCTCGCTCAGTCCGCGCATGCGGGTGCGCGACATCGTCGCCGAGCCCCTCGTAGTCAATCGGAAGGTTTCGGATCAGGAAATCAAGGCGCGCGTCGAAGAGGTATTGGGTTCCGTCGGCCTGCGCCCGCAGCAGGCCAACAACTACCCGCACGAATTCAGCGGCGGGCAGCGCCAGCGCATTGCCGTGGCGAGCGCGCTCGTGTCGAAGCCGAAGCTCATCATCCTGGACGAGCCGGTGTCGGCGCTCGATGTATCAATCCGTGCGCAGATCATGAACCTGCTCGTCGATCTCCAGCAGCAGTACGACGTGAGCTATCTTTTGATAGCCCACCACCTTGCGACCACCCGCTACATGGCGAACGAGGTCGCCGTCATGTACCTGGGCAGGATCGTCGAGAAAGCGAAGACGAAGGAGTTGTTCAGCAATCCACAACATCCGTACACCAAGGCGCTCTTCTCGGCCGCGCTACCATCCCACCCCGACGACACGCGCGAAGAGATCATTCTCACGGGCGAAGTGCCTTCCCCCATCAATCCCCCCTCGGGTTGCCGCTTCCATCCGCGCTGCCCGTACGCCAAGCCGGAGTGCTCCCAGGTCGCGCCGGTCGAGAAGGAGATCGTTCCGGGGCACATGATAGCCTGCCACCTCTACTGAAAATGGGGTCAGAGTCTAATTTTCTGGCATGCGATTGCGTACGAAAATTCGACTCTGACCCCATTTTCTTTTTCTTCAACGCCTGTGGCGGCCTGCCGCAATGTGTAGCCTTGCGCGTGCCGTGATGTCGTCGGTAGTGGAAGCGGAAACGTCCCGCCTGATGCTTGAGCGCGTGGCCTGTTCGCTAGCCTCGGCGGCTCGCAATGCTTCCGGCCTTTGGTCCAGACCGCTCCCCGCAGCGCGCCACCGCGTCCAGCGATCGCGCCACGTCTCGGGTACCGGGACCTTGCGCGCGGCAACTTCCATGACGAGCAATATCAGGGCAGCCAGAAAGAACGGCCACCATATGCGCCAGCGCGGTCCGGGTGCCTGCGGCGAGGGTCCCGTCACATCGGCGGACAGCGGCAGGAGGCGCCCGCTGGTGGCGACGTCGCGCAGCAGCTTGCGATCGATACCCAGGTCCAGGTACTCGGGCGAGTACGGAATCGCGAGCCCGAACGTTTTGGGGCCCACCTGTTCCTCGCCGCCGCGCCCGCTCAGGGTGATGTAGTATCGGCCCGCTCCGGACACCGGGAACTCGCCGCGGTAGCGGCCCGGTGCAGTCTGTTCGAGACGCACGCGCCGTGTCCCCCGCGCCGGGTCCGTCACGACCGCCTCCAGCTCCAGGCCGTTGACGAAACGATCGTCGCGATCCAGCACATCGACGTCGATCTCGCCGCGCTGCCCATGCCACTGGAAGCGGGTCACGAGCGACTCGTTTCCGCTCCGGCGCATGGTCCATCGAGCCATCTGCGCGACGAAACGTCCGAACTCCTGCCATTGCACCCACTGCCGGCCCCATTGCCCGGAGAGATCGGAAGTGAAAGCTACCGACTTGCCCAGCCCGTAGCGCCAGGACGCCAGCACGGGATCCTCGTCCCGCCCGAGCAGCGACACTTGCGCAGACGGCTTTGCGAGCGTCCGCTGGTAGCCGGCCAGCGCGGGAAACGCGTCGAACCCTTCGACCAGCTCTCCCGCATGGGACCGGCGCGGCCGGATGTCGCCTTCCACCACCAGATCACGCGCGATCGTCAACGTTTCGCTGGTGAAGATGCGTGGCACGTTGGCAGGATCGTCGGTGTGATAGAACCGGCCGTTACCCAGCGCGGCCAGCCGGGCCATCAGCGGCCGGTCGGCATCGCTGCCCAGCGCTATGGTGGAAATCGTGATGCCGTCGGCGGCGATGCGCGCCCCCAGGGCATCGAAGTTTCTTTCTCCTTCGGTGAGGCCATCCGAGAGAACGATGAGGTGCTTCACCTTGGCGCGCTCCCTGCGCATGACGCGATGCGCCTCCTCAATGGCCGGATAGAGATTGGTGCCTCCGCCGGTCTCCAGCTCGCGCAGCCGCTCCGCGATGTGTCGCCGCATGCCGACCTCGGTCGGCGGCACGGCCCATTCCGGTTTGCTGTCGAAGGCGAGCACGCCCACGCGATCCAGCACGTTCAGCAGGTCCAGGGAAGCCAGCGCGGCGCTTTTCGCGATGGCGAGCTTGTCCTGGTCGTGCGCTTTGGTGCTCATGCTGCCGGAGCGGTCGAGCACGAAAACCACCGAGACGCTCGGGATCTGGATCTCGGTCTTCACGTCCATGGTCACTGGAAGCAGGCGCTCCACCGGCGTGCCGCGATAGCCGCCGCCGGCGTAGCTCCTGTCGCCGCCGATCTTCACCACGCCGCCTCCTGCGTCGCGAACGTAGCTCTCGAGCAGCTCCATCTTGGAGAGCGAAAGATCGAAGCCGGAGACGTTGTTGAGGATTGCGAGATCGTAGTCCAACAATTCGCGAAGACTGCCTGGCAGCGCGTTGGCGGGCACCTCCTCTACGGTGATGCCCTGTGCTTTCAGCGCCGCGCTCAGGTAGCGTCCGGCCTGCGGGTCGCCCATCGCGTGCAGCACCCTGGGAGCGCCCTTAACCTGCACGAACGCCGGATAGCGGTTGTTCTCCTGCCTGGTGTCCGCGTCGCTGTTTACTATCGCTTCGTACTCCTGCAGGCCGGGCGTGTCGGCCTGCTCGATGAACGAATACACGTTGGCGCCGGGCTTCAGATCGACTTCCGATTGGTGCACGATCGAGTCGTTTCGCATGACGACGAGATGCGCGCGCGCAGAACCGGTGCTGTGCACGACCGTCTGCACCTCGAACGGCTCATGCACCCGCACTTCCGTGGGCAGCGTCACGCCCTGCAGGTACACTTCCCTTTCGGGCGACGATATCTCCAGCGGCACCGCATGGAGCTCCACGCCGAGGGAGCGCGCCATCGCGGCCGCCGCGCGCGCATCGCCCCGGTTCTCGCGGCCATCGGAGAGCAGCACGATGCGCCGGTGCTCGCCCGGCGGAAAAGCGCCGACCGCGACTTCGATGGCGCGACCGATATCGGTGCCGCCGCGCTCGACTTGAGCCGCGATCTCGCGCACCGGCTCATGGCCGCTGCCTACCGTGTATTCCACCGTGGCATCCGAGCCGAACACCACCAGTCCGATGCGGGACTGCGACTGCTTGCCGGTGATGGTGATGGCGCGATTGACGAAAGCCAGCGCCTCGGCGATGGACTCCGGGTTGACGCTGCGCGAGTAATCCAGCGCAAAGATCACGTCCGTATACCGGGAGTAGGAACCGGCCAGCGGCCCCGCGAGCGCGATCGCCAGCGCGGCAATGGTGAACACCCGCAATGCCCCCGCGATCGCCTGTCTCGGTTGCGCGCGACCTGCTTTTCGCAGCGACAGCACGATGGCTGCTGCCGCGACCGCGATCAGCGCAAGCCACCCGGGTTGTGCGAAGTCAGGCACTGCCGCGGCCTCCGATCCACACGAACCACTCCAGCGCGAGCAGCATCATTGCCAGCATCAGCAGCTGCGGCCAAAGCGGCATTACCGCCTGCGACTCGCCGCCCGCGGGTCGGACCTCCGCCTGCCGCTCGCGGGGTGTCCATCGCGGGTTGACATCGGACTCGCGCGCATCGGCAAGGCTGATCGCGAAGTATCGCGCCGCCTCGCCGGCGGTGTATCGGTAGATGCCCGCTTCGGACGTGGCGTCGAACGATACCGCATCGTTTTCCGCCTGCAGCGTCCCGGTCGTGCCCGAGGGCGTTTCCACGATCACCCGTGTCGCGCCCGGGGGCAGACGTATCGTATGAGTGGATCCCGGCGCATCATGATTCGCCCGCTCGGCGTCGCCACGCGGGCGCAGCCACTCAACAGTCTGGCTGATGAACAGCGGGAAAGCGGCCTGCAACGGAAAGTTGGAGCGGTAAAGATCGAAGCCCAGGTAGACCAGCTTCACTTCGTCAGCGAGCAGCGCGAGCGCCAGATCCGTCTCCGACGACCAGAACAGCCGCTGCAAGCCCGGTGGCGGTTGTTCGATCACGACGCGCCGGGCCTGGTCGATGCGTACTGCCGTCAGGTCGACGTCCCGCATCAGCGCGCTTGCTCCGCGCCCGAGGACGGCCGGCCGCTTCACCCGGCCCGCATCGTAGAACGGAAGGCCCGGCGCCACGCTGTTCACGAGCAGGAATCTTCCCCGCGGCAATTGCGGCGCCGCCACGCCATCGAAAACCACGACGTCGTGGATGCGCGCCAGGTGTGCGAGATCCTCGGCGGGCGACCACTCACGCCTGAGGAGGTCCACTCCGGGCAGCGCCTGCAGCACGTTTTCGAGATAGAAGTTTCCCGCGGAGAACAGCAGCACACGCAGCGGCTGATCGGGATTGACCACCGCAAAAGCCTGATTGTCGGCGGTGAGGTCATCGTCCGCATCGATGCGGGCGGTCGCCCGTCCGATGGCGCGGCCCCTGAACGGAAGGATCAGAGTCTCATCGGCCCGCGCCTTCAGCTCGACGGCATCGCTGAACAGCACACGGCCTTCCAAGGTCACCGATGCCGGCACCGCCACGGGCGCGTCGGTATAGTTGCGCAGCGTCATCAGCGCCTGGAAGCGATCCTCGCCGGCGGGCTCCTGGCGCAAGTCAAAGCGGGTGATGGCGATGTTTTTTGCGCGCTCTCCGACGATGCGAAATGCCACCTGCGGGGATCCCGGGTCGGTGTCCGGGTCGAAGGCGCCATCGGTCACGAAATAGATTTGTCCATGCTCGCGGCTGCGCAGCAAAGACAGCGCGAGCTCCAGTGCCTCGCGTGGCCGGCCCGGCTCGTCTCCGGGACGAAGCTGCGCCAGCGCGCGGCGCAGCACATCGCGGTCGGTTTCAAAGCCGGTTCGGATAACGGCCTTGCGCCCGCTCGTCATCACCAGCATGCGCCCCTCTCTCGGCAGGCCGTCCACGATCCGGGCCGCCTCGGCGAGCGCCTGGTCGAAACGCGTGGTGCGTATGCCGGCACGGGTCTTCATGCTCGCGCTCACGTCCAGCACGAGCACGGTGTCCGCGCGTTCGCTCGCGCGGGTCGGCCACTGAGGTCCGGCCAGTCCTGCTCCAAGCGCCAGCGCAGCGGCGATCAGCAGCAGCAGACTCACGTTTCGCAGCAGCCTGCGAAACCCCAGTCCGCGCTCGCGATCCTTCAGCGCCCTCTGCCACAGCGTGGTCGTGGACAGGATCACCCGCCGGCGCCTCGGCCGCAACAGATACAGCGCGACTATGATCGGGATGGCGAGCAGCGACAGCAGCGCGAGCGGGTAGGCGAGCTGAATCACCGCAAATGCGTCCCCTGGCGCAGGTACTTGAGCACGACGTCTTCGAACGGAATCGCCGTGCTGGCACGGAAGTACTCCAGCTTCCGCTGGCGGCAAAACTGCTCCATCTCCTGCAGCAAGCGGTGCAGCCGATCGCGATAGTGCCTGCGCAGCGCTTCGTCAACGGTTACGTCGAATTCCTCCGCCGTCTCGCTGTCGACCATGCGCAGCGCGCCATCGAGCTGCGGGTCGATCTCGGGCTCCGCGAGCAGCTGGATCACCATGATGTCATGGCCGCCGTGGCACAGCGCTTCGATGCCTTGCTGAACATCCTCCGCGCCGAGCAGGTCGGAGATCACGATGACCAGTCCCGGATTCCTGGTGCGCGTCGAAAACGCACGCAATGCCGGAGCGAAGCGAGTGGCACCGGTGCAGCGCAGATCGGTCAGAAAGGCGAGCAGGCTCGCCATGTGATGCCGTGCCTTGATGGCGGGCAGGGTCGCGCCCGCCCCCTCGGCGAAGGCGCTCACCCCGACCCGATCGAAGTTGTGCAGGGCGATGTAGGAAAAGGCCGCGGCCAGCCGCCGCGCCTGGTCGAACTTCGACGGATCGCCGAACCCCATGCTCGCGCTCGTGTCCACGATGAGGTGCAGCGTCATGTCCTCTTCCGAGGCGTTCAGCTTGAGAAAGAGCTGGTCCAGCCTCGAATAGATGTTCCAGTCTATGTAGCGGAAGTCGTCGCCTGGATGGTAACGCCGGAAATCCGAGAACTCGAGGCCGCGCCCGCGCTTTCGGGTCGTGTGCTCGCCGTGCATCTGGCCGCGAAACATTTTCCGCGCGACGAGCTCGAGCCGCTCCAGCTTGCGCAGAAACCGGTCGTCAAAAACGAGGGGGTTGGCGTTCCCGGTTGCGCCGAGTGGCTTCATGGAAGCCGGGTCAGGTGCGCGCCCCGCCGTGCACCATGGGCGTATCGCGGAGGATCTCCGTGATCACATCTTCCACGTCTATCCCTTCCGCCTCGCCTTCGAAGTTGAGCAGAATCCGGTGCCGCAGAGAGGCAGGTGCGGCGGCGGCAAGATCATCGTAGCTCACGTTGATCCGTCCGGCGAACAGCGCCAGCGCCTTCGCGGTCAGCACCACGCCGAGCAGCCCCCGCGGGCTCGCGCCATGGCGCACGTAGCGCCGCACCATCGCAGTGGCCTCGGCATTGCCGGAGTGGGTAGCGAGTATCAGGCGGATGGCATAGTCCTTGACGTGATCCGCGATCACCACCGAGCGCACCAGCTCGCGCAGCTCCATCACCTCGTCGGCGCTCAGCACTGCCTCCACGCCCGGCATGGGCGCTCCCGTGGTGAGTTCGACGATCTGTGACAGCTCGCCCGCGTCGGGATACGTGGCGTTCAGCTTGAGCATGAAGCGATCGAGCTGCGCCTCGGGCAGCGGGTAGGTGCCTTCCATCTCGATGGGGTTCTGCGTTGCGAGCACCATGAAAGGCTCCTGGAGCGCATGCCCGGTACGGCCGACGGTCACGCGCTTTTCCTCCATCGCCTCCAGCAGCGCCGACTGGGTCTTCGGCGTGGCGCGATTGATCTCGTCGGCGAGCAGCAACTGCGTGAACACCGGCCCCTGCTGGAAACGGAAGTGCCGGTGTCCCTCCTCGTCCTGCAACACCACCTGGGTGCCGATGATGTCCGCGGGCATGAGGTCCGGCGTGAACTGGATGCGGGCAAACTCGAGGTGCAGCGCGTCGCTCAGGGTTTTCACCAGCAGCGTCTTACCCAGCCCGGGCACACCTTCCAGAAGCACGTGGCCGGAGGAAAGCAGGCAGGCCAGGATGCCGTTGACGAGATCGTGATGACCGACGATGCGCCGTGCGATCTCGCGCTTCAGCGCATCCAGCCGCTCGCGTGCGAGCGCGATGCGCGGCACCTCATTCAACGCGTCCATCACGCTTGCCTGGTGGTTGCGTTTGCGGGCGCTGCTCACCCTGACTCAGGCTCAAGAAATACCTGCGAATGAATTCCTTGTAGTGCGCAGGATAATGGTCCCTGGAAAGCACTCCCTCCACCTGCGAGGCAAACTCCTGCTTCATCTCGACGTTCTCCACGGTTGGCCGCGTTACATCTGGCAGAACACTCCCCTGGGATGTGAACACCTCGCCCGCGCGCATATCGGCCTGCGGTTTCATGACCGGCCCGGATTGCGCGGATTGACGCCGCGACGGCGACTCCTGCGGTTCGTTTGCGACGCTGGCATCATCGCCGCGCGACCCCAGCCGTGGAGCTTTCCCCGCTTGCCGCTGGCCACGTCGTTTGTCCGCGGCCCGGTCCTCGGGCGTTTCATCCCCTTCACTCCCCTCCACGTCGGTCGGCGAACCGCCTGCGGCATCGACCCCGGGCAGCGCATCATCCAGGTTTTCCCGCGCACGACGCACCTGTTCACGTGCGCGCTGCAGCTCTTCGTGATCCTGGAGCGATCGCGCGCCGGCTCCGGGCTTCTGCAGCTTGTCACGCGCTGTTTCGTCTGCCGCGGCCTGCCTGCGTCGGATGGCGTCCTCCAATTCTTTGCGTGGGACGCCGGAGCGCGCGAGGTCATCGAGCCTGCCCTGCGTCAGCGCGCGGGCGTCCTCACCGTGCACGGCTCCTCCCATGGTGCGCTCGGACGTCCCCCCCACCGCCCCGCCGCCGGACGCGTCCGGGAGGCCGCTCCCGCGCTGACCGGGAGGCGATTCGAGGCCGCCGGCCTGTCTCGCGTCCGCAAGCGCCTGCCTGCTGTCCTGGTCGAGCGATCGGGCCATCTGACGCAGCTGCTCGAGGGCCTGCCCGCGCGAGAGTGCGCCGCTTTCCATGCGGGCGCCGAGGCGTTCCAGCGCGGCCGCCTGCCTGGCGCTCCGCGACAGGGCGTCGCGTCTCGCCCGTGCCTGCATCGCGCGCGCGAAGGCGCTCAGGCGCTGGCCTTCGCTGATCACCCGCTCATCGACCTCGCGCGCAACCGTCGGCTGCGTTCTATTCAAGTCAACTACGCTGACGAGCAGCAGCACCGCCGCCGGCAGTGGCAGCAGCACCCCCCAGCGGTTCACGCGCACGGGAAACACCGGCCAGGGCCGGGTCGGAAGTTCCGCCCTCACCGCCTGAACGGCAAGCCGCTCGGTCAACTCGCAATCGCCGCGTACTGTCTGAAGTTCCCAGGCCGTGCTCAGTCGCTGCTTGAGCTTGAGGTTCAAGTCGGCGCGGATGGCGACCTCGAGGGCGCTGGGACGACGACGCCAGGCGACTGTCAGCGCAACCATCAGCGCGATGCCGATGGCGGCGCCGGCGACCTGCCACAGCGGGTAGGCCCACGGCATCAGTCGGACTGCCAGCACCGCCACCGTTGCCGCTGCCAGCCCCGCCAGCAAGCCGCCGAATGCGTGATCCACCAGCAGCTGCAGGCGTCGCGCGCGGGTGAGGGCTGCCACCAGCCTGCGCAGCCGCTCCTGCGCCGGCAGCGAGTCGCTGGGCTGAAACCACCCTACACGTGTCGTCGTGATCGCGTCACTCATCCACTGATCGCCTTGCCGACGCTCGCGCCGTCGGCGCTATTCGCTGATTCTCGCTCGCGCAAGAGCAGGCGATGCAGCGCCAACGCTGCGCCGGCGCTGAGTCCCGCATAGATCAGCACAAAAGCCAGCCCATCCGGCATGGCCGCAAAAGCCGCCTGACGCGGAGGATCCTCACCGAGTGTCCGGTACGCGAGCGCCAGATGGCTGGTAAGAGGCAGGAAAAGCCCGACAGGAATGTATACGATCACCATTATGGTGTGCACGGTGCCGGTCACCGCCTCGCGATGCTGTCCCAGACTCAAGTGCGTCACTGCCCCACACAACCGGTAGAACAATGCCTGGGCCAGTACCGCCGCCAGGCACCATCCGAGCGCGGCCCACTCGCCCCCCGAAACGGTGAAAGCCGCCAACAACAGGGGGGAGGATAAGGCGAGAAGGTGCACGCTGTGAAGAAGCTGCCCCACGATATAACCGCTGACGATGCTAGCGCCCGGGAGAGGGGTACGCGCCCATTCGCGCAGTCTGCGCTGGCCGGGCAACGCGTTGAACTCGGCACCGGCCCGCAGCGCAAAGTAGGCCGTCGTCACACCGACGGCCATGACCAGCGCCAGCAGCGTGCGCGGGGTGTGCTGGCTCTGGAGCGCCTGCGCGACGCCATCCTTGGGCCACCATAGAAATACCACTACTGCCTGCACCAGCAGCAAGCCTAGATATTCGAGCTGAGCCTTTCCGGCCCGGTTGAGTCCGGTGAAAACCTCGGCCACGAGCGGATTGGTGCGCATCATCATCGGTCCTGCGGCGCAGCGCTGCTGCGCGCACCCGCACCCGGCGTTGGACGATGCGCTGAATCGGGTTCACCAGGCTGCCGCGGCGCGATGGGCCAGGCGGGCGCCGGAGCTGATGACGCAGCCACCTGAAACGCGACCACGGCACGTTCGCGGTGCGGCCAGCCGGCACTCTCACCGGCGAGGCCAAACGGACTCGCCGTGTAACCTGCGAAAAGCGCATGGCCGGGGCCGGGATGGCCGCTTGGAATCGTTTCCTGCGCCCGACGCTCAAGTGCATTCCAAACGGGCGTCATGTCCCGAGCCCGAGCATCGGCGCGGGACTTGAGAACCTCCCGCCAGGACGCTCCGCGCACCTCGACGCCGTGCCTGCTCCGTACGAGTGAGCGTTCGATCCGTTCGCCGTCGGCAACGGTGCCCAGCTCGTAAGCGTAGCCGCCGAACACCAGCCACAAAGCCTCGACGGCACTGCCACTGCTGTTCTCCACGACGACTCGCAGCCCCGTGCCGTCGTCATGCACTGCGGCATCGATGCGAAAGGCGATGACGTCCGTGCCCTCCAGCGCATGCAGCACGTAGCGTCGCCGGTCACGTGGTTCCACGAAGCGGCGCGCGCCTTCGCCGACGACCCAGTCGGGCACGGTACCTTGCCGCAAGGCTTCGCGCGAGGGAGACAGCACGGGCTCAGTGCCGCGGTACTCCAGTCGCATCGGAGCGCGGCGGCTGGCGTACAAACCGAGGTCCATGTTCAGTCGGGCATAGTTGCTGCCGGGAAACGGTTCGATCACTGCAACCGCGACTGCGGTGGGATCACGGGGAAAAGCAGCCGGCCCGAACATCAGCCACGCTGCGGGAGCAAATATCGCCGGCGCGCCCCAGCCGCACAACGAGGCCAGACGACGAGATCGCGTACCGCGCACGGGAAAACGGTATCCGGCGAGCAGCGTGCCCAGATAGAGCGCGAGGAAGATGAACACCACGGCATACCGGGGAAAATCCGCGGACTCGGCACGGATCAGGGCGAATACGGGACTTTCGGCGGCCGTTTTCGGCACGCTCGCTGTCGCCTTTGCCGGCGCCGCGAGCCGCAGGTGCTCATCCCAGAGTTTGCGCATGCCCTCCCAGCGATCGAATGGGTAGCTCGCTACGTCAAAGGTCAGGTAAAGGACACGACCCTGTCCGACCGCGCGTTCCACGATGAGCGGGTGCGTGCCTGCGCTCAGCCGCGCATTGCCGCGATAGGCATCGAGCCGATTCACGTAGACCGGGCGGGAAACATCCAGTGATGACGAGAATGCGGCCTGAAGCGCATCCCCCTCGACGCGCGTCATGCCAATGGGCAGGCCGGGAAGCAGCGCAGCCAGGCGCGGCCCTCGCAGCGCGGTGTAATCCGGCCCTCCGGACACAGCGAACGTTCCGCCCTGCGCGATCCATTTGTGCAGGGCTTCGAACTGGCTTGCGCTCAGGCGCTCGAGCGACATTCCGTGCAGCACGACAGCACTCACGGCATCGTATCCCCGCCAGTGCGCGGGCAGCAGTTCCGGATGTGGATAGAGCACCCGCATTCCCCGCGCGGTGCCCTCGTTCAGGTAATCCAGATCCGCATCCCGGCTGAGTACCGGCAACAGCCGCTCGGCGATGGATCGCGTGCGCAGATCGATCTCCACCCGTGCCTGTTCCAGCCCGTCCGCAAGCACGCGTATCACCAGCGGATGGGACAGGCCATGCGGCAGAATCGTGAACTGCAATCTCTTCCTGGAATTGCGCTGCAGTTCGAGCTTGTGCCGATGGCTGGTGAGAAAACGGCGCCCGCGCAGTTCATCACCGCCCGGGACCTGCACCTCCAGCTCTCCGCTCAGGTCGCCGCCGCGATTCGTCACGCTGACGTGGAGAGGGGTCCAGCGCCCGGGCTGGAACGTGTCCGCGAATCCCACCACGGCGGCGATCTCCACGGCGCCGGCCATCGCCGGCGACAGCGCAAACAGCAGCCCGAGCAGCAGGACCGCCTGGCACGCGCGCTGAATTCGGCACTTTGCGTTGCATGCCGGTATGGATGCGCGGCCACGCTCTCCGGCATCCGTTTCGCTCCTCGACATACCCCATTGTATTAGCCGCCACGGGTTCACCCTACTATACTACGCGGGTTCCGCGCCGGAGATACTCTCCGCGCCTCAACCATCGTCGGAGGAGGCCATCATGGCAGCGATACTGGGCATAGGCGCAACGCATTACCCGCCGGGGCTGGTTCCCGAGGAACTCAAGCCGTGGCCGCTCGTGCGCATGCTGAAGAACGATCCGCGCATTCCCGAGCGCATGAAGAATCCCGCGAACTGGCCCGAGCCGCTGCGCGAGGAATGGGCCGATGACGAAGGCGTCGCGTCGCACCGCAAACACAAGGCGCGCATCTTCAACGCGTTCCGCACCATCCGTGAAGAAATCCTCGCCTTCGAGCCGGATTTCATCCTGATGTGGGGGGATGATCAGTACGAGAACTTCAAGGAAGACATCATCCCGCCGTACTGCGTGCTCGCCTACGAGCGACTCGACTTCAAGCCGTTCGAGCGGCTGCGCGGCCGTCCCAACATCTGGAATGAACCGGTCGACAAGGTGTTCTCCCAACCCGGTCACCAGCAGGCGGGGCGCTGGATCGCGAGACGGCTGCTCGAACAGGGCATAGACATGTCGTATGCATACAAGCCATTGCACCAGGACGGTCTCGGCCACGCCTTCGCCAACACGCTGCTCTATCTCGATCTCGACCGCAAGGGATTCGATATCCCGGTGGTGCCGGTCGCGGTGAACTGCTACGGCAGCTCGGTGATCCGCTTCCGGGGAGGAAGCTCGGATTACACCAAGGAGCCCGACCCGCCCTCGCCCTCGCCGCGCCGCTGTTTCGAGATGGGGCAGGCGACCGCGCGCGCGCTCAAGGAAAGCCCGTGGCGCGCGGTGATCATGGCCTCCTCGAGCTGGTCGCACGGCTTTCTCACCGAGAAGAACCACTGGATGTATCCCGATCTCGAGGCCGACCGGGTGCTGCTCGATCATCTGCGCGCGGGCAATTACGCCGCGTGGCGCGACACGCCGCTTGCGAAGATGGAGGCCGCCGGCCAGCAGGAAGTGCTCAACTGGACCTGCCTCGCCGGCGCGATGTCCGAGCTCGACTACAAGCCGAACATCCTCGACTGGGTGGAGACCTGGGCGTTCAACGCGCCGAAGTGCCTGGCGGTGTTCAAGCCCGCATGATCGTGGCGCGCGGCGGCCTTTGCATCATGCCGCGCGCTCCTTCGCCGGTTTCAACCGCTCGCTCAAATTGAAGGCGGTGTTCACCAGCGCGACGTGAGAGAACGCCTGCGGAAAGTTGCCGAGCTGGCGTTTCGCGACGGGATCGTACTCTTCCGCCAATAGCCCGACGTCGTTGCGCAGCGCGAGCAGCCGCTCGAACAGCGCATGTGCTTCGTCGATGCGCCCCTGCAGCAGGTAGTTGTCGGCCAGCCAGAACGTGCACGGCAGGAAGGCGCCTTCCCCGGGCGGCAGCCCGTCGATGGATTCGCGCGTTCGGTAGCGGTGCACGAAACCGCCCTCCATCAACTCGCGCTCGATCGCGTGCACCGTGCCCAGCATGCGCGGATCGTGCGCCGGCAGGAAACCGGTGATCGGAATCAGCAGCAGGCTCGCGTCGAGTTCGGTCGATTCGTAGCTCTGCACGAAGGTGTTTCGCGCGCGATCGAATCCGCGCCGGCACACTTCATCCCGGATGCGTTCGCGGAGCGCGCGCCAGCGATCGGCCGGCCCGTCCCCGCCGTACTGCTCGACCATCTTCACCGCGCGATCGAGCGCCACCCAGCACATGATCTTCGAATAGGTGAAGTGCCGGCGCGGCCCGCGCACTTCCCAGATGCCCTCGTCCGGCTTTTCCCACACCGTCTCCAGATGCTCCAGCAGTGCGCGCTGCAGGCCCCAGGCCGGCGCATACGAATCGAGCCCCGCCTTGCGCGCCTGGTACAGCGCGTCCATCACTTCTCCGAACACGTCGTGCTGCAATTGCGCGGCCGCGGCATTCCCCACGCGCACCGGCGCTGACCCTTCGTAACCTGGCAGCCAGGGCACTTCCCATTCCGGGAGGCGACGCTCGCCGGCGATCCCGTACATGATCTGCATCTGCGAAGGACTGCCCGCCACCGCGCGCACCAGCCATTCGCGCCACCCACGCGCTTCCTCGCGATATCCGCCGGCCATGAGCGCGAGCAGCGTCAGAGTGGCGTCGCGCAGCCAGCAGAAACGGTAGTCCCAGTTGCGCCGGCCGCCGATTTTTTCCGGCAGGGAGGTGGTCGGCGCGGCGACGATTCCGCCGGTCGGCGCGTAGGTGAGCGCCTTGAGTGTGATGAGCGAGCGGCGGACGGCTTCGGCATACGGGCCCTTCACGCCGCAGCGGGCGGCCCACCGGCGCGCATGCTGCACGGTCTTTTCGAGGGCAGCGTCCGGGTTGATCGGCGGCGGCGCTTCGATATGCGAAGCGGTATGCATGAGCACGAACTGAAGCCGCTCGCCCTCGCGCACCGCGAACTCGGCAACCGTGGTCAGGTTCTCGCCCCGCATCTCGACCGGCGCGCTCAGCAGGACCATGTCCGGACCCGCGATGGCGCGCAGCCGTCCGTCCGGCAGGCGGCTCACCCACGGCACCGACGCGCCGTAATCGAACCGCAGCACCAGTTCCATGCGCATCCGCACGCTCCCGCGCTTGCCGGCCACGATCCGCACCAGGTCCGAGTTCGCCTCGCCGATCGGCATGAAGTCGATCACGGTGACGCCGCCTTCCGCGGTCTCGAATTCGCTTTCGAGCACGAGCGTGTCCGGCTGATAACGCCGCGTGACGCGCGGCTCGGGATCGACGGGCGCAATCTTCCAGTGCCCGTTGCGCGCGGAGCCGAGCAGCGCGGCGAAACAGGCGGGTGAATCGAAGCGCGGCCAGCACAGCCAGTCGATGGAGCCATCGCGGCCGACCAGCGCCGCGGTTTCGCAGTCGCCGATCAGCGCGTAGTCTTCGATGCGCGGCGGCCGCACGTTGCGATCCGCGCCGGCATGACGCTGGCTCATCCCTGCGCCTTGCGAGCTTTCTTCTCCGGCGGCGTGCGCCCGGGCTCCTTGATCGGCGCCGGTTTCGGCCCGGGCCGCTTCACCGGAGGAGTTTTCCTGCCTTTCGCTGATGCCGCCATAACGGTCCTCCGCTGACAAAGAGATGAAAGCGCGCCTGCAAACTTTGCGCCGGCTTGACGTCCTGACTCATTGGGACCGCTGCAACGGCTAAAGATTCGATACGCCCACGCCGTTCAGAGCATTTCGAGGGGCATGGGACCTTGCGGCGGCGGGAACGCGCGATCGAGTTCGTCGAGATCCTGCGCCGCGAGTTGAAGCTCGAGCGCGGCGCGATTCTCGCGCACGTGCGCCGGCGTAGCCGCCTTCGGTATCGCGACTACGCCTTGCTGCCTCAGCACCCAGGCGAGCGCCACCTGCGCTGGCGTGGCCTCGCGTCGCTCGGCGATGCGCTGCAGCTCGCGATGAAGCACCACCCGGCCCTGCTCGATCGGCGAATAGGCCATGATCGCGATATCGCGCTTGCGGCACCATGGCTCGAGGTCGTATTCAATGCCGCGCCGCGTGAGGTTGTAGAGCACCTGGTTCGCCGCGCAGGCATCGCCGCCGGCAAGCGCGAGCGTCTGCTCCATTTCGCCCGCAGCAAAGTTGCTGACGCCCCAGTTGCGGATCTTCCCCGCCGTCTGCAGCGCTTCGAATGCCAGCAGCGTTTCCTCCAGCGGGTGGCTGGACGCCCAGTGCAGAAGATAGAGATCGATGCGGTCGGTCCTCAGCCGCTTGAGGCTCGCTTCGCACGCGCGCGGCACGCCCTTGCGGCTTGCGTTCGAGGGCAGGACCTTGCTCACCAGGAAAATACGGTCCCGCATGCCCGCGATCGCCTCGGCAACCAGGGATTCGGCGCGCCCGTTGCCGTACATTTCCGCCGTGTCGATCAGCGTCATGCCGAGCTCGATTCCGAGGCGCAGGGCGGCAATCTCCTCCCTGCGTTTGGACGCGTGGTCGCCCATGTACCAGGTTCCCTGGCCGAGCACCGGCATTCGGTCGCCGGACTTGAGCGCGAAGGCCGGCACGGCGTTCACCGCCGGCTTCCCAGCAGGCGGTCGCGATAAGCGAGCATGTTGCAGAAAAGTGCGCCCTGCTCCTTCGCATCGTCGAGCGCGATGTGCGTGTGCGGGAGCGGATCGAGCCATTCCCTCGGCATGCGGCGCTTGGTCGAGTCGTAATAATCCGTGCCGAGCAGCGCCATGGCGTAAGTCTTGATGTCGAGCGCGGAGTGGCCGAAGGGGCTCTCTCCGGCGTAGCGGTTGAGGTACCACTGCACGAACATGAAATCGAATGCCGCGGGATACGCCACGAACACGGGCTTCCCCGGAAGCGCCTTGAGCCACGCGAGATACCGGGGCATCGCTTCCGCGGGATCGCGCGGATCGGCCCGGCACGCTGCCCATGCTTTCGGCTGCGTCGCCCACCATGCCATCGTCACCGGATGGCCCTGCGCGCCCGGCAGCGTGGCGAGGTTCGCCTCGAAGCTGTCGAGCAATGTCTTGTCCGCCCGATACGCTGCCGAGGCGAAGCTCAGCATGGAATGCGGTCCCGGAATCGGCCCGTCAGCCTCGATGTCGGTGCTGACGTAGATTTCCGCCATGTGAGCGTGGCTTCAGTTGACCGGAATGCGGGCGTCTCTGACCACCTTGCCCCAGCGCGCGACCTCCTCCTTGATCTGCGCGCTGAACTGTTGCGGCGAGTTGACGATGATATCGAAGCCCATCTCGGTCACCTTCGCCTTCACGTCGGGCAGCGCCGCGATGCGCTGCGCTTCCTTGTACCACCTGTCCACGATCGCCTTCGGCGTGCCCGCCGGCAACAGCACGCCGGTCATAGTTTCGGCCTCCTGGCCCTTGTAGCCGGCCTCGGCCATCGTGGGCACGTCGGGCAGCGCGGGAATGCGCTTCACGCTGGTCAGCGCAAGCCCGCGCAAGCGGCCCGCCTTGACATGCACGGTGACCGGCGGAATTGCCTGGCATCCGATGGACACCTGATTACCGAGCACCGCCTGCAGCGACGGCGAGCCGCCCGCGTACGGAACCGGAACCAGATCGATCTTCGTTTCGAGCCGGAACAGGTGTGCCGACAGATCCGGCGTCGTGCCGACACCCGGCGTTGCAATGTTGTACTTCTTCGGGTTCTGCTTCACGAGATCGACCAGCTCGCTGATGGATTTGACGGGCAGGCTCGGGTGCACGAAGAACAAGTGGGGCGAGGCGGCGAACTTGGTGACCGGCGCAAAGCTCTTGAACGGATCGTAGGGAATCTTCTTGTAGAGCCCGGGGTTCGCGACGTAACTCGAGCTCACGAAAATGATCGTGTGCCCGTCGGGTGCCGCCTGCGCCGCGATGCCCATGCCGATGTTGCCGCCGGCGCCCGAGCGATTGTCCACGACGACCTGCTGTCCCCATGCCTCAGTCAGTTTCTGCCCCATTATGCGTGCAATCGCATCCGTGGGCCCGCCGGCGGGAAACGGAACGATCAACCGTATCGGTCGCGTCGGATACTGCCCTGCCGATGACGCGGCATGCGCACTTCCAGCGACGATGAGCGCTGCCAGCACGCCCGCGAACTTCGTTGCGTCCATCATGCCTCCTCCTTTTATGCATATGATCCGCATGCTAACCGTGCGGTACGGGGCATACAAGCAACAGCGCCGCTAGCGCACCGCGAGTTCCTTCATCACGGCGTAAAGTGCATTCTGCGCCTCGAATCCGATGCCGGGACGCTGCGGCAAGGTGAGATAGCCGTTCTCCACCTTCGCGTCGTCCGCGAATCCCGCAAAGATGCCGAACACGCCGGGATAGGCTTCGCAACCGCCCAATCCGAAGCCGCCGACGATGTGCAGCGTCATCTGGTTGCCGCCGTGGGGAAAGAGCGACGCGCGACGCCATCCGCGCGCTTCGAGCATGGCGAGCGTGCGCGAGAACTGCGCGATGCCATACGATTGCGGCACGTCGATCTGCAGTACGTCGCGATCCGGTCGCAGCCCGCCGAAGCGCACCAGATTGTGCACATCCTGAGTGGAGAACAGATTCTCGCCGGTGCCGATCGGCGGCGCGTAGAGCGCGGCCACCTCGGAGAGCAGCGCGTAATCGAGCGGATCGGTCGGCTCCTCGAACCAGCGCAGACCCCAGGGCGCGAGCGCCCGTGCGTAGGCGAGCGCCCGCTCGCGGTCGAAACCGGCGTTCGCATCGACGGCGAGATGCGCGCTGCTCTGAAGTACTTTCAGCGCCGCCTCGACCCGGGCGAGATCGTCCGCGATCGGTGCGCCGCCCACCTTGATCTTCATGGTGGTATGGCCTTGCGCGAGCTTTTCGCGAATTTCGTCCTGCAGTTCCTTTATTCCCTTCCCCGGCGCGTACCAGCCGCCGCCGACATAGCAGGGCACACGCTCGATGACGTGCCCGCCGCTATAGCGCTCCGCGAGCACCCGATGCAGCGGTTTGCCGGCGATCTTGGCGACCGCGTCCCAGCACGCGACTTCGATGGTGCCGATGGCGACGGAGCGTTCGGTGTGCCCGCCGGGCTTCTCTCGCTGCATCATGCAGGCAAGTATCTTTTCCGGGTCGAGATTGTCGCCCGCCGCATCGAGCAGCGACTCGGGATTCGCCTTGAGTACGCGCGGGATGAAACGCTCGCGCATCTGCGCGCCGCAGGCGTAGCGGCCGGTCGAATTGAATGCAAACCCCGCGACCGGCTTGCCGTCGCGAATTACGCCGGTGATCACTGCAACCACCGACGTCGTCATCTCGCTGAAGTCGAAGACCGCGTTGCGCAGCGATGACTTGAGCGGGACCGCGACCTCGCGGATATCGCGGATTCTCAAGTAAAGCGGCTCCCCTTAAAAGTCGAGCGACTTGATAACCGGCAGAAAGCGCTCGCGTTCCTCGTCCACGAACCGCTGGGCAGCCGCGGGGCCCGATTCCTGCACCGGCTCGAAGCCGGAGTTGATCAGCGCCTC
>JBQTHU010000035.1:0-4393 GCA_052389535.1 Betaproteobacteria bacterium | reverse complement strand
GCGGGCCGGGCACACTCGTCGGAGGGGCGATCGGCGCATCCGTCGTCGTGTTCCTGCGCGAGTACCTGAGCACGCTGGTGTCGTGGTGGCAGTACGTGCTCGGCGTGGTGTACGTGCTTACCATACTCTATCTCCCGGGCGGCCTGATGGGTCTCCCGGAACGGCTGCGCCGCTGGCGCGCGGCCTCCGGAAAGTCGGCTGAAGCACAGGGCGTGCAATCCGTATCTCACTAAGGAGGAGCTATGTTGACCAGGCATATACGAGGGGCGCTGCTCGCGCTCGCATGCGTGACGTTGACTGCAGGCTGGACCGCATCGCCGGCCCGCGCCGCGGAGGAACTGCGCATCGGCTTTATCGCCCCGATGACCGGCGCATTCGCGCAGATCGGACGCGACATGGCGAACGGCTTCCAGCTTTATCTCGACGAAGTGGGCGGCAACTTCGCGGGTACCAAGGTGACGTTCATACTGGAGGACGATGAAGGCAAGCCGCCGGTGGGCGTGCGCAAGGCCGAGAAGCTGATCCGCCAGGACAAGGTACACGTGTTCGTGGGCGGGCTGCTCGCCTCCACCGGCTATGCGCTGGCGCCGATCAGCTCGCGGCTCAAGGTGACCTACATTCCTTCGGTTGCCGCCGCGGACGACCTCACGCAGCGCGATGCCGCGAAATACCCTTACGTCATGCGCACCGGCTGGACCAGCTCGCAGCCCAGCCACCCCTTCGGCGAATGGGCGTGCGAGCAGGGCTACAAGCGCATCGCGGTGGTGGCCGCGGATTACGCGTTCGGCTACGAAGTCGCCGGCGGCTTCCAGAAGGCCTTCGAGGATTGCGGCGGGCGCATCGTGCAAAAGATCTGGCCGCCGCTCGGGACCAACGATTTCGGCCCGTACATCCCCACCATCAAGAAGGACGTGGATGCGATCTTCACCGTGATGGTCGGGCCGATGGCGCTGCAGTTTCCGAAACAGCTCGCGGCGGCGGGGATCAAGAAGCCGGTAATCGGCGGCGGCACGAGCTACGATGAGTTCGTTTTGCCCTCGATGGGCGACGAAGTGATCGGGCACGTGTCCGCGCTGCAGTACAGCGCCGCGATCGACACGCCCAGGAACGCGGCGTTCGTCAAGAAGTACCGCGAGAAGTACGGCAAGGTCCCCTCGTACTACTCCGAGACCAACTACAGCACCGCCCAGATGATCCACGAGGTGCTGAAGCGCACCAAGGGCAAGTGGCCGGGCCAGGAAACATTCATCAAGACGCTGTCGAGCCTCAAACTGGATACGGTGCGCGGCCCGGTGCAGTTCGACGAGTTGCGCAACCCCATCCAGAACATCTACGTGAAGAAGGTCGAGAAGAAGAAGATGCACGGCTTCCAGAAGGACGAGCTCTGGAACGCGGTCATCAAGACCTATCCCAACGTGAGCCAGTTCTACAAATATGGAAAGGACAAGTTCCTGAAGCAGCCGGTCTACAGCCGCGACTTCCCGCCGTGCAAGCACTGCGAATGACGGCTGCGCGGTATAGGCGCCATCAGCCGCGCAGCGTGCCGGGATAGCGAAGAGCGGCATGGCGGACACGCCGGCGCCGGTGCTCGAACTGCGCAGCCTGTCGAAGAGCTTTGACGGGCTCGACGCTGTTCAATCCGTCGATCTGGCGCTGCACGCCGGAGACCGCAAGGCGATCATCGGCCCGAACGGCGCAGGCAAGACGACGCTCTTCAACCTCATCACCGGAGTGCTGCCCGCGACCTCGGGCAGCGTGCTGCTGTTCGGGGACGACGTCACGCGCTGGCCCAGCCACCGGCGCACCGCGCGCGGCATGGCGCGCACCTTCCAGGTGACGAGCCTGTTTCCCAAGCTCACCGTGCTCGAAAACGTCCTGCTCGCGATCGGCGGCGTGCGCCGCACCAAGTTCGTGATGTGGCGCGCGCTCGCCTCGTACGGCGCGATTCACGACAAAGCCCGCAATCTGCTTGAAGCGGCGGGATACTGGGACCGCAGAGACGTGCAGGTCGGCAATCTCTCGCACGGCGAGCGGCGCCAGGTCGAAATCGTGCTCGCGCTTGCGAGCGACCCGAAAGTACTGCTGCTCGACGAGCCGGCCGCAGGGCTCGCCTCCGGCGAGTCGCGCGAGATGGCCGCTTTCCTGAAACGGCTGGAACCGACGCTCGCCATTTTGCTCATCGAGCACGACATGGACGTCGTCTTCGACGTGGTGGATCACATTTCCGTGCTGCATTTCGGCAAGCTGGTGGAGCAGGGCGCGACCGGAGAAATCCGTCGCAGCGTCAAGGTGCAGGAGATCTACCTCGGCACGGGGTAGCGCAGGCCATGGCGATCCTGGAAATCGACGATATTCACACCTATTACGGCGACGCCTACGTGCTGCAGGGCCTGTCGCTGCGCCTCGAGCAGGGGCAGATTCTGGGCCTCCTGGGACGCAACGGCGTCGGCAAAACGACGCTCGTCAATTCGGTCGTGGGCTTCAATCCGCCGCGGCGGGGCCGTGTCCATTTCAAGGGCGAAGATATCACCGGCGCCTCATCGTTCGAAACGGTGCGCCGGGGAATGGGACTGGTGCCGCAGGGCCGTCGCGTCTTTCCCTCCCTCAGCGTGGAGGAAAATCTGCTGGTCGCGGAGCGCGGCAATGGCCGCCACGGCTGGCGGCTTGACAGCGTGTATGCGTTGTTCCCGCGCCTCGAGGAACGGCGCAGGCAGCGCGCACGCACGCTCTCGGGCGGCGAGCAACAGATGCTCGCAATCGGCCGCGGACTCATGACCAATCCCGACTGCCTCATCATGGATGAGCCGTCCGAGGGCCTCGCACCGATCATCATCCAGGGCGTGTGGGACGCCATCCGCAAGCTCAAGGCCGCGGGACTGTCCATATTGCTCGTGGAACAGAACGCCGCGCTCGCGCTGAAGCTCGTCGATTACGTGCACGTGATGAGCAAGGGCCGGATCGTCTATTCCGCCGACCCGGCAACGCTGTGGGCGAACGAGGAAGTGAAGGCGAGCTACCTCGGCATCTGATCGACGCCGCTACGCGCGTTCGCTGGCGGGCCGGTCCGCGAGAAACTGCAGGCGCGCGAGATGCGCGTAGAGGCCGTCGGCCTGCAACAGGTCTTCATGCGTGCCGGTTGCATGCATCCTCCCCTGGTCGAGGACGATGATGCGAGTGGCGTTGCGCACGGTTGCGAGCCGGTGCGCGATCACCAAAGTCGTCCGGCCCCGTGCGAGGCGCGCCAATGCGGCGCTCACCTGACGCTCGCTTTCGGCGTCGAGCGCGCTCGTCGCCTCATCGAGCAGCAGAATCGGCCGGTCGGCGAGGATCGCACGCGCGATGGATATGCGCTGGCGCTGGCCGCCGGAAAGCTTCACGCCGCGTTCTCCCAGATCGGTATCGAATCCCTGAGGGAGTCTGTCGATGAACTCGAGCGCGTTCGCAGCCGCGCACGCTTCCCGGACCTGATGAAACGACGCTTCCGGCCGGCCGAAGCGCACGTTTTCGGTCACGCTGGCGGCGAAGATGACGGCATCCTGCGGAACCAGCGCGATGGCGCGTCGCAGGTCGCGCGGCTCACAGTGCCGGATGTCGGCGCCGTCGATCAGTATGCGCCCGGAACGGGGATCGTAGAAACGAAGGATGAGCGCGAAGATGGTTGATTTTCCCGCGCCGGAGGGCCCGACCAGCGCAACGCGCTCTCCAGGATCCACGCTGAACGACACGGGTCCGAGGGCGGCGATTTCGGGCCGGCCCGGATAAGCGAACAGCACTTCGTCAAATCGTATGGCGCCGCTCACGCGCGCCGGCAGGCGGATGACCGGTGGAATTGCCGCGAGCGCCGGCCGGACATCGAGAAGTTCCATCAAGCGCTCGGTCGCGCCGGCCGCACGCTGGATTTCGCCCCAGACTTCCGAAACGGTCCCCGCCCCGCTCGCGACGATGGCCGCGTAGAACACGAAAGCCGAAAGCTCGCCTGCGCTCATCCGGCCTGCGAGCACGTCGTGCCCTCCGATCCAGAGGATGACGCCCACCGCGCAGAAGGCGATCAGCATGACGAGCGATATCAGCCACGCTTTCACGCGTATGCGGTGCAATCCGGCGGCGCACGCTTCGGCAGCGGCCTTGCCGAAGTGCTCGCGCGCCCGGTCCTCGTGCCGATACGCCTGGACCGTGCGGATCTCGTGGATCGATTCGTCGATATAGGCGGAGACGTCGCCCACGCGGTCCTGGTTGAGTCGTGACAGCCGCCGCACGCGCCGGCCCATCAGCAGTATGGGAATCAACGTGGCCGGCACGCCGAGCACGATGAGCGCTGCGAGCTTGGGACTGGTGGCGAAGAGCAACGCGAGCGCGCCGATCATCATCAGGCCGTTGCGCAGGAACATCGAGA
>JBQTHU010000034.1:0-5813 GCA_052389535.1 Betaproteobacteria bacterium | reverse complement strand
GGCATTAAGCTCGTGGCGTGAGCGGTGCGTATTCCCAGGCGGCGATCCTGTTCTGAGGCAGGATAACGTGCTGCGGCCCGATCGCGGATACCCGGTTGCAGCAAATCTGCGCCATGGCGCGGCTGATTTCGCCGCGATAGATGTCCAGCGCCCGGCGCGCGCCCGCTTCGCCCGCGGCAGCCGTGCCGTACAACGTGCTGCGTCCGATCAGCACCATTTTCGCGCCCAGCGCGAGCGCCTTCACCACGTCGCTCCCGCGGCGCACCCCGCTGTCGAAGAGAACGGTGGTGCGATCGCCCACCGCCTTCACGATGTCCGGCAGCACGTCGATCGGGGCGGGTGCAGCGTCGCAGTTGCGCCCGCCGTGGTTGGACACGATGACGCCATCCGCGCCGCATTCCACGGACTGGAACGCATCGTCCGGATGCAGCAGCCCTTTCACCAGCAGCTTTCCGGGCCAGATGTCGCGCAGCGCCTTGAGATCGTCCCAGCAGAGTGAATCGCTGCGCGTCTCCCGGTTGCCGCCGTAGGCAGTGGTGATCTTGCTTCTCAATTCCTCGGGAAAATTCTCGCGCGTGGGCATGCCGCCGTTGGCGATGTAGCGCCCGAGCACGCCGAACATCCAGCGCGGGTGCAGCAGCACGTCGGTCGTGTTCCGCCGGTTGTACTTGAACGGCACGGAGAAACCGTTGCGCCGGTTGTACTCGCGATTCCCGGCCACCACGCCGTCGACCGTAACCAGCAGCGCCTCGAAACCCGCGTTCGACGCCCGGCGCACGAGCTGGTGCGAGAGCCTGCGGTCGGCCCACATGTAGAGCTGCATCCAGAGCGTGCCGCCGACTTCACCGGCGACTTTTTCCATGCTGGTGATGGAGCCGGTGGCGAGCGAGAAGGGGATGCCGGCGTCCCGGGCGGCGCGCGCCAGCGCGAGCTCGCCCTGGTACCACATCATGCCGGCGGCGCCGGTGGGGGCGACGCCGATCGGCATCTTATGTTCCTTGCCGAAGACGGTGGTGTCGAGCGTGCGCCCCGAGACGTCCACCAGCATGCGCGGGCGCAGCTTGATGCGCTCGAATGCCTCGCGGTTATTGCGCAGCGCCACTTCTTCCTCGGTGCCGCGGTCGACGAACTCGAACAGCCACCTGGGCAGCCGGCGCTTTGCCAGGTCGCGCAGGTCGAAAATATTATGTGCGTCTTCCACGTTCGGGAAAATCATCATGCTCCCTTCGTCGTCTGCATTGTTTTCGCTCAGCGGCGTCCCGGTTTGCGCAGCGCCGGGTTCAGGCGGTCGATATCGGCCTGCACCTGTTCGCGACTGCGCTCGTAGACGATTTCCCGCCCGAGCGCATTGCCGGCGTAGGCGAGACCGTTGCGCGTCGGCATCAGCGCGCAGCGCACGCTGTGGACGCCTTCGCCGAGGACGACTTCAATCCGATCCGCCCGTTTGCTGAACACCACGACGTCGAGCGTTTGCCCGCTGCCCGTGACGCGCACCTTGATCTTTTCGTCGTTCATCGTTCGCCCGCTCTGTTTGCCAATGCGCGAGCATATCAGAGCAGGTGTCAGCACCCCGATGAACGCCGGTGATGCTTCTGTTTATTGAGCCCGGCTCCTTTTTGGACTCCGTGCAGGGTGGCCGGGTCGGCGGAAAGTATACATCCGGGGCAGGCGCAGCCGAGACGCGTAACCACAGGTTGCCAAACAGGAATAGGTTGCCCAAAAGGTCGGGCGGCCTCATACTCCAAGGCTGTCGAAAAGGTTGCCGGTTTCGACTGTTTTTCATCTCGACCGTTGCGTTCCGCTGTCGCCCCATCGCAGTTCGGCAGGCCGCCTCCTCCGGCGCGTGATGTGTCCCATTTCCGAAGGAATACCATGACCGATGAAGTACGCAAGGAACTCGACGCTCTCGACCTGCTGATGCAGGATCACCGCGAAGTGGAGTCGCTATTCAGGAAATTCGAACACCTGCAGCAGCAGAATAGCAAGGAGACCGGGCGCGTCGTCGCGAGCGCATGCGCCGAGCTCAAGATCCATGACGCGCTCGAAACTGCCATCTTTTATGCCGCCGTCGGTGAAGCGGCCGACGATGAAAAGATCGACCGCCTCGTGGCTGACGCTGAAAACGAGCATGACGCCATTCTCGATCTGATCGAGAAACTCGAGCAAACACGTGCGGACGACCAACAACGCGATGCGCACTTCAAGGCGCTCGCCGCGCATGTAAAGCAGCATGTGCTGACGGACGAAACGGAGCGCTTTCCGCTGGTGAGGAAGATGCGGCGGCTCGACCTCGAGGCAGTCACCGCCGCGATGAAGAAGCGCAAGACCGCGCTGATGGCCGAAATGTTGGTCAGCAAAGCGGACGCTGAACCCGTATAGGCGTTGATATCCGCAAACGAATTTCGATAAGGTATCCACCGTGACAGCTATTCATCTCCTGGAACGCTCGGACAACGTTCGCAAGACGGACAGGCTGAAGAACGAATGGGATAGCGGCTTCTGGGACGTGACGGAAGAAAAGGCGCAGAAGTTGGTAGGCGCCTTGCTCTACCTGCACCGAAGCAAGCACCAACCGGCGCATTTCGGCGGCAGAATTCTTTCTTATCGCACTGCGCCAGCAGGCCCGTTCAGCGGCCGCATCGTATTCACGCTTCGTGCCACCGCGGATTGCAAAGACGTGAAAACGAATCTCAAGGGCTGGACCAACGATCACAAGATCATCTGGGATGCCGCGTAGGGCGGCGGCAGACCCGAGCCTGACGGAGGACAGCGATCGGCTTGACGACAGAACGCTCGTTCTGTAGGGTACAGAACAATCGTTCTGTGAGCCGCCCATGACTATCGACGCCTCGTACCTCGCCAAGCTGCAGGACTACTACGCCAGGCACAACGTGATTCCCTCCTATGCCACGCTCGGCAAGCTGTGGGGCATCTCCGCCAAGTCGTGGGTCGCGAATTACGTGAACCGCTTCAAGGACGAGGGCTATCTCAAACTCGCGCCGGATCGGCGACTGGGACCCGGGCCGCGCTTCTTCGAGCGCCGGCTCGCGCGCGTGCCGGTGAGGGCGGGTCTGCCCGAGGCCGATCAGGACAGCGGCTACGAAGTCGTCACCATCGACAGTTATCTCGTGAAGCAGCCGTCCAAGACGAGCCTCATTCGCGTCAAGGGCGATTCGATGGTGGATGCGGGCATCCTGGAAGGCGATCTCGTGGTGGTCGAGCAGCAGCATGCGGCGAACGTCGGCGACATCGTCGTCGCCATCGTCGATGACGAGTTCACCATCAAGTATCTCGATCGCGAGCGCGGCAGCTTCGTTTTGCGGCCAGCCAACAAGGCGTATCCCGTCATCCGTCCGAAGGGGAATCTGGAGATCTTCGGCGTGATGGTGGGCCTGGTGCGCCGGGTGGGGCGGCGATAGTGCTGCCGCCGCGGCACCTGGCGCGACCGCTCGAAGCGGATTCAAGACGTGCGACACGTGGTGGAAATACGCCGATCGTGCAGGCAGGGCCGGATAGCGAGCCACTATCGCGTGCGGTATGAGATCTACTTCTTTTCTTTTTGCTTCAGCAGCGCATCGAGTCCTGAGAACGCCTTGTAAGTGGCGACCGATTGCTTTGGCTCGCTTCGCCCGGTCGTATCGATGTGGCGGCGGTGCTCCGCCTCGTGGCAATACGTGCAAAGCAACTCCCAGTTGCTGCCGTCCGGGGGATTGTTGTCGTGATCGTGATCGCGGTGATGCACCTCGAGTAGCTTGAGGTTGGAGCGGGTGAATTCCCGTCCGCACCGCCCGCAGATCCACGGATAGATCTTGAGCGCCTGCTCGCGATAGCCTTTCTCGCGCACAGCCTGGCTGCGCTTCGCTTCGGCGACGACCCGATCGAGCCGCGCGCTATCGGGACCGGCTTTCCTGGTGACCATTGCGCGCTCAATGTTCCGAGCTCATAGCGCATTTTACAGCAGGGGGAATCGCTCAATATGGCCGTTCGGGCTTGCGCGAGCGCCGTCCAGGCGAGCGCCGTGCACTGAGTGGCATAATAGTCGAGCAGCCGCTGACCGACAGCCTGGATGGCTGCATGATTCGCCTCAGTTCGGAGGGACTATGGCCGATACCGTGCGACGGGTGGAGTACTTCTCGATCGAGGTCTCCAACAAGCCCGGGGAAGCGTTCAAGGTGCTTTCAGCCTTGGTGAGCGCCGGGATAAACCTGCTCGCATGCACTGGCATCCCTCGCGGTCGCCGCGCACAGATCAATGTGGTGCCAGAGGACAGCCACCAGTTCAGAGTCGCGGTGAAGAAGGCCGGCCTCGCTTTCAACCCCAGGAAGACCGGTTTCCTGATCCAGGGCGAGGATCGACCTGGAGCACTGGCTGATAATCTCGGAAAGCTTGCCGCGGCAGGCGTAAATCTGACCGCGGTCGATGGGTTAAGCGCAGGTGAAGGACGCTGGGGCGCGATCCTCTGGGTCAGGCCCGAAGATGTGAGCAAGGCGGCCAGGCTGCTCGGTGCGAAGGCTCAGTAAGCATCTTCATTTTTTCCTCTATCGTCGTACCGCCTTGGCCAAGGAATAGCAGTTGCGCTGTGATGTCGCGGTGCTTGGAGCCGGGATCGTCGGCACCTGCTGCGCGCTGCACCTGCAAAAGCGCTCGTGTTCCGTCGTGCTCGTCGATCGCCGCGGTGTCGCCGAGGAAACTTCGTTCGGCAACGCCGGACTGATACAGCGCGAAGGCGTCTATCCGTACGGCTTTCCCCACGATTTCGGGGCGCTCCTCCGCTACGCGTTCAATCGGACCATCGACGCCTACTACCATCCGTCGGCGTTGCCGAGGCTGGCGCCTTTTCTCTGGAAGTACTGGATGTACTCGCGGCCGGCGCGACATGCCGAGGTGGCGAGGCGCTACGCCAAGTTGATCGAGCATTGCGTAAGCGAACACGAAGCGCTGGCCCGCGAAGCCGACGCCGGCGCGCTGCTGCGCCCGACAGGCTGGCTGAAAGTGTTTCGCACCGCGCGCGAGCGGGATCGCCGCTTCGGCGAGGCTGAGCGCTGGCATCGCGAGTTCGGCATCAACTATCGCGCGCTCGACGCCCGGACGCTGCAGGAAATGGAACCGCACCTCGCGCCCGTGCTGGTCGGCGCGATCCACTGGACCGACCCGGTCAGCGTCGAGGACCCGCAGGGACTCGCGCACGCTTATCTGCGGGATTTCGAACGCCGCGGCGGCACATTTGCGCAGGGTAACGCGGCGACCCTGCAGGCCGACGCCCGCGGCTGGCGCGTGCGCACGGCGAAGGGGTGGCTCGAAACACCGGCAGTAGTCGTCGCGCTCGGCCCCTGGGCCAACACCGTGACCCGCGCGCTGGGCTACGATTTTCCGCTCGCCGTAAAGCGCGGCTACCACATGCACTATCGCCCCGCCGGTGAAGCAAGACTGAATACGCCGATACTGGACTTCGAGCGCGGCTATTTCCTCGCCCCGATGCGCCGCGGCATCCGGCTGACCACCGGCGCCGAATTCGCGCTGCGCGATGCGATCCGCACGCCGGTGCAATTGGGCCGCGCCGAGCCGATCGCGCGCAATCTCTTTCCTCTGGCGGAGCGCCTCGACACCGAGCCGTGGATGGGCGCACGACCGTGCACGCCCGACATGCTTCCCGTGATCGGCCGCGCGCCGCGCCACGAAAACGTCTGGTTTGCGTTCGGCCACGCCCACCATGGCTTCACCCTCGGCGCCGTGACCGGGCGGCTCATCGCGGAGCTGGTGACCGGCGATTCTCCGTTTGTCGATCCGACCCCTTATTTGCCGGAACGCTTCGT
>JBQTHU010000033.1:0-9406 GCA_052389535.1 Betaproteobacteria bacterium | reverse complement strand
AAGTCGCGCGCACGATAGCGGATCTCGCCAACGCCGACCGCATTGTGGTTTCGCACATCGCCGAAGCGATCCAGTACCGGCGACTGGATCGAGTCTAGCCGCCGCGTGCGCCGCTTGGGTTCTCTCGCTGACCGCCGTCTTTAAGCCGCTCGACGGCCGGCGAAGCGGCCGCCGCGGCGCTTGCTCCCTTTGTTGGCGCGCTGGAAAGTCGCGGCGGGTAGCGACACGGCGGGTGCCGGCGCGCTGCCGATCTCGAAACCGGGAACAACCTTCAGTTCCAGTCGCTGCGCGAGCAATCGCTCCACTGCGGCGAGCAGCGGTCTGTCTTCGGGTGCAACCAGCGAGATCGCTACACCCGCGGTCCCGGCGCGGCCGGTGCGGCCGATGCGGTGCACATAGTCCTCAGGCACGTGCGGCATATCGAAGTTGACCACGTGGGGCAGCGCTTCGATATCGAGGCCGCGTGCCGCGATGTCCGTCGCCACCAGCGCCCTCACGCTTCCCGACTTGAACTCGGAAAGCGCGCGCGATCGCTGCGGCTGGCTCTTGTTGCCGTGGATTGCCGTTGCGCTGATGCCACCGCGGGCAAGCTGCTCGGCGAGGCGGTTGGCGCCATGCTTGGTGCGGGTAAAGATGAGCACCTGCCGCCAGTTGCCCGATGAGACGATATGGGCTAGCAACTCCCGCTTGCGCGAGGCGGCAACGTGGTGGACGCGTTGCGTCACGAGTTCTGCGGCCACGCTGCGCCGCGTGATCTCCACCATTCGCGGGTTGCGCAACAGGCTGTCCGCCAGCCGGCGGATTTCCCGCGGGAAGGTGGCCGAAAACAGAAGATTCTGTCGTCGTTCCGGCAGGCGTTCCATGATGCGCCGTATGTCATGGATGAAACCCATATCGAGCATGCGATCCGCCTCATCGAGGACGAAGATTTCCACACGCGAAAGGTCCACCGTGCGTTGCTGCACGTGATCGAGCAGCCGGCCGGGCGTTGCCACGAGTATATCGACACCGCGTCGCAGCGCATTGACCTGCGGCTTCATGCCAACGCCACCGTAGACGAGCGCGGTGCGTAACGGAAGGTGCCTGCCGTAGGTGCGCACGCTTTCCTCCACCTGTGCGGCCAACTCGCGGGTCGGCGTCAGGACCAGGGCGCGGATCGGATGCCGTGCAGGCGAGTATGAGCCGCTGCCCTTCGCCGCAAGCCGCTGCAGCAGCGGCAACGTGAAGCCCGCGGTTTTACCCGTGCCGGTCTGGGCGC
Source organism: Betaproteobacteria bacterium (assembly GCA_052389535.1). Classification (GTDB taxonomy): domain Bacteria; phylum Pseudomonadota; class Gammaproteobacteria; order Burkholderiales; family SG8-41; genus DSOT01. The sequence goes on along the minus strand of JBQTHU010000033.1, from coordinate 8,148 downwards.
CGGCCATTACATCGCGGCCTTCCAGAATGACGGGGATGGCTGCCTGCTGTACGGGGGTGGGTTGCGTGTAGCCCGCTTCGGCCACGGCGCGCGTAATTTCGGCCGCAAGGCCGAGTTCTGCAAACGACTGAGTCAAGTGATCTCCTGTATCGGCCCGCGGCAGCTTTACGCCGTCAGAACCGGTTCAGGCAGATGCAATGGTTTCAGGGATTCGGGGGAGTTTGAGAAACAACCGCGAGAGGACGGAGGTGCAAACCGGATGATGCAATTCTCGCGTCTTGGCGACGATTATACACGCGAAGACAGCCGCGGGCGAATCGACGCAAAACCGCGCACGCAAGCGCAACGACATACCGAAGCAGCTCAACGTTCAGGACATTATTCTTGCTATTACGCGCACCAGCCTTCATACTTGCGAAGTCGATTGCTTAATCGGCCGGTCCTCCCGCACCTCTCCGGGGTGCTTCTCGATCTCCTCCGATTGGTCACTTGATGCTGTTGCGCAATGTCGCGCGCGGCGTGCTTCATTCCATGTTCGATCTACTCCATCCATATATGTCAGCAAAGACAGGTATCGTTAAGTTTTTCAATGCCACCAAGGGCTATGGCTTTATCGCTCCCGAGGACGGCTCGAAGGACGTTTTCGTCCACATCTCCGCTGTCGAGCGCGCAGGACTCGGCACGCTGAACGAGAACCAGAAAGTCGGTTTCGACATCGAGCGCGGCCAGAACGGCAAGGTTTCCGCCGTCAATTTGAAGGCGCTCTGATCGGCACTCCATGGCGAAAGAGGAAATGATCGAGTTCGAAGGCGTGGTGGACGAGGTATTGCCCAATACCGTCTTTCGCGTCTCGCTGGACAACGGCGCGGCGGTGACCGCCTATGCGTCGGGAAAAATGCGCAAGCACCGCATTCGCATTCTCGCCGGCGATCGCGTCACGCTCGAGATGTCGCCCTACGACCTCACCAAAGGGCGGATCAGCTTTCGCCACAAGGACGAACGGCCCGCGTCCCCGCCGGCGCGCATGCCGGGGCATTTTCGCAAGCGCTAGCAGAGCGAACCGGCGGGCCGTCAGGCCCGGCGGCTCGCTGAACGCTGCGTCGGCCATCTCCGGCCCGCCAGTAAGTCTTCTGCACTGCCGAGGATGCCAGGAAAGTCGATGAGCAATGACCCACTGACGTTCGAGGAGCAGCTCGAAGCCCTGGCAGGCATCGTGCTGGCGCTGAGCTATGTACTGTCAGCAGATCAGCGGGAAGATACGGTGCGGCTCTTGAGAACGCACGCAGATCAAGGTGAAACGCCGGAGCGTAGCGCGGCACTGCTCCGGCACATTGCCGAGCTGATAAAGAGGCCGTCGGAGCCCACCCAGCATTAGGGTTCGATACGACTGTAAGGGACAGACAGGACTCATATGGAAAAAGCTATCGGATTCGACGAATTGCGGTGGTTGCAGGAACTCAGCGTCAAGAAGCACAAGAAGGCGGTACCGGATCTCATCGGCAGGTTGCTTCTGAAGAGAGGGCTCATCGAACAAGATACAGGCGGCTGGGCGCTTACCAACAAGGGCCGCATCGCGCTGAAAAAACTGGGTTGATCCAGTGCAAACATCCGACAGACGCGAAACCGTGCCAGTCAACTCGGGCGATATAGACCCGTTTTCGCTTTTTACCGCATCTGCGACCGCGTTGGCGGCGCTCGCCATTATCGATATGGTGCACAAACGTTTCGGCGTGTGATGCGCTATGGCGCAGGTGAAGCAAGCTCCGTCTGCAGCTCGGAAGTCGACGACGGCCCCGCACGTTTCGGGCAAGAGGGCGGCGGCCCGGGCTGAACGCGGTCGAAGCGTGCAGGCGCCCCGCAAGGCGGGCAGGCGCCGGGTGGCATCTCCGGACGAAATGGAGATGCAGCGCACGCGCTTGAAGAGCCTGATTGACCTTGGCAGCGACCGGCGTTACCTCACATACGCGGAAATCAACGACTATCTGCCGGACGATGCGCTGAGCGAGCAGATAGAAAACATCGTCAGCATGCTGAACGACCTGGGCATCGACGTCTGCGACGAAGCACCTGATGCTGACGCCCTGCTGATGGCCGAGACACGTGACATAACGGAGGACGCGGAATCGGCCGCGCGCTCCGCGGTGGACTCGGAGTTCGGCCTGAGCATCGATCCTGTACGGATGTACCTGCGCGAGATGGCCGCAGTGAGCTTGCTCACCCGGCAGCAAGAAGTTGAGATTTTCCGGCGCATAGAGGATGGTTTGCGCCACATGATCCAGGCGGTTGCGGTGTGTCCGGTCACGATCGCGGAGGTACTGAAGCTCGCCGAAAAAATAGAACACGGGGGCCTTCCCGTCGAGCAAGTGGTCGATTCATTGATGTGCTCCGGAGGCGGTGACGGGCGAGTTCCGGATCCGGATCAGGAAGCGCTCGCGAAGACCATCGCCAATCCCGAGGAGAACGACGAGGCGGAGGTCTGCGAGTCGCGGAATGTCGCGCTGCTGAGGTTAAAGGAGGATGCGGTTCGCTGCTTCAAATCGGTGCGGTCCCGATACAGGGACATGGAGCGCGCACGCGTCAGGTACGGATCGGACCACTCGGTGTTCAGGAACAAATGCACTGCCGTAACGCGGGAGCTGATGAAGATTCGCTTCTCCGCCAGGTGCATCGAGGCACTGTGCGACGGCATGCGGCAACTCGTGAATGACGTGCGCACCTGCGAGCGCAGCATCATGACGTTCGCCGTTGACAAGGCGGGTATGCCGCGCCAGCACTTTCTGAAGGTATTCCCGGACAAGGCAGGCGATCTACGCTGGATCAGGTGCGAGGTCGCGGCGAAGCGTCGATGGAGCGAAGGGCTGGCGCAGTTCGAGCCCGTGATCGTGGAGCAACAGCGGAAATTGATTGATCTGGAAGCACGTGTTGGCATTCCGATCAAGGATCTGAAGGATATCAATCGCGAGATGTCCACCGGCGAGGCGAAGGCGCGCCGCGCGAAACGCGAGATGACGGAAGCGAATTTGCGTCTCGTGATCTCCAACGCCAAGAAGTATGTCAACCGCGGACTGCAGTTTCTGGACTTGATTCAGGAAGGAAACATCGGCCTGATGAAAGCCGTGGACAAGTTCGAATACCGGAGAGGCTACAAATTTTCGACTTACGCGACCTGGTGGATACGCCAGGCCATCACGCGCGCCATTGCCGACCAGGCGCGTACCATCCGCCTGCCGGCACACATGATCGATGCCGTCAACAGGATGCATCGAATCTCGCGCCAGATATTGCAGGAAACCGGTCGGGAGCCCAGTCGCGCCGTCATCTCAAGAAAAATGGGATTGCCGGATGAGCGTATTTGCTTCTTGCGCGAGATTTCGAAGTATCCCGTGTCGATGGAGACGCCGGTCGGTGATGATGACGATGATGTGCATATCGGCGATTTCCTGCAGGAAGAGTCCGCGGTCACGCCCGCCGAAGCCGCCTTGCACGGTAACTTGCGTAACGCGGCTGAAAAGGCGCTCGAGAAGTTGACGCCGCGCGAGGCAAAAGTGCTGCGGCTGCGCTTCGGTATCGGGACAACCACGGAACATACCCTGGAACAGGTCGGCCAGCAGTTCGACGTAAGTCGCGAGCGTATCCGTCAGATAGAAGCCAAGGCGCTGCGTAAACTGCGGCTTCACACCAACTCGCAACAGCTGCGCAGCTTCTACGATCCGGATTAGCGACACCGGAACCGGTCCCGTCAAAGGGTCCGGTCAGGCTGGCTGCTCACGGTCGGGGAGGGCTCGGAATGGGGCGCCCGTCCGCAGTTCTTCTTCGTGAACCCGTTGGCAGCCTCCTCGACCAGGACGGCATGGACCTGCTCCTTGGCCTCCGACCCGCTTAGGCGGATACTATCCCGTGGCGGTCGGAGAACCGCCATGACACACGAGGAGGAGGCCTATGGAAGCGAGTGTCCGCAGTTCCATCCGCTGCTGTCTGCTGGCCGCTGTCGTGCTGGCGGCCACCGGCTTCGCCGCGCAGGCAGCCGAGCGCTACCCCACGAAGCCGGTCCGCATGATCGCGCCCTTCCCGCCGGGCGGCAGCACCGACTTCAACGCCCGCGCCATCCAGGACAGGTTTTCGGATCTGCTCGGCCAGCAGGTCGTGATCGACAACCGCGGCGGCGCCTCGGGCCAGATCGGCACGCGCATCGCAAAGGAGCGCGCGCCCGACGGCTACACCACCCTCGTGCACACGGTCGCCTTCCTCACCGGCCCGATCCTCTATAAGAATGCCGGCTACGATCCGCTGAAGGATTTCATCCCGATCTCGCTGCTGTCCAAAGTGCCGACCGCGATTTCGGTCCATCCCTCGCTTCCCGTCCAGTCGGTGAAGGAGCTGCTCGCACTCGCGAAGTCAAAACCCGGCGGGCTCAACTACGCCTCCTCGGGCATCGGCACCAATGCGCACATCACCGGCGAATTGTTCAATCTGATGGGTAAGACCGCCATCCGCGCGATTCACTACAAGGGCGGCGGCCCGGCGCTCGCCGCGGTGGTGGGCGGCGAGGTGCAGATCGGCTTCTCCAATATCACGCAGACGGCGCGTCTTGCCGAAACCGGGCGTCTCCGTCCGCTGGCGGTGAGCAGTCTCAAACGTTCATCCGCGCTGCCGAACCTGCCCACCGTTGCCGAAGCCGGACTGCCCGGATTCGAAATGGTGGCATGGCACATACTCGCCGTTCCCGCGGGCACGCCACCGGCGATCGTCAAGGCATTGAACGAGAAGGTGCGCGCTACGCTGATGGATTCGGTCATCCTGCAGCGCTTCGAGAAAAGCGGGATGGAATCCGTGCCCACCACGCCGAAGGAAACGACCGCCTATCTCAAGGAGGAGCAGGCGAAATGGCGGCGGGTGATCGAGCAGCGCAACATCAAGGCCGAGTGAACAGGAAGCACAGGCTGCGCAATTAAACGTTCTGTAGAATCAAGGCATTGGAACGAGAGCAATATGATAACAATTCTCGTTACTGTTGCAACTGGGAATCATTCTTGTTACGCTTGCTCCGAACTGATATCTCAACCAGTCGGAGATCTGTATGGCGCACGTCACAACAACAGCCCTGGCCATAGCGTTCCTTACGCTCGGGTGCCCGGGTTTCGCAGCGGCACAGGACAAAGTCCTCAACCTCTATTCCTCGCGGCACTATCAGACTGACGAATCGCTTTACTCCAATTTCAGCAAGCAGGCCGGCATCAAGATCAATCGCATCGAAGCCAGCGAGGACCCGCTGATCGAGCGCCTCAAGAACGAAGGTGCGCGCAGCCCCGCCGATGTGCTGGTCACGGTGGACGCCGGGCGGCTGTGGCGCGCCGAGCAGCTGGGGCTCTTCCAGCCGGTGAAGTCGAAAGTGCTGGAGTCGCGGCTGCCCGAGCACATGCAGGCGCCCAACGATCAATGGTTCGGCTTTTCGGCGCGCGCCCGCGTCATCGTCTACAACAAGGGCGCGGTGAGCCCGGCCGACGTGCAGAACTATGAGGACCTCGCCCATCCCAAGCTCAAAGGCAAGGTTTGCACGCGATCCGGGAATCACGTCTATAACCTGTCGCTCATCAGCGCGCTCATCGAGCACTGGGGCGAGCGCAAGACCGAGGAATGGGCGCGCGGTGTGGTGTCGAACTTCGCTCGCGATCCGAAAGGCGGCGACACCGATCAGATCCGCGCCGTCGCCGCGGGCGAATGCGGCGTCGCCATCAGCAACAGCTATTACTACGTGCGGCTGATGAAGTCCGAGAAACCGGAAGACAGGAAAGTGATCCAGGCGGTGGGGCTGATCTGGCCCAACCAGAAGAGCTTCGGCACGCACCTGAACATTTCAGGCGCCGGCGTGCTCAAGAACGCGCCCCATCGCGAGGCTGCGGTCCGCTACCTCGAGTATCTGGCGAGCGACGCCGCGCAGCAGTACTTCGCCGATGGCAACAACGAGTGGCCGGTCGCCAAAGGCGTCAAGCTCAATAACAAGGAGCTGGAATCGCTGGGGACGTTCAAGACCGATACGCTCAACATCTCGGTCCTTGGCAAGAACCAGCCGGTCGCACAGAAAATCCTGGATCGCGTCGGATACAAGTAGCGGCGGTTAAGGCGCGCGACCAGGCGTGGCGCCTCGGAATGGACTTCCTGCTTTCGAAGCAGTATGGGGCGGCTCAGCGCATCATGGACATGCCGCGCTGCACGGCGTCGGCCACGACGAAGTCCGAGTGCAGCTTGTCGAGACGCTCGCTCAACACGTATGCGTCTTCGTGGCCGATGTAGATGATTTTCGCGCCCAGCCCATCGGCCGTGACGTGCCGCACCTCGATCAGGCATGAGAACCGCGCTTCCTCTGAAAGCTGGAGCTTGACGCTCATCCGATCCCCGATGTCCACGGCGGCACCCGAGAGCAGGTGAAAGCCCTGCTGGCTGATGTCGTGCACCATGCAAAGATAAGATGCGCCGAGGTAGTCGATGTTGCCCCGGAAGGTGTCTTTATAGCGTTGCTCCCGGCGCTGCCCGCGATTTGACAAGCCTGATTGCGGTTCACCCATACCCAGTCCCCTTTTGGGGCCGTTATGCCGGAATCATACTCCAGTTACGGCTCGAGGGTATCAGGGGCCGCCGCCCCTCTGTAATGGTGAGCGCGATGCCATCATCGTTGCCGTGGCATTGGTTAAAGCTGCGGCGCGCGGCGTTCCGGTTCTTTTGCGCCCTGGTGCCGTTGCGGGTTCTTGGTAAACTCAACTCGCTCCTTCTCACGGAGACTGTCATGAGCAAGAAGATCGAGCATGTGCACTGGCCTGACGCCCCAACCATGTGGATGCCCTATGCGCCGGCGATCAAGGTGCGCGGCGGCACGACGGTTTATTGCGCGGGCGTCACGGCAGCGCCGGTCTATCACCATCATCCCCACCGGCCCGAGGAATTCGACGCCATGCCGCGCGACATGGAAGGTCAGGCCCGCGCCGCACTCGAAAACCTGAAGAAAGGGCTCGCCGGAGCGGGCGCGACCTTCGCGGATGTCATCACCGCGGACCGCTTTCTCACCGACATGGATCAGCAGGATGCGTTGAACCGCGTATGGGCGGACTACTTCGGCGATGCGAAACCCGCGACCACCACGGTGCAGGTCGTCAGGCTCGCCACCGATCCGCGCTGCCTGATCGAAATCAACGCCATAGCCGTCCTCGACGATTAGGAGCAGCAGCTAAGTCGCGTCCAGGGCCGGCAAGTCGGAGCAGGCCACAGCGTCCTCGACTTCCGCCGCGTTCTTGAAGCCCGGCACCACCGTCGCTATGGCGGGATGGTCGAGGCAGAATCGCAGCGCCACCTGGGACAGCGTGCGAAACGGCGCCTTACTGAAATCCATGAATTTCCGCGAACGCTCGAAATCCCGCGCCACGTCGGAGCTGGCGGCCACCTCGCGGTCGAGCCGATCCGCCAGCGCTCCGGCCGCGTGCGCGCGTATGCCGATAACGCCGATGTCGTTGCGTTGCGCGGCTTGGAGCGCGAGCTTCTGGTCCACGTCGTCGAAACCGGGAGCTGGCGCTGCCGCGGCTGTGCGGTCTGCTGCATGGCTTCGCCCAGGCGCAGCCCCTGTTGCTGCGTCAGGCGAAAGGCGTGACGCGCGGGCGGCCCCACAGCGGCGAGGTACTGCCCGCCTTCCGGACCGAGTTGATGATGGATCTGCAGTACGTCGAGCCGGTCCGTGCGCAGCCGGCGCAGACTCTGCTCCGCCGAGCGCCGCACCGCTCTCAACATGTCGGCGAGATCATCGTCCGTTTGCAGCCGTACCTTGGTAGCGATGTAGACCCGATCGCGCAGTCCCTCCAGGGCCCGGCCAAGATTCTCTTCGGAGAAATTCACGCCGAGGTCCACCGCCCGGCGCACGGCCTGCACGCACGCCTCGTCGGTAGTCTGTCCCCAGACATGGCCGATGCCCGCGCCGCCGAAGCCGACTTCGGACACCGACAAGCCGGTGCGGCCCAATCTACGGTAGTTCATAAAGAGGCGACGATCAGGCGATCCCAGGTTTGAATCTGGACGGCAGCATTCAATACAGTCGTGTCTAAGGACTCATTACTTTATTGAACAGGGCTGCAATTTCAGCGTGTGGCAGCGGACGGCTTATGAGAT
>JBQTHU010000032.1:0-7348 GCA_052389535.1 Betaproteobacteria bacterium | reverse complement strand
GCAAAGGCTCTAACGGCTATCGCAGCCGGATGAATGGCGACTGGGTGTCCGGCCCCGAAACCCTTACCGAAGAGGAACTCGGGGCGCGGCGACGCAATTTTCCCGCCGACTGCTACGCCCATGCGCTTGTCAGCGACGACTACTGGGTGACGCGCATGCCGGATTGGTCCAGGGTGAACGTTCCCCTGCTTTCTTCGGGAAACTGGGGCGGCCAGGGTCTGCACCCGCGCGGCAACTTCGAGGGCTACGTGCGCGCCGCCGCCCGGGACAAATGGCTGGAGGTGCACGGCATCGAGCACTGGACCGAGTTCTATACCGACTACGGCGTCAGGCTGCAGAAGCGCTTCTTCGGCCACTTCCTCAAGGGCGAGGACACCGGCTGGTCCCGCCAACCCAGGGTCCTGCTGCAGGTGCGCCATCCGGGAGAGCGCTTCGTCGAACGCCATGAACGCGAATGGCCGCTCGCGCGCGCGCAGTGGACGAAGTTCTTTCTGCGCCCCGAGGATTTTTCACTTGACGGCAAAGCCGCCGAAAAGGATGGCCGCGTCACCTACGGCGGTTTATCGGACGGCGTCACGTTTCTGACGCGACCGCTGGAAAATGAAACCGAGATCACCGGGCCGATCGCGGCAAAGCTGTGGGTCTCTTCGGCCACCACCGACGCAGATGTCTTTCTGGTCGTACGCGTGTTCTCGCCCGACTTCAGGGAGGTGACGTTCATGGGCGCGCTGGACCCTCATACGCCGATTGCGCAAGGGTGGCTGCGTGCCTCGCATCGCAAGCTCGACCAGGCGCTTTCGCTGCCCTATCGGCCGTACCACGCGCACGACGAAATCCAGAAATTGCGTCCGAACGAGGTCTACGAGCTGGACATCGAGATCTGGCCTACCTGCGTTGTCGTCCCCGCAGGCTATCGCATCGGATTGAGCGTGCGCGGGCGGGACTACGAATACCCCGGCGGCGCAGCGAAGGGGCTGGGCAATCTCAATGCCGTGTTCACTGGCGTGGGGCCGTTCCGGCACAACGATTCACGGGACCGGCCTGCAGCCGCATTCGGGGGCGATGTCGCGCTCCACATGGGACCCCGGCACCAGGCCCATCTGCTGCTTCCGATAATTCCGCCGCGCTAGTCGCGGATCGACTTGCTGCGCTGCCCGGGACCGGCGTCCTCGCTCGGCGCGCCGTGTTCGAGCCACTCCGCAAAGTCAGGCAGGGTATGCGCGAGCCGCCACTCCTCCAGGACTGCGCGCGCCATTGAAGCCGCCGCGCCCGAGGGTTGTTTCACCTCCTGTTCCTGTACATACTGCATCAGCCACGCATCGAACGTTTCCGGTTCGGGATCATCCGCAACCGCCTGCCGGAGCAGGCGCCGTTTTACATCGAGCCCGATCGTATCGGGCGTCTGGTCGCGCTTGCGCTGTTTTCTGCGGCCCTCCGCCGCTTCCAGCGCGGCCAGCAGCGCCTCGCACACGCAAGCGGGCCGCAGGGGACGGGGCATCATCGATGGCGGGCCGTGTTCGCTGCACCGGCCGTCGCATGCAACACATAGCCCGGCTTCTCCGGCCGGCCGTATCCGCGCGCAGCGGCGGCCAGATCGAGCATCACGCTGGCAAGATCGTCGTGCATTACGCTCGAGGCTGATGCCGGGCGCAGTACAGTGAACGCCTTTACGTAGCCCGTGCAACGCTTGCACACCTCGATCGCCGCCTTGCCCTCCTCCACGACGAGCGAAGCGAGCGACGCATGCTCCGACATCCCGCAATAGGGACACCACAGCTGCAGCGCCTGCCACGCCGATCCGCACCGTCCGCACCGGAGGTAACGCACTCGATCGACGCCGCACTCTTCGGCAAACGCGGGCCATGCACCGCATATCACGCAGTAGCCGCACGTCCAGTTTTCGGGCGCCGCGATGCCCCAGCGCCGGTTGCAGGCATGCAAAAACGGCATGGGCACCAGCGCCGCAATCGCCCGAAACCGCTCGCTATCAACGTGCATCTCGACGGCAAGCCGGTTCAACCGCGTGTCGTCATTGTTGAGCGCCGCTTCGAATACGGTCAGAGCGTTGTTCGGGCAGACCGGCATACCAGCGTCGGCCTGCGAAAGGAGAACTTCGAACAAAGAAATCAATGCATCCGAATCGGGCGCCAGCGTAGCCCGGCTGAGCAAGGGCGCTCCGGGTACCGCCCAGTTCATGCCATCCGGCACCGAGCCGTCCCACATACGGTTGCGTATCTCCATGAGCACGGGCTCGACCACCGCGAGCCACGGCGACCACTCGGGGTGCTGCCGCTCGAGTTCCTGCAATGCTGCGCCGGCGTTCGCCGTCACAAGCTGCGCTCGCGAGCGTGCTGGGCCGATGCCACGGGTCCCGGCTCTCCCGGCGCGACATGCGGCGTCTTGTAGAACGGTCTCGAGCCCTCGTGCATGCGGACCACCTCGCCGCGATTGCCGGTGTCGGCGCCCGGGCCTCCGCCCTGCGTGCGCGTCGCTTCGGGACTGGTGCAGCCCGCCAGGGCCAGCAAAAACCCCAGAGGAATCATGCGATGCACGATCATATGGCCTCCGCGGAAAAAACGATGACGATGCGCAGAATCGCGCCTCCGATCAGAACCAGCACGGCGGACGCCGCCATGGTGTTCGCTCCCAGCCAGTCCCGGCGTCGATTGAGCAGCAATGGCGCGGCCATGCCGATGCCGATGACCCCGACGAGCAGCAGCAGGCCCCACGCGTTGAGCCAGCCGCGTGCGGCTGCGCCGAGCGAGACGATCACGCCGATCAGCACGACCAATTCGAGCACGATGACCCGGGCGTCGAGTCGGTCCAGCGCGAGCACCCCGGGAAGGCGTCCCCACAGACGGCTGCCGACCAGCATCATGAACGCGGCCGAGATCGATACGCCTGAAACAACCAGCAGCGCCCCCAGCAGCGGCGTATCCGACCAGATGGGCCGGTTGGTGACCGCGAGCAGCACACCGGTGTAACCGGCGACGTAGAGGCCCAGCAGCGCGCCGATGGCGGCGATGACGGCACCCAGCAGTCCGGGCGGGCGCAACCGATGCGCCGCACGCCAGGTCAGCCGCCCCGATTCCGCAAGCGCGCCGATAAACGACAGCAGCGCGAAGAATCCGAACCCGAGCAACGCCCAGGTCCCGACCGACATCGGTGACCAGTACTTGAACATCGGCAAGAACGTATGGCGCTCGATCAGCAAGTGCCAGAAGCGATCGGGGCGCGACAGGTCCAGGATGAGCAGTATCCCGCTCACCAGCAGGCACGGCAGAACGACGTAATAGCCGAGCCGGGCCAGCGGGCGGTCCTCGGGCCGGCCGAAGAGATCGATGATTGCCGCGATGAGATAGCAGCCGCCGGCAAGACCGCCGAAGAAAAAATAAGTCGCGATCAGCCACTGCCAGTGCGGGGCCGCGGTGAACCATGTGCTCGAGGGCGCGTCGATCATGGCCGGGTGTCCTGGTGTTCGCCCGTGCGCCGGTCGCGCAGGTGGAATACTCCGAGCACGCCTACAAAAAGTGCCCCCAGTACGGAAAAGACCGAGCCCGAAACCAGGTTGCGAGTGGGCAGCTTCGGATCCGGCGGCAGCCCGTACACTTCCGGGCGGTCCACCAGCAGAAAGAAAGCGTTCAGCCCACCCAGCATCTTCTCGTCCGCCCCGTAGAGATAAGCCCGGCTTTCTCCGCCCGCCTTCAACTGCTGCACGCGCTTGCCGGCGCGCGCTTTCAGTTCGCGCACCGGTCCGAACTGGATCGAATCGGTCGGACAGGCCTTGGAACAGGCGGGCTCCATCCCGGCCTGCAACCGGTCGTAGCACAGCGTGCATTTCTGCGCGGTATTGGAGACGGGGTTGATGTCGATGACACCGAACGGGCAGGCCGCGATGCACGCCCTGCAGCCGTTGCACACGTCGGACTGGATCACGACCGTATCGAATTCGGTGCGGATGATGGCATTCGTCGGGCACACTTCGAGACAGCCCGCCTGCACGCAATGCTTGCAGACATCGCTCATCAGCAGCCAGCGGCCGTCCTTGCGGTCCTCGCTGAACTGCTCCACGAACCTGACGTGCCGCCAGTGGATGCCATCGAGCCGCCGCGTATTGTCGTAACTGTCGCCGCTCAGCGTGTTGGCGCCGCCTTCCGTGGTCGGAAGCTGGTTCCATTGCTTGCATGCGACTTCGCACGCCTTGCAGCCGATACATACCGTCGTATCGGTAAAAAAACCCATGGGTTCAGCAGCCATCGGATCGGATCCTTTCTCCGGAAGTGAACGCACGCCGCTATGCGCGCTCCACGTTGCAGACGAAGGCTTTGCCCTCGTGCATCGAGACGTTCGGGTCCGCTATAAGCGAGGTGAGTTCATTCACCACGTCGCCGCGGGAAATGCCTTCGTAGCCCCAGTGCCACGGCATGCCGACGTGATGGATCTGCCGGCCGTCGATCATGTAGGGGCGCATGCGGCGCGTCACCAGCGCTTTCGCCCGTATGGAGCCGCGCGGCGTAGTGATGCGCGTCCAGCCGAGATTCGAAATTCCCCGGTCGGCGGCGAGTTCCGGGCTGATTTCGATGAACAGTTCCGGCTGCAATTCGGAGAGCCACGGCAACCAGCGGCTCATCGCGCCCGCGAGGTAATGCTCCGTCAACCGGTAGGTGGTGATGGCGCAGGGGTACTTGGGATCGGCCACTTCCGCGATCGGATTGCCGGGGTCCTTCCAGATCTTGAGCACGGGACTCGCCTGTTGCGGGTACAGCGGATTACGAACCGGCGATTCGACCGGCTCGTAATGCGTCGGGAGCGGCCCGTCCACCAGCCCCGAGGGCACGAAGAGCCACCCCTTTCCATCGGGCTTGAGGATGAACGGGTCCGTGCCCGACAGGGCGTCCAGACCGGTCGCGCCCTCCTTGGGCGTGTAGTTCGGCGGCCGGGTCGCGGAAAAATCCGGCACGTCGTAGCCGGTCCAGCGGCTTCCGTCCCACCACACCCACTTCTTGCGCTCGCTCCACGGCTTGCCTTCCAGATCCGCAGAAGCGCGGTTGTACATGACGCGGCGGTTGGCGGGCCACGCCCAGGCCCAGTTGAGATGCGCGCCGCGCTCGCCGGGCGGATCGGGCTCTCGCCGCGCTGCGAGATTCCTGTCAGGTGCGGGATAGACGCCCGAGTAGATCCATGAGGCGCAGGTCGTGGAGCCGTCCGCCTTGAGGTCGCCAAAGCCGGCGACGTGTTTCGCCGGCTCCTCGGAATAAAACCCGTTTATCTCCTTCAGGATCTTGAGCGCCGAAGGCTCGCCCATCTTGCGCTCGCGCGCGTTTTCGTGCTCGTACTCCCACACCAGATACTTGATGCCCTGGTCGCGAACGGCCGTCGATTCCGCATAAAGCTTCTTCAGCCGCCGGCCCAGCTCGTACACGAACCAGGTGTCGGAGCGGCAGTCGCCCGGCGCATCCGCGGCCTTGTGATGGAACTGCAGCATGCGCTGCGTGTTGGTGAAGGTACCGTCGATCTCCGCCACCTGCGTCGCAGGCAGAAAGAACACCTCGGTCTTGATATCCTCCACGCGCACGTCGCCTGCGCGCACTTCCGGCGCGCTCTTCCAGTGCGTCGCCGTCTCGTGCACCCAGTTGTCCTTCACCACCAGCCACTCGAGCTTGCGCATGGCCGCGCGCGCGAGCCGCGCATTGAGCGACATGGCAGGATTCTGGCCGATGCAGATCATTCCTTTGACCGCGCCCGCGTTCATCGCGGCGAACATCGCCATGTGCGAGTGATCGCCGATGATCTTCGGATGCCAGTCATAGCCGAACTGGTTGTCCGCGGTCGCGTGCTCGCCGTATACCGACTTGAGATACGAGACCATGTACTTGGGCGTTTCGGCCCACAGCCCCGTCGGCAGCGTTTCGGTTACCAGGTAATCCGCCAGCGTATCGTGCTTCTTCAGACCGCTCGGGTGCGGCATGTAGCCCTGGATCGAGTGGTAGAGCGTCGGAATATCGGTGGAGCCCTGGATGGAGGCATGCCCGCGCAGCGCCATGACGCCCGCGCCCGGCCGGCCCGCGTTGCCGAGCAGCAGTTGGAGCAGCGCACACGCGCCGATGATCTGCACGCCGTAGGTATGCTGCGTCCAGGCAACCGCGTACGCAAACGAAGACGTGCGGTCCGCTCCCGAATTCTGGAGCAGCGTCTCTGCGACTTTCAGGAAAGTCTCCTTCGGGCAGCCGGTAACGCGTTCCACCATGTCCGGCGTATAGCGGCGGTAGTGCCGCTTCACGATCTGCAGCACGCAGCGCGGGTGCTCCAGCTTCGGATCGGTTTCCGGCGGCGGCTTCAGCAGATCGCTGACCAGCTTGTCATAGGGCACGGCGTAGCGCTGAGGCGCGTCCTTCGCCTCGGTCCCGGATCGCGTCCCGGTGGTTTCTCCCGACTGCGCCGTGCTTGCGACCCGGCCCTGGTCCTTGCCGCGGTTGGTTCCGGGCCCCGCGTACTGCCAGCTTTGGCCATCGTACTCCGCGGTGAAGGCATTGAACGGCCACTCGTTGACGCCGCCCTGGTACTCCATCAGCCCGGAGAACACCCCGTTCTGATCCTCGGCATCCTTGTAGTCCTCGCTGATGAGCGTTGCCGCGTTCGTGTAGTGGGCCACCCAGGTCCTGAAAAACGGATCGCTGTTCCAGCGCGCACTGTGCAGCACGTAATTGATGAGGCCGCCCAGAAACGCGATATCGGACCCGGCCCGCACCGGCGCGTAGATGTCGGCCATCGCGCTGGTGCGGGTGAAGCGCGGATCGACGTGGATGATTTTGGCGCCGTGCTGCACTTTCGCTTTCATGGGCCAGCGGAACGCCACAGGATGGTTTTCCGCCATGTTGGATCCCATGACGACGATGCAGTCGGAGTCCTCCATGCTGCGCGGATACAGCGTCGCGGCGCCGCGTCCGAATCGGGCCCCCAGACCGGGGACCGACGAGCTGTGTCATATTCGCGCCTGGTTTTCGATCGCCACGATGCCGAGACCGCGCATCAGCTTCTGCTGCACGTGGTTGAACTCGATTTCGAGCGTGGCGCCGCCGAGCGCGAAGATTGAGGTCGTCATGTTGACGAGCTTGCCGTTATCCAGCTTTTCGATGAACGTCTCGTCGCGCGTCTTCTTCACGAGTTCGGTGATGCGCGTCATCGCGCGGTCGAGGCTCCACACCTCCCAGTCCGCGGCGCCGGGCGCACGGTGCAGCACCTGGGTCGGGCGGTTCGGATTGACGTGAAGCTGGAATATCGCCGCGCCCTTGGGACAGAGCGTACCCTCGTTGTGCGGGCTTCGCGGATCGCCCTCGATGTTGACGAT
>JBQTHU010000031.1:0-8367 GCA_052389535.1 Betaproteobacteria bacterium | reverse complement strand
CCGTCGCCATGTCGGCCTACTACCTGCGGCAGGTGGTGAGAGAGTGGTCGCTCGCGACGATCTACAAGGGCATGTTCGAGTTCATGCTCCTGCAGTGCATCGCGATCGTGCTGCTGATCGTCTTTCCTGTGATCGCCACCGGCCTGCCGGAGAAACTGCGCGAGGCGGCGGCCGCAGTCAAGACCGAGCAGATCGACGACAGCGTGAACCGGCTGGAGGAAGACCCGCTGAAATTACGCTAGCAAGGGCTTGCCTGCGCCCGCGGTTGGAATTAGATTGCCGGTGTGTCGCCGTCCGGGCGGCTCCCGAACATCCCACCGAACAGAGGATCTCGTTGTGAAAATCAAAGCGGCGAATGGCGTTGCGCGAATCCTGAAGGCGGAAGGCGTGCCGTGGGTGAGCTGCTACCCCACCAACCACGTCAACAACGCGCTCGGCGAAGAAGGCGTGCGCATTCTGATGATGGGCGAGGAGCGCTTCGCCGTTGCGGTCGCGGACGCGTACTCGCGCGTCAACTGCGGCAA
The DNA here is from genome assembly GCA_052389535.1 of Betaproteobacteria bacterium. Classification (GTDB taxonomy): domain Bacteria; phylum Pseudomonadota; class Gammaproteobacteria; order Burkholderiales; family SG8-41; genus DSOT01. The sequence goes on along the minus strand of JBQTHU010000031.1, from coordinate 7,843 downwards.
GAAGATCGGCGCGTGCACCGTCATGTCGAATCTCAACGCCGCGGGCATCCAGATGGCGTACGGCGCGATCGCCCAGGCGTGGGAGGATTCCTCGCCGATGCTCGTCATCACCGAGGGCGTCGGCCAGGGCGCAAGCCGCCATACGCACTTCGACATCGCGGAGGCATTGCGGCCGGTCACCAAATGGATCGGCAAGATCGACCGCGCCGAACTCGTCCCGGATTACCTGCGACGGGCTTTCACCCACCTGCGCTCCGGCCGGCCGGGTCCGGTGCTGCTGATCGTCCCGCGCGACCTCGGGGAGTACGACGAGGCCCAGTATCCCTACGTGCCGGTGAAGGGCTGGCGCTCGGCGCCTGACCCGGATGATGTGAAAGCCGCGGTGAAAGCGCTGCTCTCCGCGAAAGATCCGCTGCTCTACGTCGGTGAAGGCGTCTATTACGCGGATGCGACCAGCGAGCTGCTGCAATTTGCGGAAATGGCGCAGGCGCCGGTGCTGACGACGCTCAAGGCCAAGGGCAGCTTTCCTGAAACGCACCCGCTGTCGGTCGGCGTGCGCGGCTCGCACGCGGCGCATTTCCTCAACAAGTGCGATCTGCTGTTCTCCATCGGCTCGAGCCTCTTCCCAAACCGCTTCAGTCACGCCGTTCCCGAGCCGCAGAAGAAGACCATCGTCCAGTGCACGGTGGACACGCTCGACATCAACCGCAGCTACGAGACGCGGCTTGCAGTGATCGGCGATGCCAGGCTCACGCTCAAGGCGCTGATCGAGGAGTTCTCGAAGCAGGCGGGCGGCGCGCGGAAACGCGCTGAGGTGCTCGACGAGATCGGCACGGTGCGGAAAGCGTTCTGGGACAAGTTCCGCCCCTTCATGGAGTCGAGCGAGAAGCCGATAAACCCGTATCGCGTGATCGGTGACCTGATGAAGGTGCTCGATCCGAAGAACTCGTTCGTCACCGCGGACTCGGGCAACACGCGCGACCAGACGAGCACGGTGTACCAGGCGCAGATTCCGCGCGGGCACCTAGGTTGGGGCAACGTCTCCACGCTCGGCTTCAGCCTCGCCGGTGCGATCGGCGCCAAGCTCGCTTTTCCCGAGCGCCAGTGCGTGAACATCACCGGGGACGCGGGCGTGTGCTACATGATGGGCAACTTCGAAGCGGTCGCGCGCTACGGCATCGGCATCACCACGCTGCACATCAACAACGGCGGCTACTCCGGCTACGGCCCCGGCTTCTGGGGCGGCGGCCACGATCCCTACACCTGGAAAGTGTCGGATCACGGTTCGGCGTGCATGGCCTCGATGGCGCGCGCGGTGGGCTTCCATGCGGAGGACGTGACGGAGCCTTCCGAAGTGGTCCCCGCGATCAAGCGCGCGCTGGACGAAAACGCCAAGGGCCGTCCCGCGTTCATCGAGTTCATCTGCTCCCACCTCCCCGTGCACGGCGGCTGGGTGGGACGAGAATAACGGAGGAGCGACATGAGAAGCATCGACATCCACGCGCACGTCGTCCCGCAATCCATGTGGAAGGCCATTGCGGAAAAGACCGACTGGTACGGCTTCCGCCACGAGCCGGGCGAAGGACTCGGCGCCATGGTCGGCGGCGGCGTGCCCACCGGGTTCACGTCTCCCAAGTTGCGCTATACAGCGGAGGAACGCCTGAAGGACATGGACGCGCAGAAGGTGGACGTGCAGGTGCTCTCCATACACGTGCCGTTCGTCGGCTACCATCTTGACTCCGGGCAGGGTCTCGCTCTGGCGCAGGATTTCAACAACGAGATCGCGGCGACCGTGCGCGAGCAGCCCGCCCGCTTCGCCGGGCTGGCGACACTGCCCATGCAGGACGTGAAAACTGCGATCAACGAGCTGGAGCGTGCCGTGACCAAGCTCGGACTGAAAGGCGCGGAACTCGACACCAACGTCAACGGCGAGCAGTGGGACGAGCCGAAGTTTCTGCCGTTCTTCAAAGCCGCCGAGCAGATGAAAGCGGTGCTGTTCTATCACCCGCAGCCGCAGAACAATTTTCTGATGAAGCGCATTCCGCGCCACGGGCTCTTCAACAGTCTCGGCGTGATCCTCGACGATGCGATCGTCACCGCGGTGCTGATCTGCGGCGGCGTGCTCGAAGCGTGCCCGGATCTCCGCGTCTGCATCGCGCACGGCGGCGGGCCGGCGTGCTACGCGATGGGGCGGCTCGATCGCGGCTGGAACCGGCTGCCGGAGGCGAAGCGCACGCCGCACCCGCCGAGCGCCTACCAGAAGAAACTCTACTATGACACCGTGACGGGGAGCGAAGAGGCGCTGCGCTTTCTGATCGACAGCGTCGGCATCGACCGCGTGGTGCTCGGCAGCGACTGGCCGTTCGTGCCGTGGCACCCGTCGCCCGTCACCTGGGTCCAGAACTTGAAGTCGCTCACCGCGGAAGAGAAAGAGAAGATTCTCTGGCGCAACCTCGAGTCCCTGCTCGGCCTGTAACTACTGCGGCTTGATGCCTGCGGCCTTGATGACCTCGCCCCACTGCGCGATCTCGCGCTTGATCAGCGCCGCGAACTCCTCCGGTTTGCGGTTGACCACCTCGACGCCCTGAGCGGCCAGCCGCTCCTTCACATCAGCGTTGCTGGAAGCGCGTGACATCGCCTGATAGAGCCGATCGATAATGCGCCGCGGCGTGCCCCGAGGCGCGAGTATCCCGAACCACTGCGAGGTCTCGAATCCGGGCAGCGCGGCCTCTGCCAGCGTCGGCACGTCGGGCATGACCCGCACGCGCCTCAACGTCGTCACGCCGAGCGCGCGGATCTTGCCCGACTTCACGTGCGGCATGGACGAGAGCACCGTGGCGAACATCGCGGAGACCTCGCCCGCCATGAGACTCACGAACGCCGGCCCCGAACCCTTGAAGATGATCTGCTGCATGTCCACGCCGGCCTTGAGCTTGAAGAACTCCGCCGTGATGTGCGGGCTCGCGCCCACGCCCGGCGAGCCGAACGTGAGCTGGCCGGGCTTCGACTTTGCGAGCGCGATCAGATCCTTCACGCTCTTCGCGGGTAGCGACGGGCTCACCGTCAGCATCTGCGCCGCATCGACCACCTGCACGATCGGAGCGAAATCGCGCACGGCATCGTAGGGCATTTTCTTCATCATGTTGGGATTGATGGTGAGCGAAGGCTGGATGATCAGCAGCGTGTAGCCGTCGGGATTCGCTTTCGCCACGATGTCGGTGCCGATCACGCCGCTCGCCCCGCCGCGGTTGTCCACGACGATCTGCTGGCCCAGCTCCTCCGACATCTTCTGCCCCAGCATGCGGGCGAGTATGTCGCTCGCGCCGCCCGCCGACGAGGCCACGACGAGCCGGATCGGGCGCGTGGGGTAATGCTGCGCCCAGGCAAGGTTCGTGACCATCCATGGCAATGCCAACAACAGGAGCACGCGTTCGATCATGTCTCTCCTCGAGAACGATGGCGCCGTCATGCAAGGCTGGCTCGATCAGTAGACCGCCATTCCCGCTTCAGTGTCAACTGAACGCACCCGGCCGGCTTGCCTGGTGGCACGGGCGGATTAAGATACGGGCGCTGGGCTCTTTCTGAGGAGGACGCGCATGAACGCGAGGGTGCTTGGAGTCGTCTCATTCAGTCTTGCAGTGACAGGCTGGTTCATCGACACGGCCCATGCGCAGGGTTATCCCGCGCGGCCGGTCAGAATGATCGTGGGCGCGGCCCCGGGTGGCGGCGCCGACATCACGGCGCGGCTCATCGTACCGAAGCTCGGGGAATCGCTCGGGCAACAGGTAATCGTCGACAACCGGCCCGGCGCCGCGACGATGATAGGGAGCGCCGCGGTCGCCCGCGCCGCGCCCGACGGCTATACGCTGCTCATGGGCGCCGGCAACCACGCCATCAACCCGGCAATCCATTTGAAGATGCCCTACGATGCCGAGCGGGATTTCGCGCCGGTGAGCCAGATCGTCACGGTTCCGAACTTCTTCGTCGTGCACCCCTCGCTGCCCGTCAAGTCGGTGAAAGAGCTGATCGCGTTCGCGAGAGCCCGACCGGGTCAGCTCGATTTCGGCTCATCGGGACTGGGCGGGAACCCGCACCTCACGATGGAGCTGTTCCTGTCGATGACCAAGCTCAAAATGGTCCATGTGCCTTACAAGGGCGTGGGCCCGGCGATCGTGGACCTCGTCGCGGGACACGTGCACATCATGTCCACGAGCATCCTCTCGACGATCGCGCACGTGAACGCCGGACGGCTGCGTGCGCTGGGCGTGACGAGCCTGAAGCGCGCGGCAGTGGCGCCCGGCGTGCCGACCATCGCTGAGGCCGGCGTGCCCGGCTACGAAGCGACCCAATGGTTCGGTGTGCTGGCGCCGGCCGGTACGCCGCCGGACATCGTAAATCGCCTCCACGGCGCGATCGCCCAGGCGCTGAAGGATTCTGACGTGCGCAAACGCTTCGCCGACAGCGGTGCAACGCCCGTTGCAAGCACACCCGACGCGTTCGCGACCTTCATCCGCGCGGAACTCAAGAAGTGGGCGGGCGTCGCGAGGGAGGCCGGGATCAAGCCGCAGTAGCGCCATGGCCGATACCGTCCTCGTCCTGCGCAATGAGGAAGCACGCGGCCTCGTCACCATGGGCGAGGCGATTGCGCTGATGGAAGAGGCTTATGCCGATCTCGGCCGCGAGCGCGCGCGCGTACTGCATCGCGAGTGGCTCGACGTCCCGCTCGAGGGCATCGCCTCTTCGGCGCGATTCGTGCTCAACGTGATACCGGGCGCGGTCCCGTGCCACGATGCGGCCGCCATCCGGCTGAGCGCGCGCCACGCCGGCGTGCCGCCGCCGCGCGACGCTCGAGGGCAGCCCGGCGGAAATTCCGGCTTCGTGCTGGTGTGGGAGCTCACCACCCGCCGACTGCTGGGCATCGTGCAGGACGACGCGCTCTCGCCGCTACGGGTCGGCGCGACATCCGCGCTCGCCGCGAAGTTTCTGTGCCGCCCGAACGCGCGGATCGCGGGCATGATCGGCGCCGGAAGGCAGGCGGTGGGCCAGATCAGCGGACTGCTCACGATCCGGCCGTCGATCGAAGAGGTGAAAGTCCATTCGTTGCGCGCCGAACGCCGGGAACGGTTCGCCGCGTGGATCGCCGAGCGTTTCGGCATCAAGGCGCGCGCAGTGGAGTCGGCGGAGGAGTGCGTGCGCGGCTCGGACGTCGTCTTCACCGCCACCAGCGCCACCGATCCCGTGATCAAAGGCGAATGGCTGGAGGAAGGCACGCACGTCTGCGGCATGCTGGGCACGCCGCGTGGCGACCGCCGCCGGGAAATGGACGACGAGCTGGGCCGGCGCGCCGAGATCGTCGTCGTGAATTCGATCAGCCAGGCGCAGTACGACGAGAACGCCGAAATGATGGGGCCGATCAGCAAGGGCTATCTCACCTGGGAGCGCGTCGTCGAGCTGGCGGATCTCTGCACTGGCCGGTGCGCAGGCCGCCGCAATGCGAAGCAAATCACCTGGCACAACAACAATTCCGGCATGGGCGTACAGTTCGCGGCCGTCGCCAGACGTATCATCGACGTTGCGCGCGAACGCGGCCTCGGGACCGAGCTGCCCGCCGATCTTCTGGTCGCGCGGGCGCCCGCGCCCGGCGACGAGTTTCGCGTGTAAGCGAGTCCATAAAACGAACAGTCCGAGGAGACATGCGATGAGATCAGCGTGCCGTTACGCCATGGCCGGGATGATCGCTTGCGCAATCCCCGCGATTTCGGAGAACGCCCTCGCGCAAGCGGCGGGATACCCCTCCAGGACGATCCGCATCATCGTGCCGTTCGCGCCGGGCCCGGGGCCGAACGATTTTCTTGCGCGGTTGATCGGGCAGAAGCTGAGCGAGTTGTGGGGCCAGCCGGCGGTGATCGACAACCGCGGCGGCGCCGGCGGCACGATCGGCGTCGAAATGGGCGCGAAGTCGCCGCCCGACGGCTACACCCTCACCATGGGCGCAGCCAGCACGCTCGCGGTCGCGCCCAGCCTGTATCCCAAGCTCGGTTACCACCCGCTGCGCGACTTCGCGCCGATCTCCGCGCTCGCGAGCGTCCCCTACGCGCTCATCGTCAATCCCAACGTGCCGGCGAAGAACGTCAAGGAACTCGTGGCCATCGCCCGCGCGAAGAAAGGTTTCCTGAACTACGGTTCATCGGGCGTAGGCTCGATGTCGCATCTCGCGGCCGAACTCTTCAAGTCCGCGAGCGCAGTCGACATCGTGCACGTGCCGTACAAGGGGACGCCGCTCGCGATGACGGACGTGATCACCGGACAGATCGACATGATGTTCAACAACCTCGCCGCGGTCACGCCGCACGAGAAGGCGGGAAAACTGCGCGTGCTGGCGCTCGCCAACGGCCGGCGCTCCGCCGCCGCTCCGCAGCTCCCGACGATGGCCGAGTCGGGCGTCAAGGGCTACGCGGTTGAACCGTGGTACGGCATCGTGGCGCCGGCGCGCACGCCGAAAGACATCGTGAGCAAGCTCAACGCGACCATCGTCAGTTTCCTGAAGACGCCGGAAGTGCTGCAGACCTTCCAGCAGATGGGCTACGAGATGATCGCCAGCACGCCCGAGGAGTTCGGCGTCATGATACGCACGAATATCGAAAGTTTCGCGCGCGTCATAGAAAAAGCCGGCATCAAGCCGAACCAGTAAGAGGTAATGCGAGCAGATGATTGTCTATACCCCGCCCGGCCCGCCGAAATCGATACCGGTGGTCGACTTCACCGGTGCCTTCTGCTCCGAACTGGAAGCGCGGCGCAAAGTCGCCTGGGAAATCCACAAGGCGTGCCGGGAAACCGGATTTTTCTATGTATCCCACCACGGCGTGCCGGAGCGGCTGATCGCCGCGCAGTTCGAATGGTCGCAGCGCTTCTTCGAGCTGCCGCTCGACACGAAGATGGCGCTCCACATGAAAAAGTCGCGCACCACTGCCGGGTACGAGCCGGTCGGCGGGCAGGTGCTCGACAGCCAGGACCCGGACAGCGAACGCGCGCCGCCCGATCTCAAGGAGAGCTTCTACGTAGGGCTGGATCTGCCCGGCGACCATCCTCTGAGCGTGGCGGGGATCCGCGGCTATGGTCATAACCAGTGGCCGGACGCCCTGCCGGGATTCCGCGATCAGATGCTCGCCTACCAGGCCGCGATGAGAACCCTGGGAGACAGGCTGCTCGCGCTGATCGCGCTGTCGCTCGGCCTGCCCGAAGACCGGTTCCTGCCGTTCTACGATATGCCGACCACGACGCTCCGGCTGCTGCGCTACCCGCCACACCCGGAGAACGCCCGCGCGAACCAGCTCGGCGCCGGCGCGCACACCGATTGGGGCGGCATCACGCTGCTCGCGCAGGACGATCTCGGCGGGCTCGAAGTCCGGAACGTCGCCGACGAGTGGATCGAGGCCACCCCGATACCGGGGACGCTCGTGATCAATCTGGGAGACCTGATGCAGCGGTGGACCAACGACCTTTATCGTTCCAACATGCATCGCGTCAAGAACAACCGCTCCGCAGGCCGCTACCGCCACTCGATTGCGTTCTTTTACAGTCCCCGCCCCAGCGCCCGCATCGAGTGCCTGCCCACTTGCGCCGATGCCGAACGTCCGCCGAAGTTTCCGCCGTGTACTGCCGGCGAGCACCGGGCGGAGATGTTCAAACGCAGCTACGGCTTCGCGCCGGTCAAGGTCAACTGAACGAGCCTGTCGGCACGCGGCTGCTGGTCAAGCGTGCGGCAGGTCGAAATCATCTCCTCGAATTGCGCCGCCGGAATCGGCAGCGCCGGCGCGACGCCGCGGATGCGCCGCGCTTCCTC
>JBQTHU010000030.1:0-4274 GCA_052389535.1 Betaproteobacteria bacterium | reverse complement strand
AGCGATCGCCACCGTGGCGCAGCCGCTCGCGGGCTACAAGCGCGGGAAACAACTCTACCGGCGCGAGGTGCCGGCGCTGCAGCGGCCGGCGGTCTAGCGTTCAGCTTTTCGCGAGGAGCTGCGCGAGGCGGCCGGCGTCGTCGAGCTTTTCCAGGCCGAGCATCGCGTCGCGCAGTTCCGCGACGCGCGACTGCGGCAGGGCTTTGACCGCGAGCTTTTCGAATTTTTCGACGATTTCCGTCTCGCCCGCGAATTTTTTCTCGCTGCCGCGTGCGGCTTCCACGGTGCGCTTCATCACCGTGCCGTCGTCGAGATGCGCCTCCACGTGCACCATGTGGCGGAACTTCGCGCCTTTCGCGGTGATCTCGCGGTCGTGGTGGACCTCGACTTTCTCCGCGAGCGCCATGCGCTGCGGGTCCGCGACCTTGTCCTCGGTGAACTGATCGACGAAGCAGTCGCCCTCGATGAGCCAGGTCGCGATGCAATAGGGGAGATTGAGCTGCGCCGAGGTGAGTCCCTGCGGCACGTATTTCCAGCCCACGTGGTCCATGGTCACTTGGGAGCCGCGCACGACGATCTTATGCACGTCTTTCACGCCGAACGCGCGCTCCTGCTGCATTTCGCGTATCGCATCGAGCGTGGTGTGATTGCTGCCGACGCAGGAATAGAACTTGAGCGCGACCCCCATGGTCTGCCACGTCTCGCGGAAACCAGCGGTCAACTCCTTCAGGTTGAAACGGTCGGTGGAGCGCGAGAACGTGGTGCAGAAGCCGCCATACTCGCTCTCCAGCACGTTCAGGATGCCGGTAAACCCCGCCTCCGCGAACAGCGCGCCGTAGAGCCCGCTCTGCGACGAGCGGCCGGCGTGCATGCGCTTCACCATCGCGCCGTACTGCGCGGCCATGAGCCCGGCGGCCTGCGTGCCGGCGATGCCCAGCGCGTGCACCGTTTTGTCCGCATCGAGCTTGAGGCCGCGCGCGGCGCCCGCTGCCGCCGAGAACACGCCCAGCGTCGCGCCCGAGTGCCAGCCCTGCGCGATGTGCTCGGGCCCCATGCACAGGCCGACGCGCGGGCCGATCTCGTAGCCGGCGACCGCTGCGGCGAGAAACTCCTTTCCGCTCATGCCGCGCTTCAGTTCAGCCACGGCGATGAGCGCGGGCAGCACCACTGCGCCGACGTGCAGGACGCCCGCGCGGTGCACGTCGTCCAGCTCGAAACCCTGCACCTGCGTCCCGTTCACGAGCGCCGCGTGCGGCGCCGAAAGTTTCTGCGGCGTGCCCCAGATGGCGCACGCGCGGGTCGTGTCGATTGCGGAAAGCCGGTCCTGCAGGATGCGGCTCCACGCGAGGTCGGCCCCGTAGAGCGCGCAGCCGAACGAGTCGAGCATCAGCAGCTTGATGCGATCGCGCACCTCCTGCGGGATCGCCTCGTAGCGCAGGTTGGCGACGAATTCCGCGATGCCGCGGGTGTGCGGATTGTCCGTGCTCGCTTCGTGACTCATGATGTGATCTGGCTTCAATAAGAATCGTCTTCCCAGCGGAAGCTGGGATCCAGAGTGGTGCCTGGATTCCGGATCGCTGTCCGGAATGACGAATACCAACTCATCGCTTGACGGTCGCGCCGGCGGCGGCGCCCGCCATGCGGCCGAACACCGCGCCGGAAACGAGCCCGGTGCCGCTCGGATAATTGAAGTAGAACAGCCCGCCCACCATCTCCCCGCCGCAGTACAGGCCGGGGATGGGATGGAAGTGGGCGTCGAGCACCTGGCCGCTCTCCTTGTCGATGCGTAAGCCGCCGAAGGTGAAGGTGATGCCGCAGGTCGTTGCATAGGCCTCGAACGGCGGCGTGTCGAGCGGCTGTGCCCAGTTCGATTTCGGCGGGTCGATGCCGATGGTGCACTTGCCGTCCTTGATGGTGTGATCGAAGAGGACGTCGCGCTTCACCGCCGCGTTGAACTCGCGCACCGTCTTCAGAAACGCCTGTGCATCGACGCCTTCCAGCTGCGGCGCGAGTTCCTCAAGAGTGCCGGCGGTGACCTTGGTGACGAACTTGATGCGGTATTCCGAGCGCAACAGCTGCTTCACCTTGGAATCGAACACCTGCCATGCAAACTGTCCCGGTTGCTTCAGCACCTCGCCGCCGTACTTCGCATAGGTGAAGGAATGGAAATCCCAGCCTTCGTCGACGAAGCGCTTGCCCTGTGCGTTGATCAGCAATCCGAAGATGTAGCTGTGTTTCTGGAACTGGTCGCCGACGTTGACATCGCCGAACTCCGGCGCGTAGCGGTCCCATCCGGTGGCGTGGCAGCCCGACCAGTTGCCGTAGGGCGCCGCGCCGATCTCCAGCGCCATCTTCAGCCCATCGCCGACGTTGAACCGGGTGCCGCGCACTTTGGCCAGCTCCCAGCCGGGACCGAGATAGCGCGTGCGCCACTCGGGATTGGCTTCGAAGCCGCCGCACGCGAGGACCACGGCCTTGGCGCGAATTTCCGCCGCCTTGCCCCGCTGCTTCACGCGGACGCCCTGCACGCGCTCGCCGTCGTAGACGAGCGAGGTCGCCCGCGCTTCGAAATGAACGTCGATCTGCGCTTTCTTCGCGGCGGCATCGAGGTATTGGACCAGGCCCGCGCCGCCGCCCGAGACTTCGATCGGCATGCGCCCGAAGAACTTGCGTTTCCCGTCCACCAGTCCCGATTGCCGGCCGTAGTTGAGCACGAAGCGCACGCCCTTCGAGCGCAGCCAGGCCATGGTGTCGAGGCTGCGGTTCACCAGCAGCTCTGAGAGATCCGGATCGGTGCGGTAGCTCGTCAGCCGGTAGAGATCGTCGAAAAATTCCTCGCGCGTGTTGGTGCCGAAATCGCTGCTCGCGATCTCCTCGTCCGTGATGTCGGTCACGCGCTTGAGGTCATCCACCGAGTCGTATGCGAAGCGCATGACGCCACCGGCGAAACGGCTGTTGCCGCCGGATTCGTCCTCGGTGGCGGCTTCGAGCATGGCGACGCGCGCGCCTTCATCGCGCGCGGCAAGGGCGGCGCACAACGCAGCATTGCCCTTGCCGACGACTACAACATCGTATTCACGCATTTCTTTTCATCCCGCCTGAAGTCGCCGTCACGTGGCGCTGAATCGAGCGCGTCATTCTACTTCAAGCCTCGTGCGATCCGACGATCAGCGGCCGCGCACGACGTAATCGACCGCGCCGCCGCCGTACTTTTTCTCGATCTGCTCGTCGAGCAGCAGTTGCGACTCCAGCTCGTTCACGAAGGCGTAGCCCATCAGCTCGCTGATCTCCTCTGCGCTCACGACGAGATCGGGCCGCTCCGGCGGCTGGTCCACCGCCAGGTACTCCTTGAACGCCTGGAGCGCGGTCTTCATGCCGTGCAGCGCGGAGGCGGTGAGCATGCGGGAATAGCTCACGCGCGCAACGCCGATCTCCTGCAATCGCTTTACCGAGACGAGCGGCGTGGTCACGCGTCCGCGCAAGCCGATGCCCATGCTGATGCTGACCGGTGCCTGAACCCCATCGACGAAGCGCCGGATCTGCTCCTCGGAATTGATCGCGTCCGGGTAGACCATGTCGGCGCCGGCGGCGAGATAAACCTTGGCGCGCCCGATCGCGCTCTCGATGCCTTCCACCGCGATGGCATCGGTGCGGGCGTTGATGATGAAGTCCGGATCGCGGCGCGCTTTGATCGCGCCCTCGATCTTCTTCGCCATCTCGGCTGCGCTGATGAGCTCCTTGCCCCGCATGTGGCCGCAGCGCTTGGGGCTAACCTGGTCCTCGATGTTGATGCCCACCACGCCCGCTTCTTCGAAGTAGCGCACGGTGTGGTAGACGGTGACGGCGTTGCCGTATCCGGTATCGGCATCGGACATCACCGGTATCGAGACGCTGCGCGCGATGTGGTAGCACGCTTCCACGTTGTCGCGCAGCGTCATGACGCCGATGTCGGGTTGGCCGATGCGCGAATTCGAGAGACCGGCGCCGGTCGTCGAGGCGGCCTGGAAACCCATCGCCTCCACGAGCCGCACGCTGTAGCCGTCGAAGACCCCGGGCGAGACTACGATCTTCCCGGACTTGAGCATGGCGCGCATGCGCTGCGCCTTGGTCCGTGCTTGCGTCATGGTAAAACCCGGGCGCTGGCGGTGCGCACGCTGCGCTGAGCGGATGGCGCATCGTTGCACGCGAGCGCGGTGATGGCGCGCACATCGCTCAATGTTTCGAAGCGCTCCACCACGGCGTAGAGGCCGGCCACCGCCCTGGCATCCAGCACG
>JBQTHU010000029.1:0-17388 GCA_052389535.1 Betaproteobacteria bacterium | reverse complement strand
CTCGAGGAGATATTCAAGGACATCCAGTCCGATCTCCGCTACGACCATGAGTTGAACGGCTGCCTCAACTGCGGTATCTGCACGGCGACGTGTCCGGCCGCCCACTACTACGATTTCAGCCCGCGCGAGATCGTGCAGCTGCTGTGGACCGAGAATCTCGAGGGCATCTACGACGCGATGCAGGAGAAGATCTGGGCCTGCGCGCAGTGCTACACCTGCGCGGCGCGCTGTCCCTTCGGCAATTCGCCGGGCGGCCTGATCATGCTGATGCGCGAGACCGCGATCAAGCACCAGATGGAGTCGGCGCGCAAGGTGCTGCGGCCCTTCTCGCGCGTGATGCTCAAGCTCATTTCGACCGGCAACCAGCTCTCGCCCGACATGATCAACCCGGATCACTTCGCGGACTGGGGCCCCAACATCTCCAAGATCGACGCGCCGCTCAAGCTCCTGCGGCAGGCCATCCCGATGGCTACCCTCAATACCACGGCGACGGCCTGGGAGGTGAATTTGAGAACGTCGGTGGAGCTTTACACCATCTGGGAGGAGACCGGGGTGCTCAGGCAGCTCGAAGGCATCGACGAGAATCTCTTCGACGTCATTACGGACATCATGGATGAAAAGCGTGAGGACTGGAAAGACTGGCTCGCCGATCAGGAAGACGAGGACAAAGAGGACTGAAGGCCGGATGCCCGCATCCGCACCATCGAGGAGACAGCGATGACTGCACCTATCGGCACCAATTGCGGCGAGCGCTTCACCGGGCACGGTTCGGAGTGGCGGGACGCCGATCTATCGCCGGAGCAAGCCCGCATCGCAACGGCGTGGGTCGAGCAGAAGATCGACCGGCGCTCGATGCTGACCGGCAAGGAGCGCGTCGAGGACGTGCGCGACGCGATGTGGCAGCTGGAGAAGGACGGCGAGATCGTCGTCCACCGCGTGGTCGAGGCGCACCAGCCGGCGGTGGTGAAGACGCTATACGGCTGGGACAAGAAAATCCCGACGCAGCGCCTGTGGCATCACAAGTCCTGCGGGCAGTGCGGCAACATCCCGGGCTATCCCGCTTCACTGCTGTGGCTGATGAACCGCCTGGAGGTGGAATACCTCGACGAGACCGACCAGACCTCGTGCACGGCGTGGAACTATCACGGCTCGGGCATCGGCAACTTGGAAAGCCTCGCTGCGGTGTTCCTGCGCAATTTCCACCAGGCCTATGTCGCCGCGCGCGCCCAGGGTCTGCCCGACGGCCACTACTACCCGCTGGTTCACTGCGGGACCTCTTTCGGCAACTACAAGGAGGTGCGCGGCTACCTCATCCACTCGGCGAAGCTGCGCGAGCGCGTGCGCCAGATCCTCGGCAAGCTGAATCGGCTCGTGGACGGCAAGCTCCTCATTCCCGAGGAAGTGGTGCACTACTCGGAGTGGGTGCACGTGATGCGCGAACGCATCGCGTCGGTGCAGGAGATCGACTGCAGCGGCGTGCGCGCAACCATCCATCCCGCATGCCACGTCTACAAAATGGTGCCGGAAGATGCGGTGTACGACGACAGGATCCTCGGCGGCAATCGTGTCGCCGTCTCCACCGGAATCATGGAAGCGCTCGGCGCGCAAGTGATCGATTACTCGACGTGGTACGACTGCTGCGGTTTCGGTTTCCGGCACATCATCTCGGAGCGCGAGTTCACCCGCTCGTTCGCGATCGACCGCAAGGTCCGGGTGGCGATCGAGGAGGCACGGGCGGACGTCATGATCGGCCATGACACCGGTTGCATCACCACCCTCGACAAGAACCAATGGATCGGGAAGGCGGCGGGCAAGGCGGTCGATCTGCCGATCCTCGCAGATTGCCAGTTCGCGGCGCTGGTGTGCGGGGCGCACCCGTACAAGATCGTGCAGTCGCACTGGCACGCCTCGCCGGTCGAGACGCTGATGGAAAAACTGGGGATAGACTGGCAGGCGAAGAAGCAGGAATTCGTCGGCTATCTCGAGCAGGTGAAGGCGGGCAAGGGCGAGAACCTCTACGACCCGCGGCGCCGGATCACCTCGGGGCCGGGCTACATTCCCATCGCGAGACAGGCATGAGCCTGCCGATCCTCATCGTGGGCGGTGGCCCGGCGGGGCTCGCCGCCGCGCATGCGCTGGCGAGCGTCAAGCAGCGCTCCGTGCTGGTGGAAAAGGAATCACGGCTGGGCGGCGCGCCGATCCTCTCCGGTTATGCCCGGCTGGTTCCTTCCGGGGAGTGGGCGAAGGATGCGATCGGCGGCATGGTGAGCCGCGTCGAGCAGAGCGAACTCGTTACGGTGCATCGAAGCGCCGCGGTGCAGGGGTTCAGCGGCGAACCCGGCGCCTTCCGGGCACAACTCGACAACGGCCACGCGATGGACATCGCCGCCGCCATACTGTGTACGGGATTCACCCATTTCGATTCGGTCAACAAGCCGGAGTGGGGTTTCGGAACTTTCCCCGACGTGGTGACGACGACCCAGGTGGAGCAGATGATCTCGTCGGGCAAGGGCGTGCGCTGCCCCTCGGATGGCCGCAAGCCGCAACGCGTCGCGATCCTGCTGTGCGTCGGATCGCGCGACCGGCAGATCGGCCGAGAGTGGTGCTCCAAGATCTGCTGCACCGTCTCGTGCAACATCGCGATGGAAATCCGCGAGGAGCTGCCCGATTGCCACGTCTATATCTATTACATGGACATCCGCACCTTCGGGCTCTACGAGACGAGCTACTACTGGAAGAGCCAGGAGGAGTTCAAGGTCAAGTACATCAAGGCGCGCATCGCGGAAGTCACTTCCAACGGGGAGAAGCTCATCGTGAAAGGCGAGGACACCCTGGTGAAGCGCCCGATCACGATCCCGTTCGACATGGTGGTGCACGCGATCGGCATGGATCCCAATGTCGGGAACAGGTCCATCGCGCGCACGTTCGGCATCGAGCTGGAGCGCCACGGGTTCATCGCCAAGGGCTCGTCGTACGGTGCGCTGGGAGAAACGTCCCGCCCGGGTGTCTTCGTCGCAGGCGCGGCGGCAGGACCTGAGACCATCGACGACTCCATTGCCCAGGCAAAGGCCGCTGCCATGGCCGCGTTCGCGTATGCAAGCCGCGCGCCCGCGGCGGTCGCCGCCTGAGAGCCGCCGCATGCCGGCACACGCATTGGCCACGCACGAGCGCCCGCGCCTCGAACTGAGCGGGCCCAAGCTTGCGCGGGCGCTGGAGCGCCTGATCTCCGGCAGCGAGGAGAGCGGCGGCGTGGAGCGCTACGTGGATGCGGTCAAGCTCAAAACGCAGCTTTTCAGCCGCACGCTGGGTGTAGGGCGTGCTGCAAGCGTGACGCGTGAAACGTTTCAGGCGTTGTGCGCCTGCATGCCGACTGTGCGCCGCCGCATCGGCTCCCATCTTTCGCACGCCTCTTTCGAGCGGCTGCGAGCGAGTGTTGCCCTGCTGCTGGACGGCGCCGCCGATACCGCCACTGCGGACGCGCGCATCGCCGCCTTCAGCGCCGGTTTTCCCGACGACCGGGCGCATCGCTGGGTGCGCGACCTCGCGGCGGAACTGCTGCACAACACCGATCCGGAACGCTGTCCGGCGATGTGCCGATGGGTCTGGGATGCGCGCGCCAACACCGGCGTGCTGCGCGAGATCTGGCACGGCGAGGACGTGGACCACGTGCGCATCGAGGTGCCCGATACCTATGAAACGTTCGTCGTGCTGCGCGAGGAGCTTGCCCAGTACCTGTCGAAAAACGGAGTGTTTCGCGACGTCATCGAGTACGTCGACCTGCTCACGGCGGAGGTCTACGCCGGCTACATTGCGGAGCAGGGCGGCAGTTACCTGAGGACCGACTTCTCCACCCCGGAGGAACCCATGGTGCACGCGCGCCGCCTGCTGGGGCTCGATGCAGTGGACGAGCGGGGCCGCAGCCGCCTGAAGCGCCTGGACGGACAGGCCTTCGTCGTGGAACGGCAAGCCAACTGAGCGGGCGTTTCCATGCCGATACACGAGCAGTCGCTCATCCGCCCGGAGAACCTCCGCACCCACGAAAAGCTCGTCCTCGACGGCGTGGATGTTTCGGGCCACTGGAGCACGTTCATCGAGCCGCGGGTGGTCTCCGATTACAACGAGCGGCTGCAGGAGGAAATCGCGGCGCTGCCGGGAGGCGAGCACATCCACCGCTGCTGGCAGTGCGGCTCGTGCACCAACGCCTGTACCGTGAACGCGGTGAATCCCGACTTCAACCCGCGCTACTGGATCTATCTGATCCGCATGGGCATGGAGTCGGAGCTGCTGCGCGACAAGGACATCATCTGGCAGTGCGTCTCGTGCAACAAGTGCACCTACGCCTGCCCGCGCGACGTGTTTCCGGAAGGGGTGATGAAGGCGACGGCGCACTGGCTGGAGCTGAAGGGCCACACGTCCAAGTCGCATTCGACGCACTTCGACGAGGAATTCTCGGAGCAGGTCATCGAGACCGGCAAGATCGAAGAGGGTCGCGTGATCCGCGGCTTTTTCGCGCGCACCAGACAGCCGCTGCTGCAGGACTGGCTGATGGAGATGGCAAGGCGCATCGCGCGGCGCCTGCCCATCAAGCTCGGGCTGCTGATGGGCATGGCCGCGCTGCTGAAACCGCGCACCCGCGGGTGGGGCAAGGCGCGCGCGGCGATCGCCGAATATGTAGACGAACAGCGGACGAAACAGCACGCCGCGCTTGGATTGACGGAGCCGGGAGCAAGCAAGCGCCCCGAGCAAACGAGAGGGATGGGGTCATAGCATGTCGGGAACCGGACAGGACGATACGAAAATCCGCTACGCCCGGGTTGCGTATTACCCGGGCTGTGCGCTGGAAGGCACGGGCCACGCCTACAACGCCTCGACCAAAGCGGTGGGCCGCGCGCTGGGGCTCGAGCTCGACGAGGTGAAGAACTGGAACTGCTGCGGGGCGATGGAAGTGAAGAACATCGATCCCAAGGTCCAGACCTATCTCTCCTCGCGCGTCATGTCGATCGCGGCCAACGAAATGGGCGCCGGCGTGGTCATGGCGCCGTGCAATGGCTGCTATCACAATCTCAAGAAGGCGGAATACGACCTGGCGCACGACGCCGGTTCCCGGGAAGTGGTGGAACGGATATCGCGGAAAGCGGGTCATGCCCCGTATCGCGCAGGGCAGCTCGAGACCATCCACGCGCTCGACTGGATCAAGCACGGTCTGGGCGAAGACGAGCTCAAGCGGCGTATCAGGAACGGCCTCAACGGACTCAGGATCGCCAATTACTACGGCTGCATGTATACGCGGCCCCGCCACATCTATCCGGAAAAGGATCGCGGCCCGGGCAGCGAGTCCACGCTGCAGCCGCATTACATGGACGACCTGCTGGCGGCAGCCGGTGCGGAAATCGTCGATTTTCCCCTGAAGACCGCATGCTGTGGTGGCGCACACACGCTTTCAGACAGCGACACCTCCACCAAACTGGTGCTCAACATCCTGCGGGCGGCGGAGGCGGCGGGCGCTGAAGTCATCGCAACCGAATGTCCGACCTGCCATTCCGGTCTCGAAATGCACCAGGTGCGCGCGGAGAAGGTGTGCGGCGAGAAAACCAGCGTGAAGATGATGTACTTCACGCAGCTGCTCGGGATTGCGCTGGGAGTTTCCCCGCGCAAGCTGGGAATCCACGAGAACGTTTCGGACGCGAAGCCGGCGCTCGCGGCAAGGGGTCTTGCTTGAACGCGCTTGCGGCGCTGGAGGCGCGGCTTGCCGCAGAAGAGTTCGAGCGTGATGCGATCGCCTCGGCACGGGCGCTGCTCGCCATCGCCGAGGAAACGCTGGAACAGTGGGTGGTGGCGCGCGGCGATGTGCCGACCGGCGACAGGCGCGAGGGATTCCGCCTGCTCGCGCTCCACCGCCAGGGCGCCCGCGGCGTGCCGAGCTTCAACGCCTGTCGCGAGACGTGTCGCGAGATCGCGTACCACTACAATCTGCTCATGATGGCGCCGCAGCATGAAGAGTTCGCGCGCCGCGCGCGTATGATGCGGCTGCTGGTGAAACACCTGGTTCTGTTCGTCGGCGGAAAGATGGAGGTGGAGGGCCTCGGTGAATTCTGCTGCGCTTCCCGGCCGCTGCGCACGGAATCGTCTATTTAAGAGGATGCCGGACATGCCCGTGGTGCGCGGATGCAACCTGCCCGACGATCTGCTCTATGATGTGGACAACCACATCTGGTTCAAGGAGCTGGAAGACGGAACGGTGCGGCTCGGCATGACCACTGTCGCCACCGCGATGGCCGGCCTGCTGGTCGCCTTCACCCCAAGAAAAGCCGGCCGCGCCGTGCAGGCGGGGAAATCGTGCGCTACCGTCGAGTCCGGCAAATGGGTCGGGCCGGCCAAATCACTGGCAGGCGGCGAGATCGCCGCTGTCAACGAGGCGCTCGTAGCCAAACCTTCCCTTGCCAACGAGGATCCTTACGGCGCCGGATGGCTCGTGGTTCTCAAGCCGGAAGACTGGGCCGCGGCGAGGCCGGCGCTGACGCCCGGGGCTCAGGTGAGCGAGAAGTACGAGGCCAAGATGACCGCGGACGGATTCGCCGGCTGCGCCTGAGGCGGAGAAAGCCGGCAGGCCTGTCGCGCGTAGAGATGAAGCGCAACTCTTCAAGACGCGGTGGGGCTGCGGCGTCGGCCCCGCAGACCGCGGAGCTCAAGCGCAATGCGATGCGCGCCGCCGAATTGCTCAAGGCGATGAGCAATCCCTGTCGCCTCATGGTGCTCTGTTCGCTGGCGGAAGGCGAGCGTTCGGTGGGTGAACTGGAACGCGTGGTCGGACTGAGCCAATCGGCGCTGTCACAACACCTGGCACGATTGCGACGCGAGAAGATCGTAGTCGCCAGGCGATCGGGCCAGACCGTTTTCTATTCCCTGTCCGGCAAGGAAGCCACAGCGGTACTCGAAACGCTGTATCGGGTCTATTGCGAGCCTTCGTCCGCGGTGCCTGCGGTCGCGACGGTCAAGGAACCTCAACCCGTCCTTTAGCGCCGCTCGCGGCGCGAGGCACGCCGATGGAGCGGATCGCCGCCGCGGCGCTGTAGCCAGCCTGCCAGCCGAGTTTGCTCGCAGCGCGCGAGCAGTCCAGAAGCAGCGGGCGCGAAAGACCTTCCAGCCATGCCGGCTCGCCGCCCCACCCGAACAGCCGCCATGCGAGCTTGAAGCCGGCACGCGCGATCCCTGACGGAAGTCCGATGCTGAAACGGCCGTCGCGCTGGACTGCATCGCGGAAACTGAAGGCATCAGGGGCCGAGAGATTGAATGGCCCCCGCACCTTCGCGGCGAGCGCGAGCAGCACCGCGCGCGCCACGTCATCTTCGTGCACGCACTGCAGGAGAGGAGGGGGATCGGGCAGGCGCAGATAGAACGGCTGCTGCAGAAGCCGTCGCAGCAAGGGCTGCGCATGCGGTCCGAGTATCGCGTGAGGGCGCAAGCGCACGCATTCCGGAAAACGGGATTGCAGGTACTGCTCGACTTCCACCTTGTGGCGGGCATAGAGAAAACCCGGAAGCGGATCGTACGCCGCGCCTTCATCCACGTTGACACCGCTCCCGTACACCGCTGCGCTGGAAAACTGCACCAGACGCTTCACGCGGCAGCGATGCGCGGACTCGAAGACATGACGCGTGCCGGCCACGTTGCTGTCGCGCATCTCCCTTTCGGCTGTTCTTCCGCGCAGCACCACGAATGCCAGGTGGACCAGCGCATCGCATCCCGTCATCATTTGCGTGAGCGCCGGGTCGCGAACGTCGCGCACGACCGCGCGGAACTTCTCATGATGAAAGTGCGGCGGGCGGACGTCGATGCCGCGCACCTCGCCCACTTCGCGCAGCGCGCATAGCGCGGGCAGCAGTGCTGCGGCGAAATGACCGCTGGATCCGGTCACGACTACGCGCATGCCGGCTGTCACGGCATCGATGCCTGGCGTAGTCCCGTGCCGGTCATCGGCTCGGCATACGCCGGCATTACCTCGGAGGCGAAAAGCTCGAGCGATTCCTCGACCACACGGTGCTCCACGGCGCCTGCGCCGAACGCGCAAAGGAGGTGCGTGATGCCGGCGGCCGCGTACTTCCGGATCTTTCTCCTGCACTGTTCCGGGTCACCCACGACTGCGAGACCGAACGCGTCCAGTAATCCCAAACGCACGCCGAGCTTCATCACGCTGCGAAAACGTCCCAGCTCGTGCAGCTGCTCGTAACTCGGATACAGGCGCTCGAGCACGGGGAGCGTCACGGTGAAAAGCTGCCCGTAATACCAGGTGAATGCTTCCTCCGCGAGCCTGCGCGCCCGCGCACCGTCCTTCAGGCACAGGACCCCAACGGTCATGCCCATGCGCGGCGGCGCGGCGGCCTTCCAGGCATCGCGATAACGCTCGAGATCGTGCTTCACCATGAACCACGGCTTGAACGGTCCCGCGAGCACGCCGAGCTCTCGCGCAGCCGCCCAGCGATAGGTGTCCGGACTGACTGCCGCGCTCCAGAGCGGCGGGTGCGGCCGCTGCACGACGTGAGGCAGGATATCGAGTGCTTCGACATCGAAGTGCCGCCCGTGATAGGTCACGGGCTCGCGCCGGAAACTCGCGCGCAGGATGTCGAGGCTTTCTTCCGTGAGCATGCGGCTCGCGTCCATTGATACCCCGAATGCGGTGTACTCGCGCGGCGAAAACCCACGCCCTATCCCGAGTTCGAGCCGGCCCGAGGATACGATATCGAGTGTCGCCACGCGTTCTGCGACGTGCACCGGGTGGTGCAAAGGCAAAGGGATGACAGCGTGTCCCAGCCGGATGCGCGCCGTGCGCGCCGCCGCCGCGGCGAGCAGCACTTCCGGTTTGGAGACGTGCGAGTAGCCGCGCATGAAGTGATGCTCGACGAGCCACGCGCAGCGGTAGCCGAGGCGGTCCGCCTGCGCGATCGATGCCAGCACGTTGGCATAGAGCCGGGCTTCCGAAAGGCCGCTGTGGGGAGGCAGCGCGGCCTCGAAGAACAGGTCGAAATGCATGTGCATGCGATGATGCCAGCGGGTTCGCAATTTTTCCACGACGGACGCTGCCTGCGTCAGCCCGTTCGTTGGAGGCGGCTGGCGTACTGGTTTAGAATTAGGGCCTTTTATCCGGTCTGGCGCCTGCCTGGCGATGGAAAATCTCGTCGAAATCAAGGACGTCAGCTTCGCCTACGAGGTGCGTCCCGTGCTCAAGGGCATCAACCTGACGGTGCCGCGGGGCAAGGTGGTGAGCATCATGGGGCTCAGCGGTTGCGGCAAGACGACGCTGCTGCGACTGATCGGCGGCTCGCTCAAGCCTACCCGGGGCGAAGTACGCGTCGCGGGACAGGCGATGCACGAACTCGATCGGGAAGGCCTCTACGCGCTGCGGCGCAAGATGGGCATGCTGTTCCAGTTCGGCGCCCTGTTCACCGACATGTCGGCATTCGACAACGTCGCGTTCCAGATGCGCGAGCATACCGATCTGCCCGAGTCGATGATACGCGACCTCGTGCTGATGAAGCTCGATGCAGTCGGCCTGCGCGGCGCGCAGCACATGATGCCCTCGGAGCTTTCGGGCGGCATGGCGCGACGGGCGGCGCTCGCGCGGGCGGTCGCACTGGATCCGATGCTGATCATGTACGACGAGCCTTTTGCCGGACTGGACCCCATTTCGCTCAGCGTGATCGGCGATCTCATCCGCCATCTCAACGATGCGCTCGGCGCGACCTCCATTGTGGTCACGCACGACGTGCAGGAATCGCTCAAGATCGTGGATTACGTGTATTTCATGTCTGAGGGCGTCGTCGTGACGCACGGCACGCCGGACGACATACGGAAGTCCGATGCGCCCTTCGTTCATCAGTTTGTCTGGGGCGAGATGGACGGGCCGGTACCGTTCCACTATCCGGGCCACAGCCTCGAGCAGGCGTTGGGTCTCGGGAGCCGCCATGCTTGATCGCGTCGCCGAGCCGCTGTCCCGCCTTGGCCGGCGTGTCATTGGCGCGATGTGGCGGTTGGGGTATGCCAGCCGTTTTTTCGCATCGGTGCTGATGCGCTCGGGCATGAGCTTTCGGCGCTTCAGGCTGGTCACCAAGGAAATCTATTTCGCGGGCGTGCTGTCCCTCATCATCATCAGCGTGTCCGGACTGTTCGTGGGCATGGTGCTGGGGCTGCAAGGATATGAAACCCTGCAGCGCTACGGCTCGGCGGAGGCGGTCGGCACACTGGTGGCGTTGTCGTTGACCCGTGAGCTGGGTCCCGTCGTTGCCGCGCTGCTCTTCGCGAGCCGCGCCGGCTCGGCGATGACGGCAGAGATCGGGCTCATGAAAGCGACCGAACAGATCTCCGCCATGGAAATGATGGCGGTGGATCCGATCGCGCGGGTCGTCGGGCCGCGATTCTGGGGCGGACTCATCTCCATGCCGCTGCTCGCCGCCATGTTCAGCGCAGTCGGCGTGTTCGGTGGCTACCTGGTAGCCGTCGTGCTCATAGGGGTGGACGCCGGAGCCTTCTGGTCGCAGATGCAGGCCTCGGTGGATCTGCGCAACGATATCGCCAATGGCGTGATCAAGAGCGTGGTGTTCGGCATTACCGTAACGGCGATCGCGCTTTTCGAGGGCTACGATGCCCCGCCGACGGCAGAAGGGGTTTCGCGTGCCACGACCCGCACGGTCGTCACGTCGTCGCTCGCAATCCTGGGTCTGGATTTCGTTCTGACGGCCTTTATGTTCAGAGGAGCGTGAGTACATGGATCGCAAAGTTATAGATTTATGGGTAGGAATTTTCGTCGCGGCCGGCATCGCCGCGCTGCTGATACTGGCGCTCAAGGTCGGTAATGCGAGCGAGACGTTCAATGTCGGAGACACCTACCGTGTCACCGCCGATTTCGACAATATCGGCGGGCTGAAGCCGCGCGCGCCGGTGAAAAGCGCCGGAGTGGTCGTGGGGCGCGTGGACCAGATACAGTTCGACAACGAGCGTTTCCGTGCGCGGGTGGTGATGAACATCGACAAGCGCTACCAGTTCCCGCAGGACAGCTCGGTATCCATCCTCACCTCCGGACTGCTCGGCGAGCAGTATGTCGGCGTCGAAGCGGGCGGCGACACCCAGAACCTCAAGGAGGGCGGCGCATTCAAACTTACGCAGTCTGCCGTGGTCCTTGAGAAACTGATCGGCCAGTTCCTCTACAGCAAGGCGGCCGAGGGCGGCGACGCCAGGAAGTGAATTTTTTTGATGAAGCGGACGATGAAAGGTGCTGATTTGAGATACGGATTACTGACGAGCGCGTTCGTGGCCCTGTTCTTCGGCGCGGCACCGCTGCGCGCGGCGGAGCTCGGACCCGACGCACTCGCTAAGAGCGTGACCGACGAGGTGCTCGCGATCGTGCGCGCCGACAAGGAACTCCAGTCCGGCAACCGCAAGCGCGTGCTGCAGTTGGTCGAGGCGAAGATCGTGCCGCACTTCAGTTTCAGCCGGATGACCCAGCTCGCGATGGGCCGAAACTGGCGCCAGGCGAGCGCCGAGCAGCAGAAAAAGCTGGTGGAAGAGTTCAAGGGGCTGCTGGTGCGAACCTATACCGCCGCGTTCACGCAGTACCGGAACGAGACGGTGGAGTACCGCCCCGCGCGCATGAAGCCGGGCGATACCGACGTCGTCGTCCAGTCGTTCATCAATCGGCCCGGGGGCCAGCCGGTGGCGGTGGACTACAGCATGGAAAAAACCGCGGCGGGCTGGAAAGTCTACAACGTGAAGATAGAGGGCGTCAGCCTGGTGGAGAACTATCGCAATACGTTCAACGCCGAAATCCAGAAAAGCGGCGTCGACGGGTTGATCCGCACGCTGTCCGAGCGCAACAGGGCTCTCGCGGAGCAGGTCCAGGGCGGATGATGGTCTGCGAAGGGGGGCGCTGTACGTTAAGCGGTCCCGTCACCATCAAGAATGCCGCGGCCCTGCTCGAGGAGGGCAACGAGCTTTTCACGGCGGACGGCGTGACGCTGGACCTGTCAGGGGTCACCGAAGTGGATTCAGCGGCGGTGAGCCTGCTCCTGGAATGGCGGCGCGCCGCGCAGCGCCGCAACGGGCATATTACGTTCGTCAATCTACCCGGCAATCTGCAGAGCCTGGCCAGGCTCTACGGCGTCACAGACCTGCTCGATTCGAGTACTTAGGGCGCCAATACACCGGCTACAACCCGAAACACCGATTATTCCCATGATACAGCCCGAACAGATCCAGTCCGTCATCCAGGAAGGCCTGCCGTGCGAACACGTGGAAGTGCGCGGCGACGGCCATCACTTCGAAGCTGTGATCGTGAGCGCCGAATTCAGGGGCAAATCGAAGGTGCAGCAGCACCAGCTGGTGTACCGCGCGCTCGGCGACCGCATGCGCCAGGAGATACACGCGCTTTCCATGCGCACGCTGACACCCGAGGAGTGGAGCCGTTGAGGCGGCCTCCGCGATGGACAAGCTGATCATCGAGGGCGGAGCGCGGCTCGGCGGGGAGGTGGAGGTTTCCGGCGCGAAGAACGCGGCATTGCCCATACTGACCGCCGCGCTGCTCACTTCGGATACGCTGGCCGTCAATAACGTGCCGCATCTGCGCGACGTCACGACCATGCTGACGCTGCTGGGGCAGATGGGCGTAGAAGTATCCCTCGACGAAAAGCTTGGTGTGCAGCTCAACGCGGCGCATCTGAACAATCCGGTAGCGCCCTACGAGCTGGTGAAAACCATGCGCGCCTCGGTGCTTGTGCTGGGGCCGTTGGTGGCGCGTTTGGGTGAGGCCCGCGTTTCGCTGCCCGGGGGCTGCGCCATCGGGCTGCGGCCGGTGGATCAGCACATCAAGGGACTGCAGGCGATGGGCGCGACGATCGCCATCGAGCACGGCTACATGCTGGCGCGCGCGGAGCGCTTGCGCGGCACGCGCATCTGCATGGACCTCGTGACGGTGACCGGTACCGAGAACCTGATGATGGCGGCGACCCTGGCGGACGGCGTCACCGTCATCGAAAACGCCGCGCGCGAGCCGGAGATCGTGGATCTTGCCGACTGCCTCAACGCCATGGGCGCGCAGGTGCGCGGCGCAGGCTCGGATGTCATCACCATCGAAGGCGCGAACGATCTGCACGGCGCCACGCACCGTGTCATGCCGGACCGCATCGAGACCGGCACGTTTCTGGTGGCCGCCGTGGCCAGCGGCGGTTCGGTGAAGCTCAACGGCGCCCGCGCCGGCACGCTCGATGCGGTGCTGGACAAGCTGCGGGAAGCGGGCGCCCACGTCACGAGCGGAACCGATTGGGTCAGCGTCGCGGCGAACGGCGAATTGCAGGCGGTCAACGTGCGGACCGCGCCCTATCCCGCGTTTCCGACCGACATGCAGGCGCAGTTCGTGGCGCTGAACAGCATTGCGCGCGGCACGGCGGTCGTGACGGAAACAATATTCGAGAATCGCTTCATGCACGTGCAGGAACTGAAGCGCCTCGGAGCCGACATCGAGGTGGAAGGCAATGCCGCAGTGGTGAAAGGGGTGCCGAACCTGGACGGCGCCGCAGTGATGGCGACGGATCTGCGGGCGTCGGCCGGGTTGGTGCTGGCCGGCTTGGTCGCGCGCGGCACCACCATGGTGGACCGCGTCTACCATCTCGATCGCGGCTACGAGCGCATCGAGGAGAAACTCTCGCGCCTGGGCGCGCGCATCCGCCGCGCGCGCTAGAAGTTTTTGAACCGCCGCTGCGGGCTTGGCGGTAAAATATTGTTTTTATTGTCCAATCAACCGTGATCACGATCGCCCTCTCGCGGGGCCGGATTTTCGACGAAGCGCAGCCACTGCTGCGCAGCGCCGGAATCCGGATCACCGACGATGTCGAAAACACGCGCAAGCTCGTGCTCGCGACCAATCGCCGCGACGTGCGGGTGATCATCGTGCGCGCCGCGGATGTGCCCACCTACGTGCAGTATGGCGCTGCGGAAATGGGCGTGGCCGGCAAGGACGTGCTGGACGAGCACGGCGGGCAGGGCCTTTATCAGCCGCTCGACCTCGGAATTGCCCGCTGCCGCATGATGGTTGCAGTGCCCAGGGATTTCGACTATCAGCAGGCGGCACGCCAGGGGGCGCGGCTCAGGGTCGCCACCAAGTACGTCCAGACCGCGCGCGAGCATTTCGCGGCGAAGGGCATGCACGTGGACCTGATCAAGCTCTACGGCTCGATGGAACTTGCGCCGCTTACCGGTCTTGCCGACGCCATCGTCGATCTGGTGAGCACCGGCGGTACGCTCAGGGCCAATCAGCTGAAAGCGGTGGAGGAAATCGCCCCGATCAGCGCGCGGCTCGTGATCAACCAGGCGGCGCTGAAGTTGCGGCGCACCGAGATCCAGTCTCTGCTGGATGCCTTCGCGCGGGCTGTCGGGTGATGGGCGATCCCCTACGGCGACTGGACAGCAGGCAGCCGGATTTCGATGCGCGGCTCGGGGAGCTGTTGGCCTTCGAATCGGCGCAGGATCCTGCGATCGACGCGGCGGTCGCCGCCATTCTGGCGGACGTGCGAGCGCGCGGGGATGCGGCGCTGCTTGACTGTACGCAGCGCTTCGACCGGCTCGAAGTCGCGAATGCGGCGGCACTGCAGATACCCGCATCCGATCTGGAGCGCGCGACGCACGGGCTGCCCGCCGCGCAGCGTCAGGCCCTGGAAGCAGCGGCACAACGCGTGCGCGCCTATCACGAGAAGCAGGTGGCGCGGTCCTGGAGCTACCGCGAACCGGACGGCACCGAGCTGGGACAGCAGGTGACGCCGCTCGATCGTGCCGGAATTTACGTGCCGGGCGGCAAGGCGGCGTATCCCTCGTCGGTGATCATGAATGCGGTGCCCGCGCAAGTGGCGGGTGTGCGCGAGATCATCATGACGGTTCCCACGCCGGGCGGAGCACGCAACGACCTGGTGCTGGCCGCCGCGCTGCTATGCGGAGTGGACCGCGTCTACTCGGTCGGGGGCGCGCAGGCGATTGCAGCGCTGGCGTATGGCACAGAAACCATACCGGCCGTGGACAAGATCGTGGGGCCGGGCAACGCGTATGTCGCCGCCGCGAAACGACAGGTCTTCGGTGTGGTGGGCATCGACATGGTGGCCGGGCCCTCGGAGATTCTCGTCATATGCGATGGCGCGACCGATCCCGACTGGATCGCCATGGACCTTTTTTCGCAGGCGGAGCACGACGAAATGGCGCAAGCCGTGCTGCTCACGCCCGACGGCGCCTACATCGACGCCGTGGAGGCGAGCATCGAGCGGCAGCTCCGGACGATGCCGCGGCGCGAAGTCATCGCCGCTTCCCTGCGCGCGCGCGGGGCGCTCATCCTCGTGCGCGACCTCGACGAAGCCTGTTCGCTCGCGAACCGCATTGCCCCCGAGCATCTCGAAGTGTCGGTAGCCGAGCCGGAAGCACTGCTCCCGAAGATACGCCATGCCGGGGCGATCTTTCTCGGCCGCTACGCATCCGAGGCGCTCGGTGACTATTGCGCCGGCCCCAATCACGTGTTGCCGACCTCGCGCACCGCGCGCTTTTCGTCTCCCCTGGGGGTTTACGATTTTCAGAAGCGCTCGAGTGTGATCAAGGTGTCGCGCGAAGGCGCACGGCGACTGGGGGCGCTCGCCGTAGAACTGGCGCGCGGCGAGGGCCTGACCGCTCACGCGGCGTCCGCCGAGTATCGCATGAAGTGAAGGGATGGCTCAGACCCCCGAAGATGTGATCCGCGACGAGATCCGGGCGCTGGGCGGCTACCCGGTGCCGGACGCGACCGGCATGGTGAAGCTCGATGCCATGGAAAATCCCTATCCGCTGCCCGCCGGGCTGCGCCCCGAGATCGCCCGCCTCGTGGAGAGCGCGTCGTTCAATCGCTATCCCGATTCGGGTGCGACACGGCTGAAAGCGCGCCTGCGCGAAGTGATGGCGGTGCCGCCCGCCATGGACATCCTGGTCGGGAACGGCTCCGATGAACTGATCCAGGCGCTGATGCTCGCCTGTTCCAGACCGGGAGCGGCGGTCATGGGCCTGGAGCCTTCGTTCGTGATGTTCCGGCTGATCGCGGCCTTTTGCGGCATGCGCTACGTCGGCGTACCGCTGAGGGAGGATTTCGCGCTCGACGCCGATCGCACGCTGGAAGCCATCGATGAACACCGGCCCGGCCTGATCATCATCGCGTTTCCGAATAACCCTACCGGCAATCTTTTCGACCCGGCTGCAATCGAGCGTATCGTTCGGCACGCACCCGGTCTGGTGGTGGTCGATGAGGCCTATCACGCGTTTGCCGGGAAAACCTTCATGCCGCAGCTCACGCGTTTTCCGAACCTGCTCGTCATGCGCACGCTGTCGAAGCTCGGGCTGGCGGCGCTGCGGCTTGGCATGCTGGCGGGCGCGCGGGCCTGGCTCGAGCATCTGGACAAGGTGCGCTTGCCGTATAATGTGAACGTGCTGACTCAACTCATCGCCGAGAAGGTGCTGCAGCACCACGGGCTTCTGGCGGAGCAGGCAGCTTCAATCCGGGCGGAACGGGGAAATCTCCACCATAGCCTGCAGAGCCTGCCCGGCGTGGAGCCCTATATCAGCGAGGCGAACTTCATTCTGTTCCGCGTTCTCGCCGCCGACGCGGTCTTCGACGGTCTCAAGGCGCGCCGCGTGCTGATCAAGAATCTGCACGGCAGCCACCCGATGCTGGGGCAATGCCTGCGGGTCACCGTCGGCACCCCGGACGAGAATGCCCGGTTCCTCGGAGCTTTGAAGGAAACGCTGGCCGCCTGAGTTACTGACCGTTACCCAACCTGTCGCGACATCCGTCCGCCATGCGCGAGGCCAAAGTCACCCGCAACACGCTCGAGACCCAGATCAGCGTAAAGCTCGATCTGGACGGCTCGGGGAAAGCGCAGATCGCGAGCGGTGTGCCGTTTCTGGATCACATGCTGGAGCAGGTCGCGCGCCATGGCGTCTTCGATCTCGAGTTGAAGGCGAAGGGCGATCTGCACATCGACGCGCACCACACCGTCGAGGACGCGGGCATCACGCTCGGGCAGGCTTTTGCCCAGGCGGCCGGCGACAAGAAAGGCATCCGCCGCTACGGGCACGCCTACGTGCCGCTCGACGAGGCGTTGTCGCGCGTGGCGGTCGATCTGTCGGGCCGGCCGGGCCTGCACATGGAAGTGAAGTTTGCGCGAGCCCGCATTGGCGAGTTCGACGTCGACCTGGTGCACGAGTTTTTCCAGGGGTTCGTCAATCACGCGCAGGTCACGCTGCACATCGACAACCTCAAGGGCGGCAACGCCCATCATCAGGCTGAGACGGCGTTCAAGGCGTTCGGCCGGGCACTTCGGATGGCGGTGGAGGTCGATAGTC
>JBQTHU010000028.1:0-28643 GCA_052389535.1 Betaproteobacteria bacterium | reverse complement strand
CGCCCGGCACGATCGTCACGAGGCTGTAGCGGCCTTGCGCATCGGCAAACAGGTGCCCGCGGTAGCGAAAACCCTTGTTGTCATACTCGCCGGTCTCGTCACAATGCCAGAAGTCCAGCAGCGCATTCGCCACCGGCTTGCACTGTGGCGAAAGTACGAATCCCGTCACGGTCAGCCGCTCCGCCTTGCTGCCGGGCTCGACGAGCGAGTTCCGACGCGGCGAATCTGGCGTATAAAACGGACCGGACGTCTGCGACAGCGTGAGTTTTGGTTGCTCACCGCAAGCCGGTGTCAATGGCAGCGTTTGACCAGCGGCGGCCGTCACATGGACCAGCGGCAACGCGACAGCGGCACGCAAGAAAGTGCGCCGATGCGCCCGCCGTCTATCCGCATCCCCATCCATTGTTTCCACCTCGTTGCGCTTCGTTTCCGTTCATGTCAGCTCGTTCGCGTTCGCCCGATATGTCATGAGAGCGCGACCATCAGGAAAAGTTTAGGTCCTGCGCGATATACTGCCATGAACGAGGGGAGGAATGGATGGCCTCGAAATTCGGAACGGTCTTCGGTGCGATTTTCATCGTGGCCGGCCTGTTTTTCACGATGATGCCCCTCATTGCGCCGCACCTCCAGGGCGGCAATCCCGGCTGGTTCAGCGTTCTCGGCGGCGTTCTCTTTATCACGGCGGGCGCGGGAGTCATCCAAATCCACCGTTGCCCCGACGCGGTGCCGTTGTGGGTTGGGCTCATGGCCGCGGCCATGGGCGCATTCATCATCGTGATGGCGGGATTCGACCCCGACGAGAGCCGTTTCCACGCGCCGCGCTGGGTAGTCGGGGCGGCCGGGGCGACGTTCGTGCTGGCTGGGGCCGCCGCGATAAAGAGCAAGGGCACGAGCGGACCGCACACCGACAACAGTCCCGGCTACCTGCTGATACTCGCGCTGTTGCTGACCTGCTTCGGCGCGGTCGCAAGCTGGGTTTCGTTCGGACCCGGCGAGCGCAAGTTTGAAGGCACGCTCAGCGTCGCCGATGGCATCCTGCCGTTCGAGCTGAGCGAAATGCTGGGGCGCATCCTGTTTTCCCCGGCCGCGCTGCTGCTCGATTTCATGGCGCTCGCGGCATGGTTCTTTCTCTTCCGGGGCATTCTGCTCCGGCTGCGCGGGCGAGACTCCCAAAAAGCCCAGGTACGTCCTCGGGTGCACTGATGACAGTACGGCATGCGGCGTCCGAACTTGCGGGGAAACCGCGTGTGTTATACATTGTACAACAATGCTTCACGGAGAACGCCATGCTTGCATTGAGACTTGAAAAGGAGCTCGAAGATCGTATCGCCCGGATTGCTGCAGCTAAAGGCAGCAACAAGAGCACCGTCGTGCGCGAGGCCGTGATCCGCTATCTGGAAGACCAGGAAGATGCAGTGCTCGCGCAGCGCGCGCGCAAGGTGCGTGGCAAAGCCCGGACGATCGCTGAGGTCAGGAAGGCCCTTGGCCTGGACCGTTGAAATTTCGCCATTCGCGCAAAAACAGCTCGGAAAGCTGCATAAGCCAGTCGCCGCGCGCATCCTCGACTGGCTCGAGGAAAGAATTGACGGCTGCAAGAACCCTCGTCACTTTGGAGAACCGCTGAAAGGGGAACTGGCGGGGCTCTGGCGCTATCGGATTGGCGATTTCCGCGTGATCTGCGAAATGCAGGACGAACGGCTTGTCGTGCTTGCATTGTCCGTGGGTCATCGGCGCGATATCTACCGGAAGCGCTGAACGACGGCCGACTTGACCACGAGGATGGCTACGCACGACTCGGTCCATTTCTATCGCGATCTGCCGGCGCTCTCGTCGTTTGCGGAAGCGACCGAAGCGCGCCTCTATGTCGATGTTCCCGGCGATTGGTGGATCGTCATCGCTGACGTGGTGGGATCGACCCGCGCGATCCAGGCCGGCGCGTACAAGAACGTCAACACGGTGGGTGTCGCCTGCATCGCGGCGGTGGTGAATGTGGATCGCGGCATCGATCTGCCGTTCGTGTTTGGCGGGGACGGTGCGACGCTGGCGATCCCGGAAGTGCTGCGCGAACGGGTAGAGTGCGCGCTGCGCGCCGTTCAACGTCTCGCCCGGGAAAGCTTCGGGTTCGCACTGCGGGCGGGGCTCGTCAGCGTGAACGAACTCGCACGGCAGGGGCATTGGGTGCGCCTGGCGAAAGTGCGGCAATCCGCTCACGCGACGCAGCCGGCATTGTCGGGACGCGGGTGGGACGAGGCCGAGCGGTGGATCAAGGTGCCCGGTGCGCCCGGGATGCGAAGCGTGGAGGAGGGCAGCGGCGCGGCCGAGGCGAGCTTCGAGGGGTTTGAATGCCGCTGGCAGGGCGTGCCGAGCTTCAATGATCACAAGCTGTCGCTATTGATCGCAGCCATTTCGCACGATGCCGATGAGAATCTCGCCACTTATCGGCGCGCGCTGGAGCGCATCCAGGACATCTATGGCGAGGTGGCGCAGTACCATCCGCTGCGCGCGGACCACATGCGTCTCACCTTCAGCCCGGGTTTGCTGTCGCACGAATGGCGCGTGCGTTCGACGCACATGAGCGTATGGCAGCGCGCCGCGTACTTCACGCGCATGGTGCTGCAGAACGCGGCCGGCATCTGGCTCTTTGCCCGCCCGCGTGACAAGGTTCACGCGCCCTGGGACCGTTATCGCGAAGAATTGGTCGAGAATTCAGACTTCCGCAAGTTCGACGGCATGCTGCGCATGGTGATGGACGGCAGCGAATCGCAGTCGGAGCGGCTGCAGGATTTTCTCGAGCAGGAGTATCTCGATGAGCGCCTGGTGTACGGCATGCACAAGTCCAGGGAGGCGCTCGTCACCTGCATCGTCCAGTCCTACAGCGGCAATCATCTGCACTTCGTGGACGGCAGCGACGGCGGCTACGCGGTGGCGGCGCGGCAGCTCAAGCAAAGGTTGGCTGAAGCGTTGCAGCGGCCCGAGATCAATTCACGGTCGGCTGGGCGATGATCCACAGGCTCAGCATGGTGTAACCGACCATCAGCGCGAGCACGGGAAGCTGCCCAACGAGCATTTGCACCGAATGATCTGCTGTTGTTGCTCACACTTCAGACGTCAGGAATCGCATGACGGAGCATACACTCCCGGCATGCGTTGTATTCCCTGTCTGGTTATCCTCGATGCGAAACGCCGCGATCGAGCGATACCGCCTTGATCAGCGCATAAACCGCCATGTCGGGCGCCAGTTTCAACTGGTGCAGGGCGCGCTTGGTGATGCGCGAGCGCAGCGTTACTACGCCGATGGTGATGGCGACATCCACGATGCCTGCGCGCTCGTCTCCGATAGATGCGATTATCCCATGCAGCACGTTCTGGATACTGATGGCGCGGGGCTGCTCCACCGCGATCGAGACATCGCGCGCGCGAATACGCACCCGCACCGAGTCGCCAACACGCGCGCCGGCATGAGCGACCGTAAGAACGCCGCCGGGAAACTCGAGCGTGGTGAGACTGTACTGCGCATCGATTGCAGTGACGGTCGCGTCGAGCACGGTTCCGCCTTCAAAGGTCCCGGCTGCGGGCGCCAGCTCCGGGTGTCCCATGACGTCCGCCACGCTGCCCGCTGCAACCGATTTTCCATCTGTCATGAGCACCACGTGATCCGCCAGGCGCAGGACCTCTTCCACCGTGTGGCTCACGTAGAGCATCGGCACCCGCTTTTCATCGCGGAGACGTTCCAGGTAGCCGAGGATTTCTTCCCGGCGCTGTTGATCGAGCGAGGCAAGCGGTTCGTCCAGCAGCAGCAGGCGCGGATAAGCCAGAAGTGCACGCCCGATGGCGACGCGCTGTTTTTCGCCGCCGGACAGTTGCGCCGGGCGGCGCTCCAGTATCGCGGCGATGCCAAGGAGTTCGACGACGTGTGAAAAATCGTCGCGGGGCGGATGCCGCTCGAAGAGGCGCGAATAGCGCAGGTTCTGCCGCACCGTGAGATGGGGGAAAAGTCGTCCTTCCTGGAACACATAGCCGAACCTGCGCTTGCTGGCCGGCACGCTGACGCCGCGTTCCGAGTCGAAAAGCGTCTCGCCGTCGAACGCGATGCGACCGCTGCGTGGATCGAGCAGTCCGGCCACGGCATTGATGAGGGTGGTCTTGCCGCCGCCGGACCTGCCGAAAAGGGCGGTCACACCGGTTCCGCACTCGAACCGCGCGGAGAGCCGGAACGCGCCCTGCGCGTGCTCAATCGCTACCGACAGCGTCATAGCCCAGCATCCGGCGGCTCGCGCGCCGCACCAGCGCTTCCGATACCAGCAGCGCCGCGATGGAAAGCAGGACCGAGAGCACGCACAGCCGCAGCGCCGCCTCATCGCCACCCGGAACCTGCGTAAGCGCATAGATGGCAAGCGGCAGGGTCTGGGTCTCGCCCGGAATGTTCGACACGAACGTGATGGTGGCGCCGAACTCGCCCAGGCTGCGGGCGAATGACAGCAATGTGCCGGTGACGATGCCGGGCATGGCGAGCGGCAGCGTCACGGTGAAAAACACGCCGAAAGAGCCCGCCCCCAGCGTGCGCGCCGCGGCATCCAGCTTGGGGTCGATCGCCTCTATGGAAAGGCGCATCGCGCGCACCATCAGCGGGAAGCCCATCACCGCGCAGGCGATGGCCGCGCCGGTCCAGCGAAACGCTACCACGATGCCGAACCATTCTTCCAGCAAGCCGCCGAGGGGGCCGCGCCGGCCGAGCAACAGCAGCAGGGCATACCCCACTACGACTGGCGGCAGCACCAAGGGCAGATGCACGATGGCATCGAACAGGCTCTTGCCTGGAAAGTCGCATCGGGCGAGCAGATAGGCCACCAGCAACGCAAGAGGAAGGCTGGCGACGACGCTCCAGAACGCGACCTTCACACTGAGCAGAACGATCTGGATCTCTTCCGGTGACAGCAAGACGCTACCTCGTGATCATGGCCCGGGAGAGAACCCGTAGCGCTTCCACACCTCCCCCGCTGAAGGGGAGCGCAGGAAGTCCAGGAAGGAAACGGCGGCTTTCGAACGACTGGAGGCGAGCACGGCCGCCGGATACACGATAGGCGGATGCAGCTTTGGGGAGAACTCTCCCACGACGCGAACGCGCTTTTCGGCGGCGGCATCGGTGGTGTAGACAATTCCCAGCGGCGTTTCACCGCGTGCCACGAGCGCGAGCGCGGCCCGCACGTTTTCCGCCCGGGCCACCTTGCCGGCGACCTCCTTCCAGACGCCGAGCGCTTCGAGCGCGGCCTTGCCATATTTGCCCGCCGGCACGCTGTCGGGATCGGCCATGGCAAGACGTCCGTCCTCGAGCGCTTTGGCCAGCGGGAATCCGGGCGCTATGGCAAGGCTCTGTGTGCTGTCGGCGGGTGCGATGAGGACGAGGCGGTTCGATAGCAGATCGACGCGGGCCCCCGCACGTATCGCTTTCCGATGATCCAGGTAATCCATCCAGTCCGTGTCTGCCGAAATGAAAATATCGCCGGGCGCACCTTTTTCGATTTGCCGCGCGAGCATCGGGCTGCCGGCGTACGCAACCCTTACCTTGCTTCGCGTTGCTTTCTCGAATCGTCTGGCCAGATCGTCCAGGGCCTCTTTGAGGCTCGCGGCGGCGTACACTGTTACGTCGCCTTCCTGCGCCTGCGCTGCGGAAAGCGGTTGAACGATCGACAGCGACAGCATGCCGCAAAGAAATGCTCTTCTCTTCAACGCGTGA
The DNA here is from genome assembly GCA_052389535.1 of Betaproteobacteria bacterium. Lineage (GTDB taxonomy): Bacteria > Pseudomonadota > Gammaproteobacteria > Burkholderiales > SG8-41 > DSOT01. Next base: position 22,909 of record JBQTHU010000028.1, on the reverse strand, counting down.
AATCCCGAGTGGCAAGCAAATTCAGCGCACTGTACTAGCTTTCATCCGGCCGCGCATGGCGATGGAGGGCGAATGCCCGTCCGCTCGCGCCATGTTGATGCCATAATGCGAGAAACACCGCAGTCAAGCTCATGAAACTCGGTTTCTTCACCATGCCCATCCATCCGCCGGGGCGTGACTACACGCAGACGCTGAAGGAGGATCGCGAAGCGGTGCTGCTCGCCGACCGCCTTGGCTACGGCGAGGCGTACATCGGCGAGCACGTGACCGACGTGTGCGAATCGATTCCGTCGTGCCTCACCTTCATCGCGAGTTTGGCGCACGACACCAGACAGATCCGGCTCGGCAGCGGCACGGTCAACCTGCCGAACAACCATCCGGCGCAGGTGGCGGCGCACGTGGCGATGGTGGACCACATGCTCGAGGGCCGCTTTCTTTTCGGCATCGGTCCCGGCGGGCTGCGCTCGGATATGGAGGTCCTGGGTAATCTCGACCTAGACCGCAATGCGATGTTCGTCGAATCGATCAACCAGATACTCGCGATCTGGGACGGCGATGCGCCGTACAACCTCAGGGGCCGGTTCTGGAACATCAGCACCGAGAAAACGCTGATCCGCGAGGCGGGGCAGGGCGTGATGCTGAAGCCCTATCAGAAGCCGCATCCGCCGATCGTGGTGACGGTCGTCGTGCCGCATTCCAAGGGGCTGATGGCTGCGGCGCAGCGCGGATGGAAACCGATTTCCGCCAATTTCCTGCAGCCAAACTGGGTGGCGACGCACTGGCCGATGTACGAGCGAGGCTGTGCGGCGGGCGGGCATGCGGCGCTCCGAGGCGATTGGCGCGTGTGCAAAAGCATCTTCGTGGCGGAGGACGATGCCACGGCGCGCCGCTATGCAAAGAGCGTGGACGGCCCGTACGGTTTTTATTTCTGGAACCTGCTCACCAAGCGGCGCGCTCGCGGGAGTCTCGACATCTTCAAGCACGATCTCGCGCTCCCCGATGCGGACGTGACGCTGGAATATGTCCTCGATCGGCTGCTGATCGCCGGGAGCGTCAACAGCGTCGTAGACCAGTTGCTGGCGTTTCGCAAGACGGTGGGAAAATTCGGAACGCTGCTCTACTGCGGCCACGACTGGGCCGACCCGAAGCTTGCCCGCCGCTCCATGGAGCTGATGGCCGACAAAGTGATGCCCGCCCTCAACCGCGCCGAGGCGTAGCGCGTAGGTCAGGTTCCGGCCGCTTTCCCTTTTGCCTTCTTGTAGTCCGCGAAGCTGCCGGCGCGGTAGGCGCCGCTTGCGACGAACTCGCCCAGCAGCAGGAACTCTGCCGGGTGCTTCACCGGGCCCACGATGCGCACGATCTCCTTGCCGCCGAGATCGTAGAAGGCGAAGGTCGGCGTGCCGGTCACCCGCAGCGCCTGCGCGTAACTCTTTTCGGTGTGATCCTTGTCCGTGAAATCCTTGATCGGCACCGCGCCGTATACGTCCACGGAGAAGTTGAGAAAGTGCTGGCGATAGAACTTCTGCACCTCAGGGCGGTTCAGCACCTTTGTTTTCATGTAGATGCAGCCAGGGCAGCCTTCCTGCTCGAACATGAAGAGGATCGCCTTCTTGCCGGTCTTCGCGGCGTCGCGCGCCTCGGCCCTGAGATCGCCGGTGTTGAGATTGAAGAAATGCTGATCGGCGTCGCGCGTGTCGGCGGAGGAAGCCGGGTGCGCAAAAAGCAGCGCAGCCAGGAGGAGCAGCGCCTCGGGCAGCGTCAGTCTCGGATCCCGGCCCCGGGTCGATCCCTTCCGGGGCAGGCCTTTGACGCTAAAAAGACGAGCAGGGTTCAAGGCGGATCAGACGACAAAGAGATCGACGAACTCGTTCACGGGGGTCATCTCGAGCCCCGCCTGGTCTAGGCACACCCTCAGGATCGCCTCGCGCTGCTTTTCAGCGTAGCGCCGCGCGAGGTTGATTCTGAATTTCGCTTCGAGCAGCGGGATACCCTCCTTGCGGCGCCGACGATGGCCCACCGGATATTCCACCGCCACCTGTTCGGTTTTCGATCCGTCCTTGTAGAAGACCTGCACCGCGTTCGCGATGGAACGCTTGTCCGGGTCGAGGTAGTCCCGCGTCCAGCTTTTCTTCTCGACGCACGTCATCTTCTCGCGCAGCCGGTCCACCCGCGGGTCGCGTGCCACCTCGTCTTCGTAGTCCGCCGCCGTGAGGGCGCCCTTCATCAGGCCGATGGCGATCATGTACTGGATGCAGTGATCGCGATCGGCGGGATTGTGCAGGGGCCCCTGCTTGTCGATGATGCGGATCGCAGACTCGTGCGTCGTGATGACGATCTTCGCGATGTCGTCCAGCCGGTCCTTCACCTGAGGATGGAGCTGGATCGCGCACTCCACCCCGGTCTGCGCGTGAAATTCCGCGGGATAGGAAATCTTGAACAGCACGTTTTCCATGACGTAGGAGCCGTACGGGCGTGCGAACTTGAAGGGTTTGCCCTTGAACAGCACGTCGTAGAAGCCCCAGGTCTTCGCGGTGAGCGCCGAGGGATAGCCCATCTCGCCTTTCAGCGCCATCAGCGCGAGGCGCACTCCGCGACTGGTGGCGTCGCCCGCAGCCCACGATTTCCGCGAGCCGGTATTGGGCGCGTGGCGGTACGTGCGCAGCGACTGGCCGTCGATCCAGGCGTTCGACACCGCGTCGATGACCTCCTCCCAAGTGCCGCCCAGCATCTGGGTTACCACCCCGGTAGTCGCTACCTTCACCAGTACGACGTGGTCGAGCCCCACGCGGTTGAAACTGTTCTCGAGCGCGATGACACCCTGTATCTCGTGGGCCTTGATCATGCCGCTCAGCACGTCGCGCATTACGAGCGGTTTCGTCCCCGCCACCACGGCATTGCGCGAGGCCCAATCGGCGGCGGCGAGGATGCCGCCCAGATTGTCGGACGGGTGCCCCCATTCCGCTGCGAGCCAGGTGTCGTTGAAGTCCAGCCAGCGGATCATCGCGCCGAGGTTGAACGCTGCGCTCACGGGGTCGAGCTGGTACGACGTGCCAGGCACCCGGGCGCCGTTCGGCACGATGGTGCCGGGCACGATGGGCCCGAGCAGCTTGGTGCACGCCGGGTAGGAGAGCGCCTCGAACCCGCACCCCAGCGTGTCCATGAGGCACAGGCGCGCGGTGTTGTACGCCTCCTTGCTCCTGATCGCGTATCGCGTCACGTAGTCGGCGATATCGACAAGGACTTTGTCCGGCTTCGGGCGTACGTTGGAGATAGGCGCTGACATTCTGGCTTCCCTGGTCGCTGTAGTGCGTTATGCCGCTGGCGTGCTTGCCGATTGCGTTGCTACCTGTTTCTTGCCGGACGCCGGTCGCGCTGCGCCAGGGGCACGAACTTGCGGTTCTCGGGCCCGGTGTAGACGGCGGCCGGCCGGATGATCTTGTCGTCTATGCGCTGCTCGATCACATGCGCCGCCCAGCCGGTGGTGCGCGCGATGACGAAGATCGGCGTGAACATCGCCGTCGGTATGCCCATGCGGTGGTAGGACACCGCCGAGAACCAGTCGAGGTTCGCGAACATCTTTTTCTCCCGCATCATCACCGCCTCGATGCGGTCCGCGATGTCGAACATCTTCAGGTCGTTCACGTCGCGCGACAGCGTGCGCGCGACATCCTTGATGATTTTGTTGCGCGGATCGGCGATGGTGTACACCGGGTGTCCGAAACCGATCACCACCTCCTTGTTGCGGATGCGGGTCACGATGTCGTTCTCGGCCTCGTCGGGGGTTTCGTAGCGGTTCATTACTTCGAACCCGACTTCGTTCGCGCCACCGTGCTTGGGGCCGCGCAGGGCGCCGATCGCGCCCGTGATCGCGGAATGCATGTCGGCGCCGGTTCCCGCGACGACACGCGCGGCAAAGGTGGAGGCATTGAACTCATGCTCGGCGTAGAGGATGAGGGAGGTGTGCATCGCCTTCACCCACAGCGCCTTGCCCGGCCTGCCGTGGAGCAGGTGCAGGAAATGCCCGCCGACGGAGTCGTCCTCCGTCTCGACGTCGATGCGCCGCCCATTGTGGCTGTAGTGGTACCAGTAGAGGAGCATCGAGCCGAACGAGGCGATCAGCCGGTCGGCGATATCCCGCGCGCCGGCGAGATGGTGGTCTTCCTTCTCGGGCAGCGCGGCGCCGAGCGCCGAGCATCCGGTGCGCATCACGTCCATGGGATGCGCGCCCGCTGGCATCTGTTCCAGCACGTTGCGCACCACCGCCGGCAGTCCGCGCACCTGGAGCAGTTTCGCCTTGTAGTTCTGCAGCTCGGTCGTGTTGGGCAGCTTGCCGTGGATCAGGAGGTAGGCGATCTCCTCGAATTCGCACTGGTCGGCGATATCGAGGATGTCATAGCCGCGATAGTGCAGGTCGTTGCCGCTGCGCCCGACGGTGCACAGCGCCGTGGTTCCTGCCGCGACCCCGGACAGGGCTACCGATTTTTTCGGCCTGAAGCCGGTGGTGGGTTCGTCTCCGCTCATGGATGCTCCCCGCAAAATACCGTTCGTGCCGAGCTTGTCGAAGCGCAAACGATTTGCTGCGCTTTACCGGCGTTGTACTTCGCGAGGCTCGGTGCGAACGGTCGAATCGTCAGATTCCGTCAGCCGAGGAGCTGACGGATCGAATCGCGCTCTTCGTGCAGCTCCTTGAGCGTGGCCTGCATGCGGCCGCGGCTGAAATCGCTCACCTCGACACCCTTGACGATTTCGTGGCGCCCGGCGCTGCAAACCGCCGGGTAGCCATAGATGACGCCTTCCGCGATGCCGTAGCTGCCGTCGGCGGGGAGCCCCATGCTGACCCAGTCGCCGTCGCGGGTGCCGTGCACCCAGTCGCGGATGTGGTCCATCGCGGCATTGGCCGCGCTCGCCGCGGAAGAGAGCCCGCGTGCGTCGATGATCGCCGCGCCCCGCTTCTGTATCGTCGGAATGAAGTCCTTTTCGAGCCACGCCTGATCGTTGATCATCGGCCACACTTTCTGGCCGCCCGCTTCAGCCTGGAAGAGATCGGGATACTGGGTAGCCGAATGATTGCCCCATACGCTCATCTTCCGCACGTCGGCGACCGGCTTGCTGATTTTCTGCGCGACCTGGGTCAGCGCGCGATTGTGATCGAGGCGCATCATCGCCGAGAAATTCGATGGCTTGAGCCCCGGCGCGTTTTTCATCGCAATGAGGCAATTGGTGTTGGCGGGATTTCCGACCACCAGCACTTTCACGTCGCGTTTCGCGACCGCGGACAGCGCCTTGCCCTGCGGCGCGAAGATCCTGCCGTTCGCTTCCAGCAGGTCCTTGCGTTCCATACCGGGACCGCGGGGACGCGCACCTACGAGTAGCGCGACGTCGGCATCTTTGAAGGCGACCATGGGATCGGCGGTCGGCACCATCCCGGCGAGCAGGGGAAAGGCGCAGTCGTCGAGTTCCATCATGACGCCCTTCAGCGCCTTCTGGGCCTTCTCGTCCGGGATTTCGAGCAGTTGGAGCGTCACCGGCTGGTCCTTGCCCAGCATCTCGCCGCTCGCAATCCGGAACAACAGGCTGTAGCCGATCTGGCCGGCGGCGCCGGTGACCGCGACGCGCATGGGTGATTTCATTGCATCGGACTCCTGAATGTGGAAACAGATTTTGTCGAGCGGGAAAAAGAAACTCAATGAAGCCGGCGTAACCGGCAGAGCCGCGCAACCGCAGATCATAGCGAACCTCGCCTTTTGATGACAAGGACGCTCGGACGCGCCGCACACTCGCGGGCATCGGTGTTTCAACGCCTTAGAGGCGCTTCTGCGGTGCAGCGAAAGCTGTTAAGATTGTGATGGTTTCCATGTGACATGGCGGCGGCGCGGGGCGGGGTGGAACGCAGCGGGTGCGCCGTCCGCATTGTGTTATTTCTGCTTCGCGTTGAGCTATTTTCGCCGGTTCTCTGCCCAATAAGAAAGCTGCCACATGCCGAAGTCCAGGCCCAAGCACCTCAATCTGCTCCAGATCCGGTTTCCGATCATGGCGATCGTATCGGGTTTGCATCGGATCAGCGGCGCAGTGCTGTTTCTGTTCCTGCCGTTGCTGCTCTGGCTGTGGCAGCAAAGCGTGGTCTCGCAGCAGACGTTCGAACGGTTCAGCGGGGTGGTGGCGTCGCCCCTCATGAAGATCGTGCTGCTGGGCCTGCTCTGGAGTTACCTGCATCACCTGTGCGCCGGGATACGGCATCTCGCGCTCGACCTGCAGCTGGGCATCGATCTGCCCGCGGCACGCGCGAGCGGCATGGCAGTGATGGTCGTCAGCCTCGCGCTCACCATCGTCATCGGAGCGCTGCTATGGTGACGCGCGAAGTCGTCGGCGCCCACTACGGGCTGCGCGACTGGCTCGCCCAGCGCGTGACCGCCGCGGTCATGCTGGTTTACACGCTGCTCTTCGTCATCGCGCTGATCCGTTTGCCGCGGTTCGACTTCGCTCACTGGCAGGCAATGTGGAACGCGTCGTGGATGCGCTACGCGACGCTGCTGTTCATGGCGAGCCTGCTCTATCACGCCTGGGTCGGCATGCGGAATATTTTCATGGACTACGTCAAGCCGACCGGACTGCGCCTGATGCTGCACGTGCTGGTCGTCCTTGCGCTGCTCGCCTACGGCGCATGGTCGGTGCAGATTCTCTGGGGATTGTGATCCATGACCCTCGCACACCGGGAATTTGACGCGGTCGTGGTAGGGGCGGGCGGTTCAGGCATGCGTGCCGCCCTCGAACTCGCCGAGGCCGGGCTGCGCGTCGCCGTGCTCTCCAAAGTGTTCCCGACGCGCTCGCATACGGTTGCGGCACAGGGCGGCGTGTCCGCTTCGCTCGGCAACGACGAGGAGGACAACTGGCACTGGCACATGTACGACACGGTGAAGGGTTCCGATTACCTCGGCGACCAGGACGCGATCGAGTTCATGTGCCGCAAGGCGAACGAGGTGGTGATCGAGCTGGAGCACTTCGGAATGCCGTTCGATCGCCTCGACAACGGCAAGATCTACCAGCGTCCGTTCGGCGGGCATACCAGCAATTATGGTGAGCGCCCGGTGAAACGCGCCTGCGCGGCGGCGGACCGCACCGGACACGCGATGCTGCACACGCTCTACCAGCGCAACGTGCGTGCGCGCACGCAATTCTTCGTCGAGTGGATGGCGCTCGACCTCGTCACCGGGCCGTCCGGAGAGATCATGGGTGTGATCGCGCTCGAGATGGAGACGGGCGAGGTCATGATCCTGCAGGCGAAAGCAACGCTGCTCGCCACCGGCGGCGCGGGACGCATCTACGCTGCGAGCACCAACGCCTTCATCAACACCGGCGACGGGCTCGGCATGGCGGCGCGTGCCGGCATCCCGCTGCAGGACATGGAGTTCTGGCAATTCCACCCGACCGGCGTGGCGGGAGCGGGCGTATTGATCACCGAAGGCGTGCGCGGGGAAGGCGGCTTTCTGCTCAACAAGAACGGCGAGCGTTTCATGGAGCGCTATGCGCCCACCGTCAAGGATCTGGCGAGTCGCGATGTCGTCTCGCGCGCGATGGCGACTGAGATCAAGGAAGGGCGGGGCTGCGGCAAGGATGCCGACTACATCCTGCTCAAGCTCGATCACCTGGGCACCGACGTGATCGAAAAGCGCCTGCCCGGCATACGTGAGATCGCCAGGAAATTCGCGAACGTCGATCCGGTGACCGATCCCATTCCCGTGGTGCCGACCTGTCACTACCAGATGGGCGGCGTCCCCACCAATATCGACGGCCAGGTGGTGGTGCCCGATGGCCGGGGCGGCGAGAAGACCGTCAAAGGCCTGTATGCCGCCGGCGAATGCGCCTGCGTATCGGTGCACGGCGCAAACCGCCTGGGCACCAACTCGCTGCTCGACCTGCTGGTGTTCGGCAAGTCCGCGGGGGAAAGGATGGTCGCGGACGTGCGCGCGGATGTCGGCGGGAGCCCGCTGCTGCCGAAGCAGGCGGGCGAGGCCACGCTCGCCAGGCTGGCGCGGCTCGATGGCTCGACGGCCGGGGAAAGCGTGAGCGAGGTGGGGGCCGAGCTGCGCCGCGTGATGCAGGCGCACTGCGGGGTGTTCCGCTTTCCGGACGGGCTTGCCGAAGGGGTGCGGAAAATACTGGCGGTCGCGGAGCGCGTGAAACGCCTGCACATCACGGACAGGAGCAGGGTTTTCAACACTGCGCGCGTGGAGGCGCTGGAGCTCGAAAACCTGATCGAGACGGCCGTGTCCACCATGATCTCGGCCGAAGCGCGCAAGGAGTCGCGCGGGGCGCACGACCGCAGCGATCATCCCAGGCGCGACGACGCCAACTGGATGAAACACACGCTGTGGTTCAAGGAAGGCAACCGGCTGGAGTACAAGCCGGTCAAACTGAAGCCGCTCACGGTGGAATCGTTCGAGCCGAAGGCGCGCGTTTACTAGGGCGAAGCAGGCATGCGCTTTTCGATCTATCGCTACAACCCGGACGCGGACGCGAGCCCGCGCATGCAGGACTACGACATCGCGCTGGAGCCGACCGACCGCATGCTGCTCGATGCGCTGGTCCGGATCAAGGCGCACGACGATACGTTTTCGTTCCGCCGGTCGTGTCGCGAGGGGGTGTGCGGCTCCGACGCCATGAGCATCAACGGCAAGAACGGGCTGGCCTGCATTACGCGGATCGCGGATCTCAAGGAGCCGGTGGTGATCCGGCCGATGCCCGGCCTGCCGGTGATCCGCGACCTGATCGTGGACATGTCCCAGTTCTTCAAGCAGTATCACTCGATCAAGCCTTACGTCGTGAACGACACGCCGCCTCCTGAAAGAGAGCGGCTGCAGTCGCCGGAAGACCGGGAGGAGCTGGACGGACTCTACGAGTGCATCCTGTGCGCGTGCTGCTCCACCGCGTGCCCGTCGTTCTGGTGGAATCCGGACAAGTTCGTGGGCCCGGCCGGGTTGCTGCAGGCATACCGCTTCATCGCAGACACTCGCGACCAGGCGACCAACGAGCGGCTCGACAATCTCGAGGATCCGTATCGCCTGTTTCGCTGCCATTCGATCATGAATTGCGTGGACGTGTGCCCGAAAGGGTTGAACCCCACCAAGGCGATCGGCAAGATCAAAGACCTGCTGGTCAAGCGTTCGGTATGATGCAGCGCGCGGTCCGTACATGAGTGAAGCCAACCGCATCCGCTGGCAATGCCGTCGCGGGGTGCTGGAGCTGGATCTTGCGCTGGCGGCGTTTCTCGACCGGCATTTTCGGCGGCTCGAGGCGCGCGAAGTGGCCCTGTTCAGGGAATTGCTCGAACGGCCGGACAACGAATTGCTGGATCTTGTGATGGGAAGGGCCGAGCCCGGGGATGCGCGGTTTCAGCCGCTGCTGGAGCGGCTGCGCGAGCGCTGCGCGGCAGCGGGCGCATGACGGAATAACCTGTAGAGAGAAGCGGAGAATGCCATGACCGAAAAGCTGGCCACCCTTTCCTTCAGCGACGGCAAGCCGTCGGTGGACTTCCCCGTGCTCGGAGGCAGCGAGGGGCCGGAAGTGATCGATGTGCGCGCGCTGTATGCCAAGACCGGGATGTTCACCTACGATCCGGGCTTCATGTCCACGGCGAGCTGCCGCTCCAGCATCACCTACATCGACGGCGACCAGGGCATCCTGCAGTACCGCGGCTATCCGATCGAGCACCTTGCCGAGCATTGCGATTTTCTCGAGGTCGCCTATGTGATCCTGAACGGCGAGCTTCCGAACCGGCAGCAGAAGGCGCACTTCAACGACATCGTGACGCACCACACGATGGTCCACGAGCAGCTTTCGCGTTTCTACAGCGGCTTCCGGCGCGACGCGCACCCGATGGCGGTGCTGTGCGGCGTGGTGGGCGCGCTGTCCGCGTTCTATCACGACTCGATCGACATCCACGACGCGCGCAGCCGCGAAATCTCCGCGTTCCGGCTGATCGCCAAGCTGCCGACCATCACGGCGATGACCTACAAGTACAACGTCGGCCAGCCGTTCATGTACCCGAAAAACAGGCTCTCCTACGTCGAGAACTTCCTCTATATGATGTTCGGCACGCCGTGCGAGGAGTGGAAGCCCAACCCGATCCTGACGCGGGCAATGGAGCGCATCCTGATCCTGCACGCGGACCACGAGCAGAATGCATCGACCTCCACGGTTCGTCTGGCCGGCTCGACCGGCGCCAATCCCTTCGCCTGCATCGCCGCCGGCATTGCGAGCCTCTGGGGCCCGGCGCACGGCGGGGCGAACGAGGCGGTGCTCAAGATGCTGGGCGAGATCGATGACGCGAAGAACATTCCGGCATTCATCAAGCGGGTGAAGGACCGGGAAGGACACGCCATGCTGATGGGCTTCGGCCACCGCGTCTACAAAAACTACGACCCGCGCGCGAAAATCATCCAGAAGACCTGTCACGAAGTGCTGGAGGAACTGGATCTCAAGGACGACAAGCTGTTCAAGCTCGCGATGGCGCTCGAGAAGGTTGCGCTCGAGGACGATTACTTCATCAAGCGCAAGCTCTATCCCAACGTCGATTTCTATTCGGGCATCGTCTACAAGGCGCTCGGCATTCCGGTCAGCATGTTCACGGCGATATTCGCGCTCGCACGCACGGTGGGCTGGATCGCGCAGTGGAACGAGCTGATCAGCGACCCGGATCAGAAGATCGGCCGGCCGCGGCAGCTTTTCATGGGGGCAGCACGTCGCGAATTCGTACCGATCGACAAGCGCAGGTAGACAGCGCTTCGACTTGCCTCAGGAAGGTGCGGTCATGATGAAACAGTTTCTCGGCAACTCGTACCTCTTCGGCGCCAACGCCCCGTTCATCGAGGCGCTCTACGAGGCTTATCTCCGGGACCCGCACTCGGTGGAGCCGCGCTGGCGCGGCTATTTCGACGAGCTGCAACGTCTCGACGACGGTCCGGCGGACGTCTCGCACGCGGAAATACAGGAGCGTTTCGCGCGCCTCGCCCGCGAGCGCCGCCCTGCTGCCGCAGCGGCGGCGCAGGGGCAGCTCGGCGAGAAGCAGTTCGCCGTCCTGCAGCTGATCGCTGCCTATCGCTTCCAGGGCACCCGCCACGCAGACGTCGATCCGCTGGAACGGCTGGAAAAACCGTACATCGCCGAACTCGATCCGGCGTACTACGGGCTCGGCGAGGCCGACCTGGAGTCGGTGTTCAACACCGGCACGCTGTTCGCGCCGCGGGAGATGAAGCTCAGCGACATCCTCGCGTTCCTCAAGGACACCTACTGCGGCAGCATCGGCGTCGAGTACATGTACATGACGGACGTGCCGCAGAAGCGCTGGGTGCAGGAGCGGCTCGAGCCGATACGTTCCAGGCCGGGCTACGACGCCGAAACCCGCAAGCACATCCTCGAGCGGCTGACGGCCGCTGAGACGCTCGAGAAGTACATGCACACGCGCTATGTCGGGCAGAAGCGCTTCTCGGGCGAGGGCGGTGAATCGCTGATCCCGCAGCTCGACCTGCTGCTGCAGAACGCCGGCAAGGCGGGCGTCCAGGAACTGGTGATCGGCATGGCGCACCGCGGGCGGCTCGGCGTGCTGGTCAACATCATGGGCAAGATGCCCAAGGACCTGTTCGCCGAGTTCGAGGGCAAGCACGAAGCCCACCTGCTCGCCGGCGACGTCAAGTATCACCAGGGATTTTCCAGCAACGTCATGACCCCCGGCGGTCCGATGCATGTCACGCTCGCGTTCAACCCCTCGCATCTGGAAATCGTCAATCCGGTGGTGGAGGGCTCGGTGCGCGCGCGCCAGCACCGGCGCCGCGACTTCAAGGGCGACCAGGTGCTGCCGGTGCTGATCCACGGCGACGCCTCATTCTCCGGCCAGGGCGTGGTGATGGAGACGCTCAATCTCGCGCAGACCCGCGGCTACGGCACCGGCGGCACGGTGCACATCGTCCTCAACAACCAGATCGGCTTCACGACGTCGGACACCCGCGATTCGCGCTCGACGCTCTATTGCACCGACGTCGCGAAGATGCTCGAAGTGCCGATCTTCCACGTGAACGGCGACGATCCGGATGCGGTGTGCCTCGTCACCGAAATCGCGCTCGACTACCGCATGAAATTCCATCGCGACGTGGTGGTGGATCTCGTCTGCTACCGCAGACTCGGCCACAACGAGCAGGACGAGCCGATGGTGACGCAGCCGCTCATGTACAAGAGGATCCAGAGGCTGCCCACGACGCGCAAGCTCTACGCCGACCGGCTGGTCAAGGAAGGCGTGCTCTCCGACGCGGAGGCGGAAGAGATGATCACGACCTATCGCAACGCGCTCGATTCGGGCTATCACACCAACAAGACCATCCTCTCGAAATACAAGCCGCCGTTCGAAGTGGACTGGAAGCCGTACATCGGCACCAAGTGGAATGAGAAGGACGACACGCGGCTTCCGCTCGAGACGTTGAAAGCGCTCGGCGAGCGGATCACGACCGTGCCCGAGAATTTCAAGCTGCATCCGCGCGTGCAGAAGATCATGGAAGACCGGCGGCTGATGGCGCAGGGCAAGATGCCGCTCGACTGGGGCATGGCAGAGCATCTGGCCTACGCGACGCTACTGAGCGAAGGCTATTCGATCCGGCTCTCGGGACAGGACAGCGGGCGCGGCACGTTCTTCCATCGCCATGCCGTGCTGCACGACCAGAACCGCGAGCGCTGGGACCAGGGCATCTATATCCCGCTGCAGAACGTCAACCCCAAGCAGGGCGATTTCGTGGTGATCGATTCGCTGCTCTCCGAAGAAGCCGTGCTGGGGTTCGAGTACGGCTATGCGACCTCCGGCCCCAACGAATTGGTCATCTGGGAGGCGCAGTTCGGGGATTTTGCGAACGGCGCGCAGGTCGTCATCGACCAGTTCATCGCCTCGGGCGAGGTGAAATGGGGGCGGCTCTGCGGGCTCACGCTGCTGCTGCCACACGGCTATGAAGGGCAGGGGCCGGAGCACTCGTCCGCCCGCATCGAGCGTTATCTGCAGATGTGCGCGGACTACAACATGCAGGCCTGCGTGCCGGCGACGCCGGTGCAGTTCTATTACCTGCTGCGGCGGCAGATGGTGCGCCCGTTCCGCAAGCCGCTCATCATCTTCACGCCGAAGAGCCTGCTGCGGCACAAGGAGTCGGCGTCGCCGCTGGAGGAGTTCGCGCAGGACAATTTCAAGCCGGTCAACGAGGACTGGGATGCGACCGAGATTCAGCCGGAAAAAGTGGAGCGCGTGATTTTCTGCAGCGGGAAGGTGTACTACGACCTGCGCGCGGCGCGCCGCGAGCGCGACATCCGGAACCTGCCGCTCGTGCGCATCGCCCAGCTCTATCCTTTCCCCCACGATCATTTCCGGGCGCAGATCGAGCGCTACAAGAATGCGACTGAAATCGTCTGGTGCCAGGAAGAGCCGCGCAACCAGGGCGCCTGGCGGCATATCCAGCACTATCTGCTGCGCCATCTGCTGCCGCATCAGAAACTGTTCTACGCCGGACGCGAGTCATCCGCCTCACCGGCTGCAGGTTACAAGCAGCTGCACGACCAGCAGCAGAAGGAGCTGGCGGACCAGGCGCTCACCATGTCGGCGGGAACCGGGCCGCGCATCCTGTCGCAGCAGCCGCGCCCGCTGCTGGCTGGCGAAGAGAACTGAACGGACGGACGGGAGCGTTGCGATGCTGATCGACGTGAAGGTGCCGCAGCTTTCGGAGTCCGTGGCGGAAGCGACGCTCGTCAACTGGCACAAAAAAGCCGGGGAGTACGTCAAGCGCGACGAGAATCTCGTCGATATCGAAACCGACAAGGTCGTGCTGGAAACGCCGGCGCCGGATTCCGGCGTGCTCGCCGCCATCATCAAGGGGGACGGCGGTACCGTCACCAGCAACGAGGTCATCGCGCGCATCGACACGGATGCCAGGCCCGCAGCCGAGCCGGCAGCGGCTGAACCGAAGCCGGCACAGAAACCGGCGGCGAGGGCGGAAGCGCGAGCGGCGGGCGGCGCGATGCCTGCTGCGCAGAAGCTTGCCGCGGAGAAAAACGTGGACACGGCAGCGCTCAGCGGTACCGGACGGGGCGGCCGCGTCACCAAGGGGGACGTGCTGGACGCACTGAAAGGAGGCGACGGGGCAAAAGCGCCTGCCGGGCAGACGCCCGCTGCACCCGCGCCGCAGCGAGCGCCTGCACCTGCGGTGGATATCGGCGTCCTGGGCGACCGCCCCGAGCAGCGGGTCGCCATGTCGCGCCTGCGGGCGCGCATCGCCGAGCGGCTGGTGCAGTCGCAATCCGCGGCGGCGATCCTCACGACGTTCAACGAAGTCAACATGCAGCCGGTGATCGACCTGCGCAACCGCTACAAGGAGCGGTTCGAGAAAGAGCACGGCGTGAAGCTCGGCTTCATGTCGTTCTTCGTGAAGGCCGCGGTCTATGCGCTCAAGAAGTTTCCCGTGGTGAACGCATCGATCGACGGAACAGACATCGTCTATCACGGCTACTACGATGTCGGCATCGCGGTCGCGAGCCCGCGGGGCCTGGTGGTTCCGATCATCCGCAATGGCGATCAGCTTTCTCTGGCCGAAATCGAGAAGACCATCGCGGATTTCGGCAAGCGCGCGCAGGACGGCAAGCTCAGCATAGAAGAACTGACCGGCGGCACGTTCTCGATCTCGAACGGCGGCGTGTTCGGTTCGATGCTGTCCACCCCGATCATCAATCCGCCGCAGAGCGCGATACTGGGCATACACCTCACCAAGGAGCGGCCGGTGGTCGAGAACGGGCAGATCGTGGTGCGGCCGATGAACTATCTGGCGCTCTCCTACGATCACCGCATCATCGACGGGCGGGAGGCGGTGCTGAGCCTTGTCGCGATCAAGGATGCGCTGGAAGATCCGGCGCGCATGCTGCTCGAAGTCTGAATCTGCCGACTGCAATAGCCAAAACATGAGCAAGCAATTCGACGTGGTGGTGATCGGCGGCGGGCCGGGCGGGTATATCGCGGCAATCCGCGCGGCGCAGCTCGGGATGCAGACGGCCTGTGTAGATGAATGGAAGGCCGGCGACGGCAAGCCTGCGCTGGGCGGCACCTGCACCAACGTCGGCTGCATCCCGTCCAAGGCGCTGCTGCAGTCCTCGGAGAACTACGAGCACGCCGGGCATTCGTTCGCGGAGCACGGCGTACAGGTCGGCGACCTCAAGCTTGACCTCGCGCAGATGCTGAAGCGCAAGGACCGCGTGGTCAAGCAGAACAACGACGGCATCGTCTATCTCTTCAGAAAGAACAAGGTCGCGTTTTCCCACGGACGCGGCGCGCTTGCACGCGCGAACGGCGCCCTGGAAGTAAGAGTTGCAGGCACCAACGGCGAAACGCTGGCTGCGAGGCACATCATCATTGCGACCGGGTCCACTCCACGCGCGCTGCCGGGCGCCGGCTTCGACGACCAGTTCATCCTCGACAACGCCGGAGCACTCGCGATTGCCGAAGTGCCGAAGCGGCTCGGCGTGGTGGGCGCCGGTGTGATCGGGCTTGAAATGGGGAGCGTGTGGCGACGGCTCGGCGCCGAAGTGACGATACTCGAGGCTTTGCCGACGTTCCTGGGCGCAGCCGACGAGCAGGTGGCCGCGGAAGCGTGGAAGGTATTCGGCAAACAGGGGCTGAAGATCCAGACTGGCGTCAAGCTCACGCGGGTCACGGCAAAAAAGAACGTCGCGGTCGAATACCTCGATGGTACGGGCAAGGAGCAAAACGCAACGTTCGACAAGCTGATCGTCGCCATCGGGAGGGCACCCAACACGCCGGGGCTCGGCGCCGAAGCGGTCGGGCTCAAGATCGACGAGCGCGGGTTCATCGCCGTGGACAACGAATGCCGCACCAATCTTCCGAACGTCTGGGCGATCGGCGACGTGGTGCGGGGCCCGATGCTGGCGCACAAGGCTGAAGAAGAGGGCGTCGCCGTCGCACAACGCATTGCCGGGCAGCACGGACACGTGGACTTCAACACCGTCCCGTGGGTGATCTATACCTCGCCTGAAATCGCCTGGGTCGGCAAGACGGAGCAGCAGCTCAAGGCCGAAGGCATCGCGTATCGCGCCGGAAGCTTCCCCTTCATGGCCAACGGACGCGCCCGCGCGCTGGGCGACACCACCGGCTTCGCCAAGCTGCTCGCCGATGCCAGGACCGATCGCATCCTGGGCGCCCACATCATCGGCCCGATGGCCTCCGAGCTGATCTCGGAAGCGGTGGTGGCCATGGAGTTCGGCGCCGCATCCGAGGACATCGCGCTCATCTGCCACGCGCATCCCTCGCTCGCCGAGGCGATGAAGGAAGCGGCGCTCGCCGTGGACAAGCGCACCCTCAACCTGTGAGCAACGATACGGCGCCGCCCGCGCACGGCGTGCACCGTACCGACCATCCGGCCCAGGCACCTTCCTCCGAGCTTGCGCATTGCCTGCGCACTTACGCACGCGCGCACGGCTACACACTCGACACGGCCCAGGAACAGGTGCTGCGGTCGTTCGATCGTCTCCATCACGAACTCGTGGCGTTCGACCGGCAGGAAAGTTGGCTCTTTCGAAGGCTGCGGAGGCGACACCCCGTTCGAGGCATCTACCTGTGGGGGGGCGTGGGCCGGGGCAAGAGTTTTCTCATGGACGGGTTTTTCAAGTGCGTGCCGCTCGCGCGCAAGCGCCGCGCGCACTTTCATCGCTTCATGCAGGAGATTCACCGCGGGCTGCGTGCGCACCAGGGGCGCGCCGAGCCGCTCGCCGCCATAGCGCGCGATCTGGCCCGTGACGTGCGCCTCGTCTGCCTGGACGAGTTTCACATCACCGACATTACCGACGCCATGCTGATGCGCCGGCTGCTCGAAGGCATGCTGCAGCAGAGACTGGTGCTGGTCACCACCTCGAACTTCGCGCCGGATGAGCTGTACCGTTATGGCTTGCAGCGCAACCAGTTCCTCCCGGCGATCGATCTCATCAAGGAGCATTTCGAGGTCGTGGAGGCGAAGGGCGTTATGGATTACCGCCTGCGAGAGCTGGAGCGCGCGGGCGTGTATCACGTGGGGGCGGAGACCGATCGGCGGCTCGCGCAGGCCTTCGACGCGGTGGCCGGCGGCGAGCCGGGAGAGGCGGGCGAACTCGAGATCGAGAGTAGAATGATCCGGGTGCGGCGCGAGACGGGCGGCGTCGCGTGGTTCGATTTCCGCGAGCTATGCGAGGGCCCGCGGGCCAAGGCGGACTACATCGAACTAGCCCGTCGTTACCACACCGTGCTGCTGTCCGGCGTGCCTAGCTTCACGGCGGGCGATACGGACAGGCTGCGGCGCTTCGTGTGGCTGATCGACGAGTTCTACGACCGGCGGGTGAAGATGGTCATCGCTGCGGCAGTGCCGGTGCCGGAGCTGATTGACACCGGAGAGAGCGGTGATCGGTTTCAGACGGGATTGAACGTATCGCTCAAGGAGCGGCTCGTCAGCCGGCTGACCGAGATGCAGACGCGCAACTATCTCGCGCAGCCGCACCTGCCTTAGAGGACTGGAGCACATGGAACGGTTCAAGGCGTTTCGCATATTCGACGAGGGCGGCAGAACCGCGGGGCGGGTCGTGGAGATGAGCCTGGAGGAGCTTTCTCAGGGCGAGGTGGTGTTCCGCACCGCGTGCTCCAGCGTCAATTACAAGGATGCCCTGGCCGGCACCGGCAGCGGCGGGAAGATCATCCGCCAGTTCCCACTGGTGGGCGGCATAGACGCCGCCGGCACCGTGGTGTCCTCGATCGATTCACGCTTCAAGGCCGGCGACGAAGTGATCTGCACCAGCTACGACATGGGCGTCGCGCATGACGGTGGCTACACGGAATACTGCCGCGTGCCTGCCGACTGGATGGTGCCGCTGCCGAAGGGGCTCACGCTGTCCGAAGCCATGGCGATCGGCACTGCGGGTTACACCGCCGCGCTTGCGATCTGCCTGCTCGAGCAGAACGACATGAAGCCGGAAAACGGCAAGGTACTGGTGAACGGCGCGACCGGCGGCGTGGCAACGCTCGCGATCGACATGCTGGCTGCGCTGGGATACGCGGTCACCGCGGTGACCGGAAAAGACACCGAGCACGGATTTCTCAAGCGCATCGGCGCGAGCGAGGTTCTTGCGCGTTCCAGCATCGATCCCGGCACACGGCCGCTCGAGAAAGCGCTGTGGGCGGCGGCCTTCGATTCGGTGGGCGGCGAGCAGCTCGCATGGCTCACCCGCACCATGCAACCGCACGGGGCTATCGCGAGTTTCGGGAATGCCGGGGGAATCGAGCTCAAGACCACCGTGCTCCCGTTCATCCTGCGCGGCGTGCGGCTGATCGGCGTGGACTCCGCCTTCACCCCCATGCCCTTGCGCAGGCGGGTATGGGAAAGGCTCGCGACGGATCTGAAACCGCGCCATCTGTCGGACATCGCGCACAGCATCGCGCTCGACGATCTGCCGGCGCAGTTCGACAAGCTGCTGAAGGGTACCGGGCGGGGGCGGGCGGTCGTCAGGATTTCGTAAGCAGACCGCGGCTAACGTTGCGCTGGATCAAACGGTGCAGCGGGCCGGTTGTCGTAGCATCGGGGACTCGACTGCGGAGGAGGATGCAATGGGTGCCTACAGCGACTTCCACAAGCGCTCCATCGAGCGGCGCGATGAGTTCTGGGTCGAGCAGGCACGGCTCATCGACTGGAAAAAGCGCTTCGAGCGCGTCCTCGATTACAGCCGGCCGCCGTTCGCGAAATGGTTCGTGGGCGGACTCACCAATCTGTGCCACAACGCCGTCGACCGCCATCTGGCGGAGCGAGGCGATCAGAAGGCGCTGCTCTACATCTCGACCGAAACGGGGCAGAATCGGACCTATACCTACCGCGAACTGTACGCCGAGGTGAATCGCTGCGCCGCAATCATCGCCGCACAGGGCGTCGCGAAAGGCGATCGCGTGCTGATCTACATGCCGATGATCCCGGAAGCGGTGTTCGCGATGCTCGCCTGCGCGCGCATCGGTGCGATCCACTCGGTAGTGTTCGGCGGGTTCGCCTCGCACAGCCTTGCTTCGCGCATTGACGACGCGCAGCCCAGGCTCATGATTACCGCGGACGCCGGCATGCGCGGGGGAAAACCGATCCACTACAAGCATCTCGTCGATGAGGCCCTGCGCCTCGCGAAGCATCCACCGCGGACGGTGATCCTCGTGAACCGCGGGGTCGACAAGGATCTCGCCTTCGTAGCGGACCGCGACCTCGACTACGCGGCGCTGCGCGAACAACAAATGAGCGCGGAAGTCCCGGTGACGTGGCTCGAATCGAGCGAGCCGTCCTACATCCTCTACACATCAGGGACGACCGGGCGGCCGAAAGGCGTGCAGCGCGATACGGGCGGCTATGCCGTCGCGCTCGCCGCTTCGATGAAACACATCTACTGCGGCAATCCCGGCGAAGCGATGTTCACCACCTCCGACATCGGCTGGGTGGTGGGACACTCCTACATCGTGTACGGGCCGCTCATCCACGGCATGACGACCATCCTGTACGAGGGCCTGCCGATCCGGCCGGATGCCGGCATCTGGTGGAAGATCGTGCAAGAGAACAAGGTGAGCGTGATGTTTTCCTCACCCACCGCGGCGCGCGTGCTCAAGAAACAGGACCCGGCGTATCTCAGGAAATACGACCTCAGCAGCCTCAAGCATCTGTTCCTCGCGGGAGAGCCGCTCGACGAGCCGACGCACCGCTGGATGGCGGAGGCGCTCGGCCGGCCGGTGATCGACCATTACTGGCAGACCGAAACCGGCTGGCCGATACTCACCTCGGTGCCGGGCATCGAGCACACTCCGGTCAAGTACGGGAGTCCCAGCTTTCCCGCGTTCGGGTACGACCTCAGGTTGCTGCGCGAGAGCGACGGCGCGGAGGCGGGGCCCAATGAAAAAGGCGTGGTATCCATCCTGCCGCCACTTCCACCGGGGTGCATGACCACGGTGTGGGGCGATGACCAGCGCTTCGTGCAGACTTACTTCAGCGGCTTCAAGGATCGGCTCGTGTATTCGACGTTCGACTGGGGCATACGGGATGCGGACGGTTACCACTACATCCTCGGGCGCACCGACGACGTGATCAACGTCGCAGGTCATCGGCTCGGGACGCGCGAGATCGAGGAAGCCGTCCAGGCCCATCCCAACATCGCGGAAGTCGCAGTGGTGGGTGTCGCCGACCCGATCAAGGGCCAGATGCCGCTCGCCTTCGCCGTGGTGAAAGACGCGGCCAGGATCGAGACACCCCAGCTGCGTCGCGACCACGAGAAGGAAGTGATGGACACCGTGGATTCGCAGCTCGGCGCCATCGCACGGCCCGCCCACGTGCATTTCGTGACACTGCTGCCGAAGACGCGTTCCGGCAAGCTCTTGAGGCGCAGCATCCAGGCGCTCGCAGAAGGGCGCGATCCGGGAGACCTCACCACCATCGAGGACCCGGCGGCGTTGGACCAGATTCGCGCCGCCCTCGCGGCTGCCAGCGCCTGATCGCATTTTCCGTGGCGCTGCGGGCGCGCAACGATTGGTTCTTGCTTCACCGCCGGCCGCCTGCTGTTGCGTAAGCGCGACACGAATTGCGGTTTCGCAACGCCGCAGGCGCTACATATTGTGTACTGCGGTTGATATCCCACTTCAAGACATGAACCTAAGCCCATGACCATGTAATAATTTCTCTGCCCGTTCCGAAGCGTCAGACGGGCCTCGTCCAGCACAATAAGGAAGACAATGCGGAGGAAAGAGAACCGGACAGACGCATCAGGATCGAGCCGGGCTGGTCGGCGCGGCACGCATATGCTTCTCGCGGGCGCGCTGTTGTCGTGGTGCGCCGGCACCGCAACCGCGGACCCGTGGACCGATCATATGCACGCCGGCAGTGCAGCCTTCAACCAGAATCAGCATGCCGACGCCGTCCGCCATTTCGAGGCGGCCTTGAAAGAGGCGGAGTCTTTCGAGGCGCAGGACCTGCGGCGGGCGGGCACCCTCATCAGCCTGGCGAGTGCGTACAAGGCGCAGTCACGCTACAGCGAAGCCGAGACGTTCTACCGGCAGTCGCTTGCGATACTGGAGACCGCGGGACGGCCGCAGCAGGCGGGCGTCTGGCTGAAAATCGCCGAGCTCTACCTGAGGCAGGGCCGCTATCCCGAAGCGGAGCGCAGCTACTTGCGGGCCGTAATCGCGCTGGAACAGATCCACGGGCCGACACACCCCAACATCGCGCGCGTTCTGAAGACTTTCGTCGCGCTCGTTTACCGCGCGCAAAGCCGCTGGAACGACGTCGCAGTGTTGTACGAGCGCGCGCTCGGCATGTTCCAGCAGACGCTCGGGGCGGATCATCCGGAAGTCGCAATCACGCTTCTCGACGTTGCGGCGGTATACGAGAAGGCCGGGCGTTATGGCGACGCGGAACAGGCTTATCAGCGGGCACTGCCGCTATGGATCAGGAGCAAGGGGAACGACCACACGAGCGTGGCGTTCATCCTGCTCGACCTGGGACGGATGTATCGTTTTCAGCGCCGCGATGCCGAGAGCGAACCGCTATTCGTGCAGGCGCTCGCGATACTCGAAAAGAATCTCGGCCCCCGGCATCAGGACGTAGGCGTGGCGTTGCGCTATCTCGCGGCGCTCTACGAAGCACAGGGGCGCCATGCGGAAGCCGAGGACTATCGCCGCCGGTGGATCGACATACACGGCGGCCCGCGACGGACGCACTTCAGGGGCACGTCGAACGGCGGGCCGCTGATCGTCCCGCAGTCGCGGTAGTACGCCAGTCTCTTACACGGTGTGGCGCGCACATGGCGCCCGTTCACTACATGCGCCGTCCGGTGCTGTTACCTCGTATGGCGAGTGACGCTATGCGTCATTTCCTGCAGAATCATGTCACCTATTGAGACGAAATCGCACCGCCGCCGCTTTTCACATTCGCTGCGTGGTCAGCGTCTTACTGCGATACCGTGAAATCGTTCACGCATGCCGGCGGAAGTGGCACGGATCGTGCGGGCTAATAAGCGGGAAAAACTGATGGTGGAGGGACTAATGGAATCTGCACGAGCGACGCATGGTCACGGCGAGAGAAGGATGCCGTCCGGCAAAGGTGTTCGACGATACACTCGCTTCAAGGCCAGCCTGAAGGGGTGCCTGGAGTATTCCGGATCGTCTTATCTTTGCTTGGTCGAAGACATGAACGAGCGCGGCTTCCAACTACTGTCTATTGCATCGCCGAAGGTTGGAGATCAAATGCGCTTTACGCTTCACGTGACACAGGACACGCAGTTGTCTTGTCTTATTGAAGTTCGACACGTTGCCGACGACGGTTTTCTAGGAGTGCGAATCGTCGCCATTGATTCAGCGGACGCCAGCGCGCTCCGGTACCTGATCGACGAACGTTCGAAGTGCGCAGCGTGAACCGCTGCGCGGAGCTTCTCCATAAGTCGTGACCCAGGCGGCTGGCGGAGAGGGCGGGATTCGAACCCGCGGTACGGCTTTCACCGTACACACGCTTTCCAGGCGTGCGACTTAAACCACTCATCCACCTCTCCGGAGGCGGTGAATTTTACCACGCGGCAGAGGCGTTCCCGGCCCGGGAAAAACGCTTTGTGGACGCTATGCAAAGCGCTGGATCGCCGGCAGAGTCAGCAACGTCGCGCCGGCGAGCCAGATCCACATCGACGTCGTGCTTTCCTCATCGTTTTCGACGAGACGTTCGTATAGCGCGGCCGGTATGCCGCTGAAAAGCAGCGTTCCGCTGGAGAGCATGATGGAAGTCCAGAACAGCACCCACTCCAGCGTGCGCGGGAAGAGTTCCGGCATCAGCACGGCTGTGACCGGAATCGCGACTTTGAG
>JBQTHU010000027.1:0-4613 GCA_052389535.1 Betaproteobacteria bacterium | reverse complement strand
GTAAAACGCGCAGGTGCCCGCTCGGCACTCTTTCGAAACTATGGCGCGCCGAACGGCTGCTGTTTTGCAAGGACTTTACGGCAAACGTGCCCGCCTGTATGTCAGGAATTTTCTTACGCCTCCACGGAGCGAGAGATTGGCTCGTAGCGCATTAAATCACAAAAAAAGGGCCGCGAATGGCGGCCCTGCAAACCTGGTACAACTGGAACTTACCGAGTGGTTGTAGAGGTTGAGGAACCGGAAGAAGCTCCCGCGCCGCTCGACGAGCTGCTGCCCGAAGGCGAAACGGTTTCGTTACTGCGCCGCTCCGGATCGCGCGTTGTCGATCCGCTTGCCGCGCCACTGCCGGTGCCGCTCGCCGATCCGCTCGCCGTGCCGGTGTTGCCGCCATCGTGGGTGGTGCCGGTTCCGCTGGCGGACCCGGCTCCGCTGCCGCTGGCAGCGCCGCTCGCCGAACCCGACGGGCTCGTGGTGGTGGAGGAACTGCGGCGGCTATCATCCGTCGAGGTGGAAGAACCGGTACTGCTGCCATCGTGCGTCATCGAGCCGCCTCCGCTGGCGGATCCGGCTCCACTCCCGCTTGCGGATCCGCTCGCCGAGCATCCAGCCATTGCGCTGAATACAGCGGCAGCGATCGCAGTGAGGAGATACTTGCTGGCAACCATATTCGCTCCTTTCTCAAAAAGACTGCAGCACTGGTAGGACTATTTTTCGGACGGCGCGTTGCGCAAAACTTATGCATCCGAATTGCGCTTATGTCCTTGAATCGCAAGCGCCGTCGCGCAAATGTCGCTATAGCGCGCGCCTTTCCGGATTACGCGGCGGGTAGGATGCCAGCGAATGCATTTAACGGCAGCAATGCATTCTGACAACCGTGCTGTCGTTCAGAACGTATGAAATCGTGTCATCGCTCGTCACCACGCTGGTGCATGGGGCGGGGGCTGCGATAGCGCTCGTATCGACGCTGATCGAGGTCGCGGCACTGCTCCTCTGACGATGGAAAGTCCGGACCACGATCCCGCTCCGACACTCGCGACGCTCGTCATGTACACCATCGCCGCCATCTTCATCATCGTGATCCTGTTGCTCGTCCTTTCGGTTCTGCGATAGTCCCATGCAAATCCTCTCGAGCCTGTTCACTTGCCTGCTGCTCGTCATTACCGCGCTGCTGTGGGTGCTCGGGATAGGGGCGGTGCTGGCGGTGCTCGGGTGAACCTGAAGGAAGACGCCGCGCAACCATCATGAAAAGTCACGGTCCGATTCTCGCAGTGCCATCCTGGCGTCCGTGGCTCGGGCCGCTGCTGCGCTACATCGCCTGCCTGCTGGTGCTGCTCGGAATACTGGCGGACTGAAACGCCGTCGCCAAAGAAAACGGACCGCGGCGTTACACCCGGAGGGGACTCACTTCTGCGGCTGCAGGCTGATGTTCGCCTTGCTGACCACACCCTTCCAGCGCTTGATCTCCTCGGAGATGAATACCGCGAACTCTTTCGGATCGCGGTAATCGATGTCCATCGCGCTGTTCGCGAAATGCGTCTTCACTTCATCGGACGTCAGCACTGTCTTTACTTCGCGCGTCAATCGAGCCGTGATCGACGCAGGGACGCCCGCCGGCCCCATCAGGCCACGCCAGCCGGTTGACAGGTAGCCGGTTAAGCCGGATTCGGAAACGGTCGGGACGTCGGGCAGGATCGGGCTGCGTTTTGCGCCGCCGACGCCGAGCGCCTTCAGCCGGCCGGTTTTCAGGTGCGGGACCGCGGCCTGTATCGTCACGTTGGAGACGTGAACGGTGCCGCCGAGCAAGTCGATGGTCGCGGCGCCGGCGCCCTTGTAGTGCGCCATGATGAGGTCGATCCCGGCCATCACCCTGAACAATTCCAGCGCCATATGCCCGCTGCTGCCGGGGCCGGCGGTTCCCGCCACGAGCTGGCCCGGCTTCTGTTTCGCGAGCATGATGAAATCCTGCAGCGACTTCACCGGCAGGCTCGCCGGTGACACCAGCATGCTGTCGCCGGTCACGAGCGAGGCGATCAGCGAGAAGGATCGGACCGGATCGTACTCGAGCTTTTGCAGCACCGGCTGGATGGTGTGCGCCGTATCGCATACCAGCAGCGTGTAGCCGTCCGGCGTGGCCCGGGCCGCCATCGCCGTGCCGATCACCGCGCCGCCGCCGCCGCGGTTGTCCACGATGACGGGCGTGCCGCCGAGCCGCTCCGAGAGCCTGGGCGCGATCACGCGCGCCACCATGTCGGTTCCGCCGCCCGGCGCGAACGGCACGATGAGCCGGATCGGCCTGGTCGGGTAATTCTGCGCCGCCACGTCGGACACATGCGGTGCGACGAGCAGCGCCGCGAGGTAGAGAACACCGGGGGAGCAGATCTTCTTCATGGGCGCGCTCGTGTAATGAAGGGACAGACGCGGAAAGATTAGCCCAGTACTTGCGTCAACGCCAACCCACGCGCCGCGGCTGCCAGTGATGCGACCTGTGTCCGGCCAGTCGGTCCGGCTTCTCGAACAGCTTGATCAGGACCACGCCCGCGACGAATCCACCGAGATGCGCCCAGAAGGCGACGCCGCCGGTCTGCTCCGCGACGATGCTGGTCACGCCGCCGAAGAACTGCAGCACTGCCCAGTAGATCAGCATCATCCATGCGGGCAGTGCGAAGGAAGTGATGAACACGCCGAGCGGCACCAGCGTGAACACGCGCACGCGCGGAAACAGGACCAGATAGGCGCCCATCACGCCGCTGATCGCACCTGATGCCCCGACCATCGGTACGTTGGACGCGGGACTCGCGAACACCTGCGCGAGCGCCGCGCCCAGCCCGCACAGCAGGTAGAACGCGACAAAGCGGGGACGCGTCATGGAATCCTCGATGTTGTTTCCGAACAGCCACAGGAACCACATGTTGCCGAGCAGATGCATCCATGAGCCGTGCAGGAACATCGAGGTGATGACATTGGCGACCTGGCGGCCGGGATCGGTGAGGCACACCAGTCCCTCGCCCATGGGAAAGCGCGTGCCGGCAGGAATGGATGCGGTCAGTTCTCCCGGGATGAGCCCGAACTCGCACACCGAGCGCGCGAGCGGCAGCGTGGTGCCGGCGCCCTGCACCACGAGCCATGCGAGCACGTTGATCGCAATGAGTATCAACGTGACGTACGGCGTGCGCTGCGTCGCATTCTCGTCGTGATAGGGAAACATGGCGCGAAAAAACCGGCGCCGGCTGCTGTGCGCATGGCCGGTCGCCGGTTTCTCGGGCGACGGGCGGTGTCAGCCGCGCCGGCGGGTGGCGAGTCCGTATATGAAAAGCACGATCAGGGCGCCGACGATCGCGATGCCGATGCTGCGCAGATCGAAGCCCGAGAGATCGCTCCAGCCGAAGATCGCCGTTCCGAGAAATCCCCCGACCAGCGCGCCCACGATGCCGAGCAGGATGGTCATGATGAAGCCGCCCCCCTGATCGCCCGGCATGATGAGCTTTGCCAGCGCCCCGGCGACGAGACCCAGAAATATCCACGTCAATACGCTCATATGAGACCTCCTGTGGGTGAACGATGGGTCATAGTGCGACCGGTGGCCGCTGCAAGGGTTCCGCCGGGCCGCCCGTTCTATCGTGCGCGGGCGGCTTGATTTATGATCGTCGCGGCGGGTGCGGCACGGCCGATTCCACGATGCGGTCGCCGCCGATGATGCGCGCCTTCCATGACATGGGACCAACGCAATGACGATCAAAACCGATGCAACGATACGCGAACGGCCGCTCGCCGATGTGAAAGGGGAAATCAGGAAGCGGGCGGGCCACCGCAACCCGCTCGAGGGCATCAAGGCCGAAGAAGCAAATGCCGTTGCCGATGCGCTCGCGAGCCTCGATCCCGACGAATGGGCGCGCCGATGGTCGGAGTGGGGCGACAAGTACGAAGAGGAGGGCGACAGGCTCGCGAAGAGCGCTGGAGACAAGGGACGGCTGCGCGAGGTGTACCTCCTCGCCTTCAACTATTTTCGCGTCGCGCGCTATCCCTGCCCGACCAGCGCCGGCAAGGAGACGGCCTATCGCCGCTCGCTGAGCGTCTTTCGCAAGGCCGCGCAGTACTTCGATCCGCCGCTCGAAATCGTCGAGATTCCATTCGAAGGGACGTCGCTGATCGGCTACCTGCAGCGGCCGCGCGGGATCGCGAAAGCGCCGGTCGTCATGCACTGGGGCGGCGTGGATGGCTGGAAGGAGGACCGCACGCGCGCGCACGGCGCGATGCACGAAGCGGGGCTCGCCGGGTTTGCCATCGACATGCCGGGCACGGGCGAGAACCCGATGGCCTATACCGACCCGCGTGCCGAGCGCGTCTTCTCGGCGTTCATCGATTATCTCCTTACGCGCAAGGACATCGACGCGACGCGCCTCGGCGTGTGGGGCGGGAGCTACGGCGGCTACTGGGCGGCGAAGCTCGCTTATGTCGAGGCAAAGCGGCTGAAGGGCGCCGTCTTTCAGGGCAGCAACGTCCACCACGGCTTTCAGGAGAAATGGATGCGGCCGGCGGTGACGGAGCGCGCCTCGGTGGCGCTCATGGGGCCGAAGCAGCTCTTCGAGTCGCGTGCGCGCGCGATGGGCGTGAAG
>JBQTHU010000026.1:0-7919 GCA_052389535.1 Betaproteobacteria bacterium | reverse complement strand
CCCACACCAGAATGAGCGGGGCGATCGCGATCTTGGGCAGCGTCTGCAGCGCGACGACATAGGGATAGATCGTCGCTTCGAGCAGGCGGATCTGGCTGATGAGCGTGCCGAGCACGAACGCCACCGACGCCGAAAGCAGGAAACCGAACACGATCGCCTGCAACGTGACCGCCAGAGCCTTCAGATATAGGCCGCTCGCCAGGCCGGAGTACAGCGCGCTCACGATCTGGGAAGGCGGAGGCAGGATGACAACGCTCACCTGGTAGGCTTTCACGTACCATTCCCACCCGCCAATCGCCACCACCAGCGTCAGGGGCACGCAGATCCACTCGGGCCGGCTGCGGATGCGCGAGGCCAGGCGGGTGCGGACGCCCGAAGAAACGCCGGGTTCGGAGCGCGCCGCGGCCAGCGCCGCGGGCGGCGCCTGGTCCATCAAAGCTTGAACTCGCGCGCCCGCTTCACCACCGCCGCCTCGTCGAACTTGTTGATTTCGTCGATGAGCTCGTTGGTGTAGTAAGCGCCGACGTCTATCGCCTTGGGCACGACTTCCGTCTCCACGAGGTAGGCCTGGAACTTCTCCATGACCTCCCGCGGCAGATCGCCCCACTTGCTGGTGTTCATGGCGTTCTTCGATATCAGCTTGGTGCGCACCGCGAGCACGTTCAGCTCGCGCTTGATCGCGGCATCGGTGATGCCGTCGCGCGGCGCGGTCTGCGGATAGACCTTCCAGTGGATGCGTATCGCGGCCTCGGGATTGGTGTGCTGGAAAAGCTGCGCCTTGGCGATGGCGCGCGCCACGCCGATCAGCGTCTTGCGCCGGGCGGTGTAGTCGGAGCTCTTGGCCAGAATGGAGCCGACTGCATGCCCGTCGGCGCGCGGGTCGCGGATGATATTGGAGAACGGGATGCCGCCCTGCTGCAGGGTTACGTAGGCTTCGTCCCAGAGCGAGAATGCGTCGATCTGCTTCGACTTGAACGCGCCGGCTGCGCGCGCACCGACCCCTACCTCGACGAGGTTGTAGTCCTTGCCCGACTCGAGACCGATGGTCTTCATGAGGCCCTTGACGTAGTTGGTGCCGCCGCTCGCGAAGCTCGATACCCCGATGGTTTTCCCCTTGAGATCGGCGAGGTTCTTCATACCGGTTTCGGCGGGCAGCGCGACACCGAAAATATCGCCGCGGATGGATGTGTAGTAGAAGCGCACGTCGGCGCCTTTCTGGATCGCGATCATCGCGCCGGACGGATTGCCGATCGCGAAATCGGCCCGACCGCCCACCACGAGCTGCATCGCGGCGGCCGCGCCCGCCATGGGGTTGACCTCCACCTCCAGCCCTTCTTCCTTGAAGTAACCGAGGTAGATCGGCAGCGAACTGGAGTAGGCGAAGGCGGCGGTGATCTGGGGCTGTGAATGCAGAAGCGTGATTTTCTGCAGTGCCTGGGCGCCTGCGTGCTGCAGCGTAGCGCCCCACGCGAGCGTCAGCGTCAACGTAGCAACGATCCACTTCATGTCGTTCTCCTTTCCAGGTGCGATAGTTATGGTCAGTCCAACGCGCCGCTCGCCGCGAGCTGATGGCGGATTTCCGTCACCAGCCGCCCGAACTCGGGCGTCCCCATGACATCGAGCGTGCGCGGCCGCGGGAAGCTCACGTCCAGCTCGGCGAGGATACGGCCCGGCCGCGCCGACATCACGACCACGCGGTCCGCAAGAAAAACCGCTTCGCTGATGCTATGGGTGATGAGAAAGACGGTTTTGCCGGACGCCGCCCAGATGCGCTGGAGCTCGAGGTTCATCTGCTCGCGTGTGAGCGCGTCGAGCGCGCCGAACGGCTCGTCCATCAGCAGCACCGCCGGATCGTGCACCAGCGCGCGCGTGATGGAGACGCGCTGCTGCATGCCGCCCGAGAGCTCGAAAGGATACTTCCGCTCGAAGCCGGCGAGACCCACCATGCGCAGCAGGCTGTGCGCGCGTTCCGTGTAGGTCTTGCGGTCCAGGCCCTGCACATCGGCGGGCAGCAGCGTGTTCTGCAGCACGTTGCGCCACGGCAGCAGCGTCGCGGTCTGAAACACGATGCCGATGTCGCGGCGCGGCCCGACCACCGGCACACCGCGGATGTAAATGTCTCCCGCGGTTTTCGGCAGGGTGCCCGCAAGCAGCCGCAGCAGCGTGCTCTTGCCGCAGCCGCTCGGTCCGACCAGGGTGAGAAACTCGCCCTCCCGGACCGCGAGATCGATGTCCGCGAGCGCGTGGATACGATCGCCTTCTATGGTCTGATAGGTCTTCGATACGTTGCGGCAGAGTATGGTGGCGGCGCTTTCAGGGCGCACGCGCGCGCTGATCAGGTCCGTCGGCTTCGCGCTTGCTGTGGCAGGGACGCTCATCGCGCTTCGGCAGATTTCCGCGGCTAGTTTGCGGCATCCCGGCTGCAGATGTCGAGCGCCGCATCGAGGTACACCTGGGCGGCGATTACGAGATTCTCCACGGGCACGTGCTCGCCGACGGCGTGCATCAGCCCCTTGGCGTCGGGGTGGCTACGCCCGCCGGGGCCGTAACAGATGCACGGCACATCGTAACGGTTGAGATGGGTGGAGTCTGCGCCGGGGCGGCGGATGATGAGCTGAGCATCCTTGCCGGTCACCCGGTGGTGCGAGTCGCGCATCACCCGGGTGATCAGTTCGTCCTCCGCGATCACGGTGGGTGGATCATTCACAAAAAACTCGAGCACAGGCTCCGGACGGCTGCGCGAAGCCGCGAATTCGCGCAGGACGCGGCGCAGCGACCGCTTCACCTGCTCCAGCGTTTGCCCGGGAACCGTGCGGATGTCGAGGTACAGGCTGCACTCGAACGGGTTGCGGGCGAGCCGCCACGGCAGGCCGCCGCGGATCGCCGCGATGGTGACGTTGGGATGCTCGCCCATGTAGACGTGCTGCTTCTCGTATCCGGCGATCCAGCTTTCCAGCGCCGCCTGCAGCGCGTGCATCTCGCGTATTGCGTTCACTACGCTGGGGTCGCGCGACAGCGCCGCGTGGCTCACCGTCCCGCCGACCGTGATCTTGGCCCACAAGGCGCCCATATTGGCGGTGCAGACCCGCAGCCCCGTCGGCTCGCACAGGATGGAATAATCGCCGGTGATGCCGTGCAGGACCATGTGCCGCGTGCCGACGCCGTAGCCTGCGACCGACCCGCCCCTGAACTCGTCCACCGCCGCTTTTTCCGTTTCGCCTACCACGCCGCCGTAGGAAATGTCGCCTTTGAGCGCGATGCCCTCCCGGCAGATGGCCTCCACCGCGACAAGCGCAGAGGCGAGGCCGCTTTTCATGTTGTTCGCGCCGAGCCCCCAGATCCAGCCGTCGCGCAGCACCGCTTTCGCCTTGAAGCCTTCTCCTTTCAGGTAATCCTCGTCACCGTCGTAGGAGGTGTCCATGTGGCCGGTGAAGAGCAGGTTGATGCCGTGGCCGGTCCCGGGCCGGACGCCGACGCCATTGGGTCGCCCTTCGCTCACTTCCTGCAGGCGGGCATCGAACCCGGCCCGGGCCAGGCGTGCGACGATGTACTGCGCCAGTTCTCCCTCGCGACCGGTGGGACTCGCGATGTCCACCATTTCCATGAGCGTCCTGGTAACAGCTTCGGGTGTGATATGGCGTACGGCGCGCGCGTAATCGGGATGTGTCATCGTTTCAGGGTCTCCAGTTTGTCTTTGTGCGGAATCGAGGTATCGCAAGAAGCCCGTGGGGCGGCAACCGGCGGGTATGCCGCCACCCTAGCAATTTTATTCACGGTTCGCTAGCGGATCAGCAAAGCGGCCAGCCCGAGCAGGAGGCCCATGCTGACCACGTCGGTCGCCGTGGTGAGAAAGATGCTGGACGCCGTCGCGGGATCGGCCCCGAGGCGCTTCAACGTAAGCGGGACCATGGCGCCCGATACGCCGCTCGCCACACAGCTTCCGATCATGGCGAGCCACACCACGACCCCGAGAAGCAGCGCGTGCTCGGAGTTTTGCCAGGCCGCGACGTAGTACATGCCCGCTCCGGCCACCAGACCGACGACCGCCCCGTTCATGAGTCCCAGGAAAGCTTCCTTGATCACCAGCGCGCGTTCCTTCCCGGGCTTGAGTTCACCCAGCGTGAGCCCGCGCAGCGTGACGGCGAGCGCCTGGCACCCGGTATTCCCGGACTGGCCGGCCAGCACCGGAAGAAACAGCGCGAGGATCACCAGGCGATCGAGCGTGTCCTGGAATATGCCCACGACCGCACCGGCAACGAACGCCGTCAGCAGGTTGAGCTGCAGCCAGGGGTGACGGAACTTGAGGCTTTGCTGCCACGGCGTAGCGAGCCGCTCTTCCTTTTCCACCCCGACCATGGCGCCGGGCTGCGCCGTGATTTCGATCGCCTGCTCCTCGAACATCGCCTGCCCGCGCACGAGCCCGATCAGCGCGCCGTTCGGGTCGCACACCGGATAGACCGGATAGTGACGGTCCAGCACCAGCCGCATCGCATCCGCAAGCGGCATGTCGCCTGCAAGATGGAAGACCGCGCGCAGCATGATGTCGCGCAGGAGCACCTCGCCCTCGGAAAACAGGAGGTCGCGCATGGTGATGACGCCGATCAGCCTGCCGTCACGATCGACCACGTAGCCGTACGTTACGAAGCGCGTCTTGATCAGCGCGCGCAGATGCTCGATCGCCTGGGCCACGGACTCCTCGGGCCTGAACACCGCGGCGGCCGGCTCCATCAACCGCCCTATCGAGCCAGGTGGAAACTTCCGGTTCACCGTCCATTGCTCGGCGATATCGGGCGGTGTCGCGGCCATTACCTGCCGGCAAAAATCGGGATCGAGATCGGCCAGGATGTCCTGCGTGAATGCGGGATTGAGCTCGATCAGCACCCGGGACACAGTGGCGGGCGGGTGTCCCGCGAGCAGTGCTACGGCCTCGTGCGGCGGGCGCAGCTTCGTTTCACGCACAAGCTCGCCCACGCTCGGTTCTATCCCGGCGGGCGCCGCGTCGAGTGTGACGGTTTCCAAAATCCCCCCTTGAGCGGTTCTACGGCGTTAAGCGTCCTGCGTACGTTCGCCGCAAGTATAACGGTGGCGGCGCGACGGTTTGCAGCGGTTTTCTGCGTGGTAGTATGTCGCGCCCCGCACCCGCACTGCTACAGGAGGCCGACATGCCATTCACCCTGCGTTTTCCGAGCCCGCTCGCCATGCTCATGCGTTATCTGGATCGCGACCGCTCCGCGCAGGCGTTGCAGATGGCCTCAGTCGCGCAGCCTGCATTCGTGCTGCGTCATAGCAACCCGGCCGGCTTGTGGCAGTCGCCACGACTCACGCAGATGGTGGAAGTGCAGGGCGCGCGCATGATCTACCTCTCGGGACAGACCCCCGCCGACGAAAACTACAAGGTGCGCGGAGCCGATGTGCGCACGCAGACCCATGCCGTTTACGACAACATCGAACTCGCGCTCCGATCCGTGAATGCCGGCTGGGACAACGTGGTGAAGACGACGACGTACTTGACGAGCGCGGAACTCATCAAGGATTTCCGCGAGGCGCGCATGGCGCGCCTGGGCAGGCTGAAGGCGACGCCGGCCAACACGCTGCTCATCGTGAGCCGGCTGGCTGAGCCGGAGTTTCTCGTCGAAATCGACGTGGTGGCGGCGGTGCCCGCCGGGTAAACCGGCTAGAGGCCGAGCCGCTGCCAGATCGTCATCGTCAGCACGGGCTGGTTGAGCGTGTAGAAGTGGAGTCCGGGCGCACCGCTGCTTAGCAGCTCGTCGCACAGGGCCGTCACGACGTCCAGGCCAAACGCTCGTATCGAAGCCGCGTCGTCGCCGTAGCTTTCCAGCTTCATTCTGATCCACCGCGGGATTTCGGCGCCGCAGGCGTCGGAGAAGCGCGCGAGCTGCGAGAAGCGGCCGATCGGCATGACGCCTGGCACGATGGGGATGGTGATGCCCATCGCCACGCACTGATCCACGAAGTGATAGTAGCTCGCCGGGTTGTAGAAATATTGCGTGATGGCGGCGTTTGCTCCGGCATCGACCTTGCGCTTGAAGTTAAGCAGGTCTTCCTGGGGCGTGCTCGCCTGCGGATGGTATTCGGGATACGCCGCCACTTCGATGGCGAAGTGATCGCCGAATTCCTTGCGGATAAAAGCCACCAGTTCGTTGGCGTAGCGGAATTCCCCGGCGGTGGCCAGACCGGACGGCAGATCGCCGCGCAGCGCTACCAGGTGCCGGATGCCGTGGTCCTGGTAGCGCTGCAGCATCTCGCGCACCGAGTCGGTCGTCGAGGCGATGCACGAGATGTGCGGGGCGGCCTCGTATCCCTGGCCGCGGATATCAAGGACGGTGCCCAGCGTGCGTTCGCGCGTCGAGCCGCCGGCGCCGAACGTCACCGAGAAAAACGCGGGCCTGAGCTGTGCGAGCTGGCGGATCGTCTCGCGCAGCTTGTCCTGTCCTTCCGGCGTGTTGGGCGGGAAGAACTCGAAGCTGAAGGTGCGCCGCTTATCGATGGCAGGCATCAGTATCGGTAGTGATCCGGCTTGAACGGCCCGCTCATGTCCACGCCGAGATAGCGGCTCTGCGCCTCGGTGAGCGTCGTCAGCTGCGCGCCGAGTTTCTTGAGATGCAGGCGCGCCACTTTCTCGTCGAGGTGCTTGGGCAGCACGTAGACCTTGTTCCCGTATTTTCCGGCATTGTTCTTCAGCTCGATCTGCGCCAGCACCTGGTTGGTGAACGAGTTGGACATCACGAAACTGGGATGACCGGTCCCGCAGCCCAGGTTCACCAGCCGCCCCTGCGCCAGCACGATCAGCCGCTTGCCGCTCGGGAAAATGACGTGATCGACCTGCGGCTTGATGTTTTCCCAGGGATATTCGCGCAGATTGGCGATGTCGATCTCCGAATCGAAATGTCCGATGTTGCACACGATCGCGTTGTGCTTCATGCGCACCATGTGCTCGTGGGTGATGACGTTGATGTTGCCGGTCGCGGTGACGAAGATGTCGCCCTTGTCGGCCGCTTCGTCCATGGTCACGACGCGATAGCCTTCCATCGCCGCCTGCAGCGCGCAGATCGGGTCGATCTCGGTCACCCACACGCTCGCGCCGAGCCCGCGCAGGCTCTGGGCGCACCCTTTGCCGACATCGCCGTAGCCCGCGATCACCGCGACCTTGCCGGCGATCATCACGTCGGTCGCGCGCTTGATGCCGTCCACCAGTGACTCGCGGCAGCCGTAGAGGTTGTCGAACTTGGACTTGGTGACGGAATCGTTGACGTTGATCGCCGGAAACGGCAGCCGCCCCTCCTTCTCCATCTGGTAGAGACGGTGCACGCCGGTGGTGGTCTCTTCCGTGACGCCGCGGATGCCGGACAGCATTTTCGAGTACCAGCCGGGCGTGCTCTTCAGGCGCTTCTGCATGGCGGCATAGAGCACGCGCTCTTCCTCATTGGTGGCGCGCGAAACGACGGCAGAATCCTTTTCCGCCTTCGCGCCGAGTGTCGCGAGCAGCGTCGCATCGCCGCCGTCGTCGAGGATCAGGTTGGGACCGCCGCCGTCCGTCCACTCGAAGATGCGGTGCGTGAATTCCCAGTACTCCTCCAGGCTCTCGCCTTTGTAGGCAAATACCGGAATGCCGGCCGCCGCAATCGCGGCGGCGGCGTGATCCTGCGTGGAGTAAATATTGCACGAGGCCCAGCGCACTTCGGCGCCGAGCTTGACCAGCGTTTCGATCAATACCGCGGTCTGGATCGTCATGTGCAGCGACCCGGCGATGCGGGCCCCTTTGAGCGGCTGCTGGCCCTTGTACTCGTCGCGCACCGCCATCAAACCCGGCATTTCGGTTTCGGCGATGCCGATTTCCTTGCGGCCGAAATCGGCCTGTGCAATGTCGGCGACCTGATAGTCCTGATTGTTCCGGGCTG
>JBQTHU010000025.1:0-55241 GCA_052389535.1 Betaproteobacteria bacterium | reverse complement strand
AATTTTCCTTTTCCCTGCGCGGCGATGCCGCCCCGAACACGCTGCAGTTCAAGCTGCTCGATGCGAGCGGTGAAAATGTCTGGTGGGTCAACCGGCCGGATTTCGACTTTCCGCGCGACTGGCAGCGCATCCGCCTCAAGCGGCGGCACTTGAGCTTCGCGTGGGGCCCAGCTCAGGGTCGGCGGCTCAAGCGCAGCGCAGCGGTGGAACTCGTTATCGTGAGAGGACGTGGCGGCGGTAAAGGCACGGTCTGCTTCGATAACTTCACATTTCGGGAGCTGCCTGCCCGTGGTGCGACACCGGTCCGGCCGCTAGTGCACGCCACTTCTGACGCTCAGAGCACCCAGGCGCAGCATCTGGCAGACGGCGCCATGGATACCGTATGGCGAAGTATCGCCGGCAAATCGAAGTCGCAGACGGTCACGCTCGATTTCCGCGGACCGCAGGAATTCGGTGGCCTGGTACTCCACTGGGCAGCAGGTGCGCATGCATCGCGCTATGTCATCGAATCGTCGGATGACGGCAAGCGCTGGCGCACGCTGCGTCGCGTAACGTCAGGCAACGGCGGTGTAGACCCGCACTACCTTCCGGAATCGGAGGCGCGCTTCGTGCGGTTGCGCATGCAGGATGGTCCGGGTAGTTCGTATGGGCTCGCGGAAATCGAGATCAAGGATGTTGCTTGGAGCGCATCGCCCAATCAGTTTTTCGAGCATGTGGCGCGATACGCGCCGCGCGGCCACTACCCGCGCGCCTACGCAGGCGAGCAAAGCTACTGGACCCTGTTGGGTATCGATGGCGGTGCACGGCATGGTCTGCTGTCCGAGGATGGCGCGCTCGAGCCCGGGCCGCAGTCGCCGTCGATAGAGCCGTTCTTGCTGGCGGATGGCCGCCTGATCACGTGGGCCGACGTGGCGGTCGAGCAGGCGCTTCAGGAACACTACTTGCCGATTCCGACGGTGCGCTGGCGCGCCGCCGATGTGGCGCTGCACGTGACGGCTTTCGGTGCCGGGGATCCAGGGCGTGCCCAGATCCTGGCGCATTACACGGTGGAGAACCGCTCGGCGCGCCGCAAAATGGTCACACTGGTTCTGGCAGTGCGCCCGTTCCAGGTCAATCCGCCCCCGCAGTTTCTCAATATAGCCGGTGGCGTTGCGCCGGTGCGCGAGCTCGAATGGGACGGAAAGGCGATCCGTCTCAACGGCACGCCGGCCGCCTATCCCCTGCACAGACCGGATGGCGTTCTCACTGCGAGCTTCGATGCCGGAAGCGTCGCTGAACTGCTCTCGCAGGGCAGGCTAAGTGGCGAGACGTCTGTTAGAGACGAGACCGGTTTTGCTACGGGGCTGCTGCTGTATCGGATGGAACTGCCCGCTTACGGCAGCCGCCGCATAGCGCTGGTTGCGCCGCTCGAGGGTGAGCCGATCTTTCCGAGCTCGGATGCTGCGGCGTGGGTCGATCGGCAGCAGGCCGCAACGGCGGCGCACTGGCGCGAAAAATTGAATCGAACGACGCTGAAACTGCCCGATGCTGGCGCGCCGATGTGGAATACCGTAAGGACTGCCCTGGCTCATGTGCTCATCGGCCGTGCGGGTCCGGCGCTGCAGCCCGGCACGCGCGCGTATGCGCGCTCGTGGATACGCGATGGGGTCATGATGTCCGACGCGCTGTCACGGCTGGGGCATTCGTCCGTGGCACGGGCGTATATCGAGTGGTTTGCGCGGCATCAGTTCAGAAACGGCAAAGTGCCGTGCTGCGTGGATCATCGCGGCGCGGACCCGGTGGCGGAAAACGACAGTCATGGCGCGCTGATCTACGCCATCGCACAGCACTTTCGTCATCGCAGGGACCGCGCCTGGCTGGAAAGGATGTGGCCCCGGGTTGAGGCCGCGATGACGTACATGAACGCGTTGCGCATTTCGGAGCGCACGACAAGGAATCAGCAACCGGAACGCCGCGCCTTTTACGGCATCATGCCACCGTCGATCAGTCACGAGGGGTATTCCGACAAGCCCGCGTATTCGTACTGGGATGACTTCTGGACGCTTGCCGGTTACGACGCAGCGGTGGAGGTCGCGGACGCGCTGGGACGGAATGCGGAGTTCGTGCGCTACAGGACCGAGCGCGACGAGTTCAGGCGCGATCTTGCCGCCTCGGTACGCGAGAGCATCGCGCGCCATCGCATCAGTTTCATACCCGGCGCCGCGGATCGCGGGGACTATGATCCGACCTCGACCACCATCGCGCTTTCGCTCACGGACATGCAGAACGAGCTGCCGCAAGCTGTGCTGCGCGCGACGTTCGAGCGCTACTGGAAGGAGTTCGCGGCGCGGCGCGGCAGCGATAAGTGGGAAGCCTACACGCCCTACGAATGGCGCAACATCGGTGCCTTCATACGGCTGGGCTGGCGCCAGCGCCTTGATGAGTTGGTCGCTTTCTTTCTGGCGGACCGCCGGCCGTCCGCCTGGAACCAGTGGGCGGAAGTGGTGGGGCGGGACGCACGGCAACCGCGCTTCATCGGCGACATGCCGCACGGCTGGGTTGCATCCGACTACATCAGCGCGGTTCTGGATATGTTCGCCTATGAGCGAAAGTCGGACCATTCCCTGGTGCTCGCAGCCGGTGTCGCGCCGGAATGGCTCGACGCGGGAATCGCCGTCGCCGAGTTGCATACAGCACATGGCATGCTCAGCTATCGTGTGAAGCGTGTCGGCGATCGACTCGAATTGCGCATCGATTCCGGCGTCGTGCCGCCCCGGGGCGGCTTCGTGATTCCCTGGCCCTATCGCGGGAAGCCAGGCCGCACCCTGCTCAATGGACAGCCGGTGCAATGGGAAACCGACCGCGAATTGCGCGTTTCGGCCGCGCCGGCCTCGATAACGATCGAATTGCCGCCAGCCCGCAATTAGGGTCGCGCGGAGGCATGCTGGTATGATGCCGCCCGGAAAATATACACGGAGAGACGGGACATCATGGCCTACAGCGAACAGCGTAAGAAGTTTCGAGCGGTGCTTTCCGGCACTCGGTGCTTGTCGCCTGCGAGCGTGTTCGATCCGCTTTCGGCGCGCGTCGCGGAGAGCGTCGGCTACGGGATCGGCATGCTGGCGGGATCCGTCGCCTCCAACACGACGCTGGCCGCGCCGGACCTGATCGTCCTCACGCTCACCGAGTTCGCCGACCAGATACGGCGCATCATGCGGGTGAGCAAGCTCGGGCTGCTGGTGGACGCCGATCACGGCTACGGCAACGCGCTCAACGTGATGCGTACCGTGCAGGAACTGGAGCATGCCGGCGTGTCGGGGATGAGCATCGAGGATACGGCGCTGCCGATCCGCTTCCGGCAGCCCGAGGGCACGGACGAATTGATCTCCACCGAGGAAATGGTGGGCAAGCTGAAAGCCGCCGTGGCGGCGCGCAGCGATCCTCAGCTCGTCATCGCGGGCCGCACGGCTGCCCTCAAGGTTGAAGGTACCGAGGGTGCGGTGGTGCGCGCGAAGGCGTATGCCGCAACCGGCGTTGATGCGATTTTCTTGGTCGGGGTGGAAGCGCTCGATCAAGTGGCGGCGGTGAAAGAGGCGTCCGGACTGCCCATCATCGTCGGCTCGGCGCCGGCATCGCTCAAGCGCGAGGATCTCGCGGCGCGCGGCGCGCGTATCCTGCTGCAGGGCCACCAGCCGGTGGCGGCGGCAGTCAAGGCGCTGCAGGACACCTATTCGCACCTCTACAACGGCGGCGCGCCAGTGGAGCTCAAATCGCGCATCGCTTCCGCGCAGGATATGGAACGTCTCGTAGCTGGCGACGACTATCGCACCTGGCAGCGCGATTTTCTGCGTTGAACCCGTGAGGCGGCCTGCGAAACGCGCGCGGCGGCGCGAATCGGCGTACACGCCGATGTCGGGCGATTGCATAGGGGTCATCGGTCTCGGGATCATGGGTAGCGTCATGGCGGAGGCGCTGCTTGCTGCGGGCCGAGATGTTTGCGGTTACGACGTGCAGACTGCGGCGCGAAAGCGGCTGAGCAAGGCGGGCGGACGGCCGCTCGCGTCCAGCGCCGAGGTTGCGTCCCGTGCCGCTGTCGTCGTCACTTCCCTGGCGACCGTCGATGCCTTCGCCGAGGTGACCCGGCAAATTGCGCACGCCGGCCGGAATGGCGGTCACCGAACGCGCATCGTCATCGAAACCAGCACGCTGCCTCTAGCCGACAAGGAACGTGCGATGCGTGCGCTGCAGCGGATCGGGATCGCGATGCTGGACTGTCCGATCAGCGGAACGGCAGTGCGCATGAAAGAAGGCGCGTGGACGATCTTCGCGAGCGGCAAACGCGCTGCTTTTCAGCGGATTCTGCCGCTGCTGAATGTCTTCACGAAAAACGTCCGCTACGTCGGCGGCTTCGGGAACGGCATGAAGATGAAGTTCATCGCCAATCATCTCGTCGCCATCTACAACGTGGCGGCGGGCGAGGCGCTCACCTTTGCGCGCAGGATGGGCCTCGATCCGCGTGAGGTGCTCGACGTGTTCGGACCGAGCCCGGTGGTCGGAAACGGCGTGCTGCGGCTGCGCGGGCGCATGATGACCGAGGAGAAATACGTGCCGGCGACGATGAAGGTCGCGGTGTGGCAGAAGGACATGCAGGTAATCGGCGACATGGCGCGTGCGGTTGGCAGCCCGACGCCGCTCTTCAGCGCGTGCATCCCGGTGTACAACGCGGCGATGGCGCAGGGCATGGCGGAGGCGGATACCGCGTCCGTGCACGCGGTACTGGGCAGGATGGCGGGGATTCCGGCGAAGAAATAGATAGAACGATGCCGCAGAACGACACACACCGACTGCGCGCGCTGGTCACCGGGGCCGCGCAGGGCATCGGCGCGGCGCTCGCTGTGGCCCTCGCCCGCGAAGGCTGCGACCTCGCGCTCACCAGCACTTGCGCTGCCGGTTTGCGGAAAACCGTCCACGAAGTGGAGTCGAGCGGCGGGCGCGCGATCGCGCTGTCTCTCGACCTGTCCGACGTAGGCAGCTTCGAAAACGCGATGGCGCAGGCAGTCCGTACGCTGGGCGCGCTCGACCTGCTCGTGAACAACGCCGGGATCACGATCAGGCGCGCGGCGCTCGACGTGACGCGCGAAGACTGGGACGCGATACAGGACGTCAATCTCAAAGGCGCGTTCTTTCTGAGTCAGTGGATGGGGCGTCATCTCGTGGCACGCGGCGAAGGCGGATCCATCATCAATATCGCCTCCACGCATGGGCTCGTCGGCTACCCGGAGCGCTCGGTCTATGGTATTGCGAAGGCTGGTCTCATCCAGATGACACGGATGCTCGCCGTGGAATGGGCTCCGCACGGCATACGTGTGAATGCGATCGCGCCGGGAACCGTAAACACGCCGTCGCGGCAATCCCACTTTGCCGCCGATCCGAAGGCGCGGGAAGCGATTGTGTCGCGGGTGCCGCTCAGGCGCTTTGCGACAATGGAAGAGGTGGCTGCGGCCGTGTGCTATCTCGCGCGCCCGGAGTCCGCGTACATCACCGGGCACACGCTGATCCTTGACGGTGGGCTCACCGCGCAGTGACGGTCAGGATGCGCCGATCGCCTTGTTGACTCGCGGCATCACCTCGGTTGCGAGCAGCTCCATGGACCGCTTCGCCAGCGCGGGATCGACCCAATCCATCCCGGCGTCCACCAGTTCGCCGAAATCGCCCACTTCTTCGCGCAAGGCGAGGATCTGGTCGACCACGCTGTTCACACTGCCGCACAACACCAGCCGGTCCACGAGATAGTCATCGGTCAGTTCGCCGTCGTCCTGCCCTTCGTGCGTCTTGAAGACGGCGTGCCGGCGTGAAATGCGCAGCTTCGCGCAGACCTGCCGCCAGTAAAAACGATAGGGGCTCGATGGGTCGTGCCGCCCGTAACGGCGCGCGATTTTGTCGTCGTCCGCCACGAATATCGTACGGGCGATCCGCCAGTCTGCTGCATCGGCGGTCTTTCCCGCCCGGCGCTTGCCCTCCGCATAGTTGTCCCAGTGGCCGGGCAGCCATTGCGACAGCAGGAAGTTCGCTGACAGCGGGTGGAAGTCACGTGCGCCCATCGCGATGACGCCCTTCGAATGCGGGGCGACCACCGTGCCGACGATTTCCGGGCGCGGCTTCTGATAGGGCTTGTACATGACGCCCTTGCCGATGTCCGCGACGAAACTCCGTACGGTCGTCACCTTGTAGCGGTTTCCCGGAAATTCGATGTCGTACGGCGGATCGCGCGCCCAGATGGCGAGGATCACGTCTATCGCCTCGGCGAAGAGCTTGTTGCGATCCTCGTTCAGAATGTCGAGCGCTTCCGCGTCGGAGGCGAGCGCGCCCGGGCTGACGCCAAAAATGAAACGCCCCCGCGAAAGATGATCGAACATGGCGGCATGGGCTGCCACCAGAACAGGATGCGACTGGGAGAGATTGGACGTGCCCGTCGCAAGCTTGATGCTGCGGGTCGCTTCGATCAACGTTGCAAGGAAGATGAAGCTGTTGGTGACGTTCTCGCACTGGTCGGTCAGGTGCTCGCCCACGAAAGCGTCGTAATAGCCCAGGCGATCTGCGAAAATGATGGCCTCGCGATCCTCCTGCAGCGTCCGCGCCGGATCGCGATGCGGCGGATGCAGGGGCATCATGAAAATGCCGAGTCTCATGCCGCAAGTATAGAGGATGCGCGCGGCATGGCCCGTGAAACGAATGGAAAACGAGGAGAAAACGTGACGCGCAGCATCGCTTTGCTTGCATGCGTCTGTGGCGGGCTGCTGAGCACCGCCGTCTGGAGCCAGGGCTACCCCAGCCGGCCGGTACGCGTCATCGTGGGCTTTGGCGCCGGCGCGCCGGACACGGTCGCGCGGATCGTGACCCAGCAGCTCGCCGCGCAGATGGGCCAGCCGTTCGTGGTCGACAACCGGCCCGGCGCGAACGGCATCATCGGCGCGGAACTCGTGGCCAAGGCGACGCCGGACGGGCATACCCTGCTCATCACTTCGGCATCCTTCGCGGTCAACCCCAGCATCTACCGTAAACTGCCGTTCGACGTGATCCGGGATTTTGCGCCCATCACCAACATCGCTTCGGGCGAGGCGCACATACTGGTGGTCAACGCGGCCGTTCCCGCGCATTCCGTGAAAGAGCTGATCGCCCTCGCGCGCAAACCGGGCAGCCGCGTGGCTTACGGGTCCGCGGGGATCGGCAATACGCTCCATCTCGCGGGTGCGCTCTTCAACGCCCGCGCCGGCACCGACATGGTTCACGTTCCGTACAAGGGGGCGGGACCCGCCATCACGGCGTTGGTTGCGGGCGAGATCCAGATGATGTTCGTCACCACACCGCTCGGGCTGCCGCATATCCAGGCCGGGCGGCTGCGGCCGCTCGCTTACAACGGCAAGAAGCGCGCGGCATTTCTGCCCGACGTTCCGACGATGGCGGAATCCGGCGTCACGGGAACGGATATGGACGCGGCAAGCTGGTACGGCGTTTTTGCACCCGCGCGGACACCGGCCGCCGTGACGGCGCGGCTCGAGAAGGAAATCCGGCAGGCGGTGACCGACCGGCAGGTGCAGGAGCGGCTTACCGCATTGCGGCTCACGCCGGCAACAGTTCCGCCGAATTCCAGCGGTTTCTCGCCGACGCAGTCGCCAAGTTCGCCGCGCTCGCCAGGCTCGCCGGCATTCAACCCGAATAATCAGGAGCGATCATGGAAGGAAAAATCCGGCGCGTGGTCACCGGTCATGACAGCGAGGGCAGGGCGATCGTCATTTCGGACCGCCTGGCGCCCGCGGTGCGCACCAATCCGCTGCGCCCCGGCCACATCTCGGTCGACCTCTGGAAGACGGACGCATCTCCGGTCGTGCTGAGCGCACAGGAGCCCGATCCTACGCTGGGGCCCAAGCAGATCCATCCGCCGCCCTACGGCACCATCATCCGCATCTCGGAGATCGCGCCCGAAACCGAGGCGATCCGCAACCTGCCGCCGGACCGGGCGCGGGAAGTGTTCAAGTCCATGGGCAACGAGGGCGCATCCACCTTCGGTCGCGGCGGGCGGCATCCGTTCATGCATCGCACCGAAACCATCGATTACGCGGTGGTGCTCACCGGGGAAATCGTGCTGTTGCTCGACGACGAGGACGTGCAACTCAAGGCCGGTGA
The DNA here is from genome assembly GCA_052389535.1 of Betaproteobacteria bacterium. Taxonomy (GTDB): domain Bacteria; phylum Pseudomonadota; class Gammaproteobacteria; order Burkholderiales; family SG8-41; genus DSOT01. The sequence continues at coordinate 47,078 of JBQTHU010000025.1, read as the reverse complement.
CGTCGTCATTCAGCGCGGCACCAATCACGCCTGGAGCAACCGCTCGAACCAGCCGTGCCGCATGCTCTACGTGCTGATCGACGGCGAGTTTGCGCCGGAACTCGCCGCCATGTTCGAGCCGCACTGACGATGCGGGCGGAACGGGCCGCGCTGGGCGCGCTCGCAGGAGCGCCTCTCGCAGGTTGGGCGCTTGCCGTGGCCATGCTCCTTGCCTGCATCATCGGCTCGGCGCACGCTGCCTCGCCCGCGCCGCTCCGTCCGGAGATCGATTCGTTCATCGACGAGATGGTGGCGAAACACGGTTTTCATCGGTCGGCGCTCCGCAAGCTCTTCCGGCAGGCGCAGCCGCGTCCGGCCGTGATACGGGCGATTTCGACGCCCGGCACTGCGCGGCCGTGGCACGAGTTTCGCGCGAGCCACATAGAAGAGCGGCGCATCGCGGCAGGCGTCGACTTCTGGCGCGAGCACGCAACGGCGCTCGGCCGCGCACACCGGGAATTCGGCGTGCCGGAGGAGATCATCGTCGCCACCATTGGCGTGGAGACCGTATACGGTCGCAACATGGGACGGTTCAGGGTGCTGGAAGCGCTCAGCATGCTGGCATTCGACTATCCGCCCCGCGCCGCGCTGTTCCGGTCGGAATTGGAAGCTTTTCTGCTGCTCACCCGCGAGGTGGGCCTCGACGCGCTTTCGTTGCGCGGATCCTATGCCGGAGCCATGGGTATTCCGCAGTTCCTGCCGAGCAGTTACCGCAAGTATGCGGTCGATTTCGACGGCGACGGGCGGCCCGATATCTGGCGCTCCGCGTCAGACGCCATAGGCAGCGTCGCCAACTACTATCGCAGCTTCGGCTGGGAGACCGGTGCGCCGGTCGTGATCGAAGCGCGCGCAGCAGGCGACGAGATCGAGAACGTGCTGGCCGCCGAATTCCGGCCGCATACCCGGATCGCGAACTTGAGGCAGCGGGGGATCGCGCCGCTGAAGACCGTGGACGAGGAAGCGCTCGCCCTGCTGGTGCGGGTGGAGGCGGAGAGTGGTGTGCAATACTGGCTCGGCCTGCAGAACTTCTATGTCATCACGCGCTACAACCGCAGCGTCAACTACGCACTCGCCGTTTACGAGCTTGCACAGGAACTCAGAAAGCGGATGGGAGGCATGCCGCCCGCTCAGTGATCGGGTGGGGCGGGGCTGGTCTCACGCGGGAAGGCGACGACGTGGTCGATTTCCAGGCGAATGCCGATCTTCTCGCCGATGGCGTGGTTGTGATGGCTGGGGACCAGCGACAGGACGCGCCCACCCCCGGGGAGTTGCAGGGTATAAAGAAATTCCGCGCCGCGAAAGGCCTTGTGCAGCACCTGCGCCTGCAGCGGACTCGCATCGTCGTGAAGTATGTCGTCGGGACGCAGCAGCACATCGACGACGGTGCCGCGTACCAGCGCGTGGGCGAGCGGCGCATCCAGTTCCCCGATTTCCAGCTTGATGCAGTTGCGGTCGGTGACCGTTCCGGGCAGAAAAACGCCCTGACCGACGAAGTCGGCGACGAAGCGGCTCGCCGGTTCATGGTAGATGCGGTAGGGCGTGTCCCACTGCTCGATAGACCCGGAATACATGATGCCGATCTCGTCCGCGATGTTGAACGCCTCGTTCTGATCGTGCGTGACGAGGATCGCGGTCGTATTCTGCTGCTTCAGGATCTCGCGCACTTCGTGGCTCAGCCGTTCGCGCATCTCGACATCGAGATTCGAGAACGGTTCGTCCAGCAGCATCAGTTCGGGACGCGGCGCGAGCGCCCGCGCGAGCGCAACCCGCTGCTGCTGGCCGCCTGACAGTTCGTGAGGATAATGATGTGCGGCGTGGCTGAGCCCGACCGTGTCCAGCAACTCGACGACCCGCGCGGCGCGCTCGCGTTCGCTCTTCTCGTGCAGGCCGAACGCGATGTTGCGGGCAACGGTGAGATGCGGAAAGAGGGCGTAATCCTGGAACACCATGCCGATGCGCCGGTGCTCGGGCGGCAACATGGTCCCCGGCCGGCTCATGACGACACCGTTCAGCAGGATTTCCCCCGCCATCACCGGCTCGAAGCCGGCGATGCAGCGCAGTACCGTGGTCTTTCCGCAGCCGCTCGCGCCGAGCAAGCAGCCGATCATCCCGTTCTCGACCCGGAAGCTGAGATTGGAGAGGACGCGGTGGCCATCATAGGCGTGGCTCACGCCGGTGAGTTCCAGTCGTGCGGGCATCTTGTGATTATAGGCTGGCTTGTTGAAAATGATTCTTGTTACAATGAAAAACCTTATCGGTTCCACGACTTAGACCATCATAATTCAAGGCCCGCCATTGCGGCGCGGCCCCGTACACAAACCTGTCCGGGAACCCGTTCCCAGCGATGTTAGCTGAAGCGACCTACACCAAGCCCGCGCAGCCGGTGGGCCCGGTTCGCAGACCCGGCGCGCTGACGCCCGTTGCGATAGGGCTCGCATTTCTGCTCGCCGTGCCGGTCATCGTGGTGCTGCTGAACGTGTTCGTACCGAGCCGGGGGACATGGGCCCACCTCACCGCGACGGTTCTGCCGGACTATGTTTTCAATTCGCTGGCGCTGATGCTGGGCGTTGCCTACGGCGTGATCACGATCGGCATCACCACCGCATGGCTCACCACGATGTGCCGTTTTCCGGGACGGCGTTTCCTCGAATGGGCGCTGCTGCTGCCGATGGCCGTTCCGGCGTACGTGATGGCCTATGCCTATACCGATTTTCTGCAGTTCGCCGGCCCGGTGCAGAGCGCGCTGCGCGCGTGGACGGGCTGGGGCCCCGGGGAGTACTGGTTTCCGGATGTGCGTTCGCTTCCCGGCGCGGTGGCGATGCTCGCGTTCGTGCTCTATCCGTACGTGTATCTCCTCGCGCGCGCGGCGTTCCTCGAGCAATCGGAAAGCATGCTGGAAGCGGCGCGGATCTCGGGCTACGGCCCGTGGGGCACGTTCCTGCGCGTGGCGCTGCCGCTGGCACGGCCCGGCATCGTGGCGGGTACCGCGCTTGCGCTCATGGAGACGCTCGCGGATTTCGGGACGGTCGCATACTTCGGCGTGCACACGTTCACGACCGGCATCTACCGCGCGTGGTTTACGCTGGGCGATCACGTCGCGGCAGCACAGCTCTCGACGATGCTGCTGGGATTCGTCTTTTTCGTGCTGCTGGCGGAACGCGCGACGCGCGGCCGGGCCACGTTTCACAATGTCGTGCACCGGCGGCACGTGGCCTATCCTTATCGCCTGCAGGGGATGAAGGCGCTGCTCGCGTTCGTCGCAAGTGCAGTGCCGCTGGTGCTGGGATTTTTCTTGCCGGCCGGCATCCTGTTGCGCATGGCGCTGGTGGCGGGCGACGCGCAGTTCGGCACGCGGTACCTGCAACTGACGTTGAATACCGTCGGGCTCGCCACCGTAACCGCAATCCTCGCCGTCGTACTTGCACTGATGGTGGCGTATGCGGCGCGCCAGAGCCGCAGTCGTGTCGTTCGCGCTGCCAACCGCGTCGCCGGGCTGGGGTATGCCGTACCCGGTGCGGTGATCGCGGTCGGTGTGCTGATCCCGGTCACGCGGATCGACCACGCGCTCGCTACAGCCCTCGAATCGCTCACCGGGCAGCCGGTCGGGTTGATTCTTACCGGAGGAATCGCGGCGCTGATCTACGCCTACCTGGTGCGGTTCTTCGCGGTTGCGCTGCAAACGATGGATGCGGGGCTCGCCAAGATCACGCCCAGCATGGACAGCGCGGCGCGTTCGCTGGGTTTGAGCCCGGGCGCCACGCTGCGCAGGGTCCATGCGCCGCTCCTGTGGCGCAGCGCACTCATCGCGGCGCTGCTGGTGTTCGTCGACGTGATGAAGGAACTGCCGGCTACGTTCGTCATGCGCCCGTTCAATTTCGATACGCTCGCGGTGCAGGCCTTCAATCTGGCATCCGATGAACGCCTGAGCGAGGCCTCGACGGCCGCGCTCACCATCGTCGCAGCCGGGCTGCTGCCCATCGCCGCGCTTTCGCGCATGATGCTCCGCAGGCTGGGCGGGCCGCCGTGATGGAGGAAAATCAGTACGCGATGCGCCGTGCGCCGTTGTAGCGCCGGACCCAATAACGGTGGGTCATGGCCACTACTTCGACCCTTCCCCCGCTGCTCGGTGCATGCACGAACTTGTGGTTACCCAGATAAATGCCCACGTGCGAATAGGGCTCGCGCAGCGTGTCGAAAAAGACCAGGTCTCCGGGCGCGAGGTCGTGGCGCGCGATGGCATTGCCGACCCGGCTCATGTCCTGCGCCCGACGCGGCAGTGCTACTCCCCATACCTCGTTGAACAGGTAATGGACCAGGCCGCTGCAGTCGAAGCCGGTATCGGGCGACTGCCCGCCGTATTTGTACGGCACGCCGACCAGGCTCAGCGCGCGCAACAGCAGTTCGCGACGCGGCTCCGCGGCGGGCTCCATGCTCAGGGTATCTCCCAGCGTCCGCTCCGGCGGCGCGTAGCTGGCGCAACCGGCGAGCAGTCCGGCCGTAAGGACGAGGGGAGTTAACCTCACACATTCAGTATACAGGATAACTAACTGAATGTAAGAGGCTAGTGTTATCCTAGGTGCCAGCGAACTTGAGGGTGGCGGGTGAGATCAGCACACCGAACTGTTCGCACCACACGACCACGCTTCCGTATTTCGAGAGGTCGACGCCGGCGGGTATGGGGTAGTTCTGGCTGCCCTTGAAGGCCTTGAGGCGGCCCAGGTCCACGTACATCGTGCGCGCGACGGCCGTGGCAGGCGTGACTTTCCTGTCGGGCACCAGGTAGACATGGTATTTCGGCCCGGGCCCGACCTCGAAGTCCGGCTCGAGAAACAGCAGCGTGTCGTAGACCGACACCTTCCCCTTCCCGTAGTGGAGCGGATCGGAGGGATTCGCATGGATGAAGTTGCCCGTTGCCACAAGCTTTCTCTGCGCGCTGGTGTCCACCCGCTCGGTCGCCACGATGTCGGCGAGAAAGATGTAGGGGTAGACGAAAATACCGAGCCCAAATCCGGCGGCCGTGCCGAGCAGGCCCCCTATCACGAAGACGATGATCATTCTGGCCATGGCAACCTCCCGAAACCCAGCATGAGCATAGCATGCGGCTTGGTCGCGCTGCCCCCCGAAAACATACACGTATTCCGGAAGCGCATCCGCGCGTTCTTTCCGATTGTAATGGCCGTGAATGCCGGCCTCGACGCAAGTTAAACTGCATGGCATGAAGCTGGAATCGTTCTTTTCGGAGCAGGGAGCACTCGCGCGTGCCATCGGCGAGTTCCGCATGCGCCCGTTCCAGCTCGAAATGGCGCAGGCAGTCGCGACTGCCATTGCGGACAACGAAGTTCTGATCGCCGAGGCCGGCACAGGAACCGGCAAGACGTTTGCCTATCTCGTCCCGGCGCTTCTGTCAGGCGCCAAGGTGATCATCTCCACCGGGACCAAGACGCTCCAGGACCAGTTGTTCGATCGCGACATCCCGACGGTGCGCGATGCTCTCAAAGTGCCGGTCACTGTCGCGCTGCTGAAGGGCCGTGCGAACTACGTCTGCCACCATCATCTGGAACGGGCGCGCACGGAAGGACGTTTCCCCACCCGCGACGATGCCCGTCACCTTGCGCTGATCGAACGCTTCGCGCGCGTATCGCCCACCGGCGACAAGGCTGACTGCGTCGACGTCCCCGAAACGGCGGCGGCCTGGTCGCACGTGACCTCCACACGCGAGAACTGCCTCGGCGCCGAGTGCCCGCATTACGACCGTTGCTTCGTGATGGCCGCGCGCCGGCAGGCGCTCGCCGCCGATGTCGTGGTGGTCAACCACCATCTGTTCTTTGCGGATCTCGTGCTGCGCGACGAAGGCGCCGGCGAGCTGCTACCCGCATGCAACACCGTCATCTTCGATGAGGCGCATCAGCTTCCCGAAACGGCGAGCCTGTTCTTCGGGGAGAGCGTGTCTACCTCCCAGTATCTCGAGCTTGCGCGCGATGTAGGTGCCGAAGCGGCGACATCGGCCAGGGAGTCTCCCGGGATTGCCGATGCGGCGCACGCGCTCGAGAAAGCGGCGCGCGATCTGCGCCTGGTGTTCGCGCAGGACGCCGGACGGCTTCCGCTTCGGGTGCTGGAGCGCCAAGAAAAGTTCGCGCCCGCGCTCGATGCGGCATTGAAGAAACTGGATGACCTCGCTCATGTGCTGGCCGAGCACGCGCAGCGCACCGAGGGACTGGAACGCTGCTGGCAGCGCAGCTTGACGCTCGCCGAGCAGACGGAGCGCTGGCGTACCGGCGCGGATGATACGCGAGTGCGATGGGGCGAACTGTTCAGCCGTGCACTGCATCTCAATTCGACGCCTTTGTCGATCGCCGCCACTTTCCGCGGCGAAATCGCCTCGCAGGTGAAAGCCTGGGTGTTCACTTCGGCAACCCTCTCGGTGGGCGGGGACTTCAGCCACTACAGCGGCGAACTCGGACTGGACGGCGCCTGCACGAAAAGCTGGGACAGCCCCTTCGATTACGAGCGGCAGGCGCTGCTCTACGTGCCACAGGGCATGCCCGAGCCCAACACGCCGCAGCACACGCCCGCCGTGGTCGCGGCCGCGCTGCCGCTGATCGAAGCGTGCGGCGGTCGGGCGTTTCTGCTCTTTACCAGCCTGCGGGCGATGCACGAGGCGCATGCTTTGCTGCAAGACGAATTTGCGCACCGGGGGCTGCGCTATCCGCTGCTCGCCCAGGGCCAGGGTTCGCGGACCGAGTTGCTCGAGCGTTTCCGGGCACTGGGAAACGCCGTGCTGGTCGGCAGCCAGTCGTTCTGGGAGGGGGTGGACGTGCGCGGGGATGCCCTGTCGCTGGTGGTGATCGACAAGCTGCCCTTTGCGGCACCCGACGATCCGGTACTGGCCGCGCGCATCGACATGCTGAACCGTGAGGGGCGCAATGCGTTTCTCGAATACCAGCTGCCGCAGGCGGTGATCACGCTGAAGCAGGGCGCGGGCAGGCTGATCCGAGATGAAAACGACCACGGCGTGCTTGCGATATGCGATTCGCGCCTTGTCACCCGGGGTTACGGGCGGCGCATGGTTCAAAGCCTGCCCCGTATGCGCTACACGCGGGATGCACGGGAGGCCGCGCGTTTTCTGAGCGCTTCGACGGCGCGGGCGGGCGCGCGCGAGGCTGCGTCGGGCTTGAAGGCATAGGCCACGACGGCGGCTGCGACTGCTTTCGCGATGAGCGGCGTGCCGGGAGTAGAACCACAGCGGCGAGCACATCGGCCCTGAGCCGGGATGCCCAGGCCTTGAGTGTCTCCACCATCAGGCGGGCACGGCCCAGAGGTCGTGAATCCCCGCACGTGTAATGCGTACCGTTGCGAAGTCGCCGGGCTTCAGATTGCGCGGCCGGGCGATGAAGACCTGGCCGTCGATTTCGGGCGCATCCGCGCTCGACCGTGCGATCGCCTCGTCGCCTCGTACTTCATCCACCAGCACGGCGAGCGACCTGCCGATTTTCTTCTCGAGGCGCTGCGCGCTGATCCGTTCCTGGGCCTGCATGAAGCGTGCGCGGCGTGCTTCCTTCACCTCGTCGGGCACCGCGCCGGGGAGCGCGTTGGCGGCCGCACCGTTCACCGGCGAGTAGGCAAAGCATCCGGCTCGGTCGAGCTGCGCCTCTTCGAGAAACATGAGCAGTTCCTCGAATTCCGCGGCGGTTTCCCCCGGAAAACCGACGATGAAGGTGCTGCGCAGAGCGATGTCCGGGCAGATCGATCGCCACGACCGAATCCGGTCCAGGGTGCGTTCGGCGTTGGCGGGCCGTTTCATGAGCTTGAGGATGCGGCGGCTCGCGTGCTGGAACGGCACGTCGAGATAGGGCAGGAGCTTCCCTTCCGCCATGAGCGGGATGACATCATCGACGTGCGGATAGGGGTACACGTAGTGCAGCCGCACCCATGAGCCCAGATCGCCCAGCGCGCGCGCGAGCTCGAGCATGCGGGTCCTGAGAGGCCGCCCGCGCCAGAAACCGGTGCGGTATTTGACGTCCACACCGTACGCGCTCGTATCCTGCGAAATGACGAGCAGCTCCCGCACGCCGCTCCGGACGAGATTTTCCGCTTCCTGCAGCACTTCGCCGACCGGCCGGCTGACGAGGTCACCGCGCATCGAGGGGATGATGCAGAACGTGCAGCGGTGATTGCAGCCCTCGGCGATCTTGAGATACGCATAGTGCGGCGGGGTGAGCTTGATGCCCTGCGGCGGAATGAGGCTGGTGTACGGATCGCGCGGTTGCGGAAGATGCTCATGCACCGCCTGCATCACCGCGTGCGTCGCGTGCGGGCCGGTTACGGCGAGGACCCGCGGATGGGCCTTGCGCACGATATCGTCCTGCGCGCCGAGACAGCCCGTGACGATCACTTTGCCGTTCTCTGCGAGCGCCTCGCCGATTGCCTCCAGCGATTCGTCGACCGCCGCGTCGATGAAGCCGCAGGTATTGACGATGACGAGATCCGCTGCCGAATAACGCGCCGCGATGCCGTAGCCCTCGGCGCGAAGCTGGGTGAGGATGCGCTCCGAATCGACCAGCGCCTTGGGGCAGCCGAGGGATACGAAGCCGATGGTGGGAATGCGTAAAGGCTGCTTGCGCGTAGACGGTCGCGCCGCCGTCGAACTGCGACTCAACGGCTGCCTTCGCCCTTGTCGCCTTTATCCGAACCGCCGGGCGTCGAGTCGGGCTTTTGCGCGCCGCCCCCGAAGTTGGGAAAAGGGAAGTTGGTGAAGAGATTGCGGGTCTGCTGCTGCAGCTGCTGCTGCATTTCGAGAAACGCGTTTGCGCTCTGCTCGAGATAATGGCCCATCAGGCCCTGGATGGCCGGCCCCTGCATCTTGACGAACTCGCTCCAGGTCTCCGAGTTGAGCATCGGGTTTTGCCCGTACATCTGCCGCGACTGGTCCTGCAGGCGCTTCTGGATTTCGATGAACGTCTGGATGTTCTTCTCGAGGTAGCTGCCCATCATGCCCTGCATCGCGTTGCCGTAGAAGCGGATGATCTGCGAGAGCATGTCGCTGGAAAACATGGGTGCGCCGGCGGTTTCCTCCTCCAGGATGATCTGCAGCAGGATGCTGCGCGTGAGGTCCTCCTTGCTCTTTGCATCCTCCACCCGGAAGTCGATGTTGTCGAGCACGAGCTTCTTCACGTCCGCCAGCGTGATGTAGCTGCTGGTCTCGGTGTCGTAGAGCCGGCGGTTGGGGTACTTTTTAATAATTCTGGGTTGGGATGACATGGCGGACCCCGCGCTATGGGAATGACCGGATTATTCCAGAGTAGCTGCGGCATTGCAAACTAACATTCTGAAAAATATCAGCAAATCAGCTCGATAATGCTCGCGGTATGCGGTGCTGCGCTGCGGGTGGCAGGCTTTACCCGCGCCGGCACCTAGTGCATATGCTGCCCGCCATTGATCGCGATGTTGGCCCCGGTTACGAACGCCGCTTCTTCAGTGCAGAGGTAGGCGACCAGGCCGGCGACTTCTTCCGGCTTGCCGAGGCGCCCGACGGGAATCTGCGGAATGATCTTCGTGTCGAGGATTTCCCTGGGGATCGCCAGCACCATCTTCGTCCCGATATAGCCGGGTGAAATGGTGTTGACCGTGACGCCTTTGCGGGCGTACTCGAGCGCAAGCGCCTTGGTGAAGCCGTGCATGCCGGCTTTCGCGGCGGAATAGTTGGTCTGGCCGAACGCGCCTTTCTGGCCGTTCACCGAGGAGACGTTGATCACCCGCCCCCAGCCGCGCTCGGCCATGCCATCGATGACCGGCTTGGTCATGTTGAACACGCTGTCGAGATTGGTGCGGATCACGGCATCCCATCCGTCTTTCTCCATTTTCCTGAACGTGGTGTCGCGCGTGATGCCGGCGTTGTTGACCAGCACGTCGACCGGCCCCACTTCGGACTGAATTTTCTTGACCGCGTTCTGGCACGATCCGTAGTCCGTCACGTCGACTTCGCACCCAAAGAAATCGAATCCGTGCTTTTTCATCTCCGCGAGCCATTCGCTCCATTTCTTGTTGCCCGGCGAATAGGTGGCGATCACTTTGTATCCGATTTTGGCAAGCTTGGTGCAGATCGCTTCGCCGAGGCCGCCCATGCCGCCCGTCACTACCGCAACCCGCTGTGCCATGTCGATTCTCCTCGCAGTAAGTCGGTGAAATCTGAAGCTACCCCGCGACGGGGCCTGATTGTTCCTTTACGTAACGGCCGGGCGCCGGTTCGATTTCCTTCCCGCGTCCGCCGCCGAGCCGGGTGCGGGCCGGCACCTCGATTCCGCCATGTTGCGCGAGCCACGCGCTCCAGTGCAGCCACCAGCTTCCGGGCCGCGACTCCGCTGCTTCCAGCCAGCGCTCCGGGTCCTCGCATAACGCGCCGTGTATCCAGTAATTGCGCCGGTTGCGGCAGGCGGGGTTGACCACCCCGGCGATGTGCCCGCTCGCCCCGAGGACGAAATCGATTTTACCTGCGAGCAGGCGCGCGCTGGCATACGCTGTCTTCCAGGGCACGATGTGGTCCTCGCGCGTGGCCAGCACGTAGGCCGGCATGTCGAGCCGCCCGAGATCGACCGGCGTGCCGCGCATGGAAAGCCGGTTGGGGATGCGCAGATTGTTCTCGAGGTACATATTGCGTATGTAATAGACGTACATCGCCCCCGGCAGGTTCGTGCTGTCGGCATTCCAGTGCAGCAGGTCGAAGGGCGGCGGCGTCTGTCCCTTGAGATAGTTGTGCACGACGTAGTGCCAGACGAGATCATTTGCGCGCAGGCTGGCGAACGTGCGCGCGAGTTCCAGCCCGTGGAGCACCCCGCCTGCCGCGAAGTCCCGCTCGCGCCGCCTGACGTAGGCTTCATCCACGAACACGCCCAGGTCGCCGGTATCGGAATAATCGAGCATGGTTGCGAGCAGCGTCAGGCTGGCCACGGGGTCTTTCCCCCGCGCGCGCAGCACCGCCAGGCCGCTGGCGAGCAGCGTGCCGCCCACGCAGAATCCGAGGGCGTTGATCTTGTCCACGCCGCAAGCGGCTGACGCAACCGCGATGGCCTCGAAGATGCCGCGTTCCAGGTAATCGTCCCACGTGAGGTGTCCCATGGCGGCCGGCATGTTGCGCCACGAAACGATGAACGCCGTATGCCCCTGGGAAACGACATGACGGACGAACGAGTTCTCCGGCTGCAGATCGAGTATGTAGTACTTGTTGATGCACGGCGGCACGATGAGCAGCGGCCGCTCGTACACCTTTTCGGTGGCCGGGCGATACTGGTTCAGCTGGAAAAGTTCATTCTCGAACACCACCGCGCCCGGCGTGATGGCGAGGTTCCGGCCGACCTCGAAGGCCTGCTCCTCGCTCGTCGATACCAGGCCCTTGTCGAGGTCCGCAGCGAGATTCTTCAGCCCCTGCGCCAGGCTTTCGCCGCGGGTCTCGAAAGCGAGCTTCAACGCTTCCGGATTGCTCCAGGCAAAATTCGCGGGCGACATGGCATCGATCGCCTGACGCACGAAAAAAAGGAGCTTTCTCTTGGCGTGAGGTTCGAGGCGCACCGTTTCCGCCAGAGCTTCCAGCGCGCGCGCGCGCAGGAGGTAGTGCTGGACCAGATAGTCGAAATAGGGTTGCCGCCATTCGGCCGCCCGGAACCGGCGATCGTCCGGCTCGGGCACAACAATCGGCGCCGGCGTTTCTCCGGCACTCAGCCTGAAGAGATTGCTCAGGAGCTGGACCTGCTTGCCATAGTATTCCTTGTGGATGTCGAGCCATGCGCCTGCATCCTGGGCGGTGCCCGCAGCGAGGGACTTGAATACCTCGGCACTGCGCATGCTGCCCCCATCCGCAAGCGGTTTCAGCATGCCGTCGAGCAGCGTGCGGTTGAAGCTCGCGAATGCCTCAACCACGCTGGCTTCGGAATTCATCAGGCCTGACCGTGGGCGAACTCGCCCACCAGCCAGATGGTCGCGACCCCGAGCGCGATAAGCGCAACCTGCTGGACCGTAGCCTGCAGTTCCGGCCGCTTGTGCAGCCCGGGTATGAGATCGGCGACCGATACGTAGAGCATGCTGGCTGCGGCGAGACCGAGCAGGGGCGCTATCCACTCCTGCAGTGTCTGCAGCGTGAAGTAGGCAAGCGTGCCGCCGATGACCATTGCGGCGCTCGACAGCGCATTGAACACAAAAGCCTGGACGCGGGTGTAGCCTGAATGAAGCAGGATCAGGAAATCGCCCACTTCCTGGGGCACCTCGTGCGCGATGATGGCAAGCGCGGTCACGATGCCCAATTCCACGTTGGCATGGAATGCGGCTGCGATCAGGATGCCGTCCACGAAGTTGTGGAAGGTATCGCCGATCATGATCATCAGCCCGCTTCTTCCATGATCGTGCGCGTCGTGCGCCTCACACTGCTCGACATGGCAGTGGCGCCACAGCACGAGCTTTTCGAGCACGAAGAAAAGCAGTATGCCGAGCAGTATGGTCGCCGCCATGGACTCGAGGCTGTCCGCCAGCCCAAACGCCTCCGGCAGGATATGCAGGAAAACCGCGCCGAGCAGCGCTCCGACCGCATAGCTCACCAGCATCGGGACCTGCGTGATGCGCGCGTTGAGAGCGACCACGCCTGCAGCGACGATCGAAAGGAGGCCCCCGAGCAGCGTCGCGGTCAATACCCAGGCAAGTACCGTCATAGTGGATCGGGACGACATCGTGGCGCGCGAAACAACGCGCGGGTCGTCCGCATTGAGCAGGGACGCGAATTATACGCGATCACCCGCGCACGACGGTTCGGTTGTATGCCGTCAGGGTAAGCGCCAGATCAACGCGGCCATGCGCCCGGTGACGCGATCCCGGCGATAGGAGTAGAAGCGCTGCGGATCCGACACCGTGCAGAAGCCGCCGCCGTAGATCGCGTTCACGCCGGCGCGCGCAAGCGCGCTGCGCGCAAGCGCGTAAAGATCGGCAAGCCACTTGTTCTGTCCGAGCGGAGCAAATGCGCTCGCCGCCACAGGATCACGATCCACGAAAGCGGAGCGTACGTCGGCGCCCACCTCGAACGCCCGAGGTCCGATGCCGGGCCCGAGGTACGCGAGGATTTCCGCGGGCGACGCGCCGGTGCGTTGCACGGTTTGCTCGATGACGCCGCCCGCGAGTCCGCGCCATCCGGCATGAGCGGCCGCAACCATCGTCCCGGCGCGATCCGTAAACAGCACCGGAATGCAATCCGCGACCAGGATCGCGCAAACCGTGCCGGGCTGCCGCGCGATGCCGGCGTCGGCCGCGGGTGAGGACGCAATATCGTCCGCTTCGACGACCGTCGAGCCGTGCTGTTGCGCGAGCCAGCGCGGCGTCTGGGGCAACACGCTCAGCAGCGCTGCGCGGTTGGCATGGACCGCTGCGCTATCGTCGCCGGTGTGCAGACCGAGGTTGAGACTCGCGTACGGACCGCGGCTCACGCCGCCGTTGCGGGTGGTGATCAGCGCCTTGACGCGCGCCGGCGCCGGCCAGTCCGGGACGATCCAGTCAGCAGGGGCGTTCATCGAGCATGCGTTACTGCAGCGAGGAGTTCGCGAAAGTCGTCAGGTAGCGGCGCGCGCCAGGTCCGCCGGCGCCGCGTCGCGGGATGGCTCAAGGCCAGCTTTTCCGCGTGCAGTGCCTGACGGTGGAACTTCAGGCTGCTCGATGAACGCCTTCTGCCATAGACTGCATCACCGACGAGTGGATGGCCGATGGCATCGAGGTGGACGCGGATCTGATGGGTTCGGCCCGTTTCCAGACGACAACGCAGGAGCGTCGCCCCCGGAAATCGCTGCGCGACCTCGTAATGCGTCACAGCGGGTTTGCCGCGCGCGACCACTGCCATGCGCGTGCGATGTGCGGGATGACGCCCGATCGGCGCATCGACCCTGCCGTCCCGGGCCACATCGCCATGCACCAGCGCGAGATACGAGCGCGTGACGGTTCGCGCCTGCAGTTGCCGCACGAGATCGGTCTGCGCCGCGAGAGTTTTTGCGACCACCAGCAGGCCGCTCGTGTTCTTGTCGAGCCGGTGCACAATGCCCGCGCGCGGTATGCGAGCGAGTTGCGGGGCGTGCCTGAGCAGCGCATTGAGCAGGGTCCCGTCCCAGTTGCCGCTGCCCGGATGAACGACGAGCCCCGGCGGCTTGTTCACGACGAGGAGCGTCTGGTCCTCGTACACCACCTCGAGCGGAATGTCCTGCGCACGGAAGGCAAGTGCCTGCGGATCGGGTTCGGGAACGACCTGGATGCGCTCGCCGCCGCGCAGCTTTTGCCGCGGCACGGCCGGCTGTCCGTCGAGCGTTACATGATGATTCCGCACCCAGCGCGCAAGGCGGCTGCGCGAGTGCTCGGGCAGCAGGCGGGCGAGCGCCTGATCCAGGCGCAGCCCCGCGCACTCGTCCGGCACGGTGAGCGCGAGGTGCCGTTGCACCTGCGCGGTTGGGCTATAATCGGCGGGCGTTTCTCCCATATGCGACATAGTTTAACGAGTTCGGCCCTGCTGCTGCTCGCCGCCCTGCTGGGCGCCTGCGGCCTGTTCCCCGGTGACGTCGACGAGACCCGCGGCTGGTCGGCCGCGCGGCTGTATTCGGAGGCGCGGCAAAGCCTGGACGGCCGCGACTACGAGCGTGCCGTAAAGCTGTACGAGAAGCTGGAGGCGCGCTTTCCTTACGGCCGGTACGCGCAGCAGGCGCAGATGGAAATCGCCTATGCGTACTACAAGGACAACGAAGTCGAATCGGCCGTGGCAGCCGCCGATCGCTTCATCAAGCTGCACCCGAACCACCCCAACGTCGACTACATGTACTACCTGAAGGGGCTCGCCAACTTCAACGACGATCTCGGCATCATGGGATTCCTCGGTGGCCAGGACCTGAGCGAGCGCGATCCCAAGGCCGCGCGGGCCGCTTTCGACGCGTTCAAGGATCTGGTGCAGCGTTTTCCCGAGAGCCGTTACACCCCGGATGCCATCCAGCGCATGAATTACCTCGTGAACGCGCTGGCCGCGCACGAGGTGCACGTTGCGCGCTATTACATGTCGCGCGGCGCCTATGTGGCGGCGGCGAACCGGGTGCAGTATGCGCTCAAGACCTATCCGCAGGCGCCGGCGAATGAAGAGGGCCTGCTGATCATGGTCAAGGCCTATGACGCGCTGGGCATGCACGACCTGCGCAACGACGCCGAGCGCGTCATGCTGAAAAATTTTCCCGACAGCAAGTACCTGAAGGGCGGAGTCACGCGCGACGTCCGCTGGTGGCAGATCTGGAACTGGTAGCGCCGCTCGCGCGTCGCCGCTTCAGCCGACGGCGAGACACACAATACCGGCGACCATGATCAGCGCCGCCGTGAGCCGGCGGCCGGCCTCACCTTCGGCAAGAAGCTGGGTGCCCATCGCAGTCGCGACGAGGATGCTGATCTCGCGCGCGGGCGCGATGTAGCTCACCGGCGTGAAGACCATGGCGCTCAGCACCAGTATGTACGAAAGCGGGCACAGGATCGCGATCGCGATAATCGCGTTCCTGCTTCTGCGCCAGGTCGGCATGAGTTCGGTACGTGCCCGGTAGGCCATGGGCGTCATCAGCGCGACGCGGCCCAGGTTGGCGGCCCAGTCCTGGAGCAGTGGCGGCACCAGATAAGCGGCCACTGCCACCTTGTCCACCAGCGTGTAGCTTGCGATCATCCCGCCGGTAAGCAGCGCGAAGCCCACCGCGGGCAGGCTTCCGCGATCACGCAACTGGCGCAGATTGCCGGTGAGGAGCACTGCGCCGGCGCAGATCGCAAATGCGCCCAGCAGCGCTAACGCGGACGGACGTTCCCCGAGGAGCAGGATGGCGACCACCACCGTGATGAGCGGGCCGCTGCCGCGCGCCAGCGGATACACCAGCGAGAGGTCACCGCCGGCACGGTAGCCGCGATCGAGCAGCATGTAGTAACCCGTGTGCAGGACGGCGCTCGCGAGCATGAGGCCATAGTGCGGCCATGCCAGCACCGGCTGCGTCCACCACACCACGGCGAACGCAAGCGGTGCGTAAATGAGCGCCGAGACCGTCGCGAACCACCAGACGAAGAGCGTGCCGCCGCCGGAGCGCTTCAGTACATAGTTCCAGGTCGCGTGGATAAAGGCCGCCGCGAGCACCAGTGCGAGCGCGAGCGCGCTCACAGAAGCTCGCCGTGGGAGGAGAGCCCGCCCAAGCGCGGGATCGTCAGCGATCGCACCGTGCCCCGCGGTTAAGCCACCAGTTCGGGTCGTGCGCGGAAATGCGCCAGCGCTTCGGGATTGGCGAGCGCCTCCACGTTCCTGACAGGCTGCCCGTGCACCACGTTGCGCACCGCCAACTCCACGATCTTCCCGCTCCTGGTGCGCGGAATGTCCGGCACCTGGACGATGCGCGCGGGGACGTGCCGCGGCGTGGTGTTGCGGCGGATCTGCGTCTTGATCTGTTCGATGAGGGTCCCGTCCAGCACGAGACCGTCCCGCAGGCGCACGAACAGCACGATCCGCACATCGTTATCCCATTCCTGTCCGATGGCGAGGCTCTCCAGCACTTCCTCGAGCTGCTCCACCTGGCGGTAGATTTCCGCCGTGCCGATGCGTACGCCCCCGGGGTTGAGCACTGCGTCCGAACGCCCGTAGATGATGAGCCCGCCGCGCGGTGTCAGTTCCACGTAGTCGCCGTGGCACCATACGCCGGGAAATTTCTCGAAATAGGCGGCGCGGTACTTGGCGCCGTCGGGATCGTTCCAGAAGCCGATGGGCATCGAAGGGAAGGGCGCGGTGCAGACCAGTTCGCCTTTCTGTCCGGTGACGGCGCGACCGTCCTCGTCGTAGACCTCGACCTTCATGCCGAGCCCGCGGCACTGCAGCTCGCCGCGCCATACCGGGAGCAGCGGATTCGCCATGGCGAACGACGAGATGAGATCGGTGCCGCCCGATATCGACGAAAGCTGGATGTCCTGCTTGATGTCGCGGTAGACGTAGTCGAAGCTCTCGGGCGCAAGCGGGGAGCCCGTGGACAGCACGGTTCTGAGTGACCTGAGCCGATGCGTGGCGCGCGGCGCAACACCGAGCTTCGCAGCCGCGTCGAGGTACTTGGCCGACGTGCCGAACACGCTCATCCGCTCGGCATCCGCGTAGTCGAACAGGACAATGCCGTTGCCGATGAAAGGCGAGCCATCGTAGAGCAGCACGGTGGCGCGCGCGCCGAGTGCGGAAACGAGCCAGTTCCACATCATCCAGCCGCAGGTAGTGAAATAGAACAGCCGGTCGCCCTGCTTGAGGTCGGCGTGCAGCACGTGCTCTTTCATGTGCTGCAGCAGCGTGCCTCCAGCGCCGTGAACGATGCACTTGGGCACGCCGGTGGTGCCGGAAGAGTACATGATGTAGAGCGGGTGATCGAACGACAGCCGCTCGAACCTGATTTCCCGCGGACGCCAGGGCGCGAGGAAATCATGCACGTCGTTCGCGCGCGGGACATCGCGCAGGGAAGGCGTGCGCTGCGTGTACGGTATGACAACCACCTTCTCCACCGAAGGCAGGTGCGCGACGATCTCGGCGATACGCGGCAGGACGTCGATGGTCTTGCCGTTATAGAAGTAGCCATCGGCGGTTATCAGAATCTTCGGCTCGATCTGCCCGAAGCGGTCGAGCACGCCCTGCACGCCGAAATCGGGCGAGCACGACGACCAGACGGCGCCGATACTCGTCGTCGCGAGCATTGCGATGATCGCGCCGGGGAGATTGGGGAGGTATCCGGCCACGCGATCGCCGGCAACCACGCCCGCCGCCCTGAGGGCCTGAGCAAAGCGCGAAGTTTCGGCATAAAGCTCGACGTAGGTGACGCGGCTCTTGATCCGGTCTTCTCCCCAGAAGACGACCGCCGTGCCGCGGTCGCGGCGGCGGAGCAGATTCTCCGCGAAATTGAGCCGGGCATGGGGAAACCAGCGCGCGCCCGGCATCCGCTCGCGGTCGAGCAGCACGACATCGCCCTGGGTGGCGGCGATCACGCCGCAGAACGCCCACACGGCGTGCCAGAAGCGCTCGGGATCGCGGATCGACCAGTCGTAGAGTGCGGCGTAATCTGCCGCAGCGACGCCGTAGCGCTCCTGCACGTGGCGCATGAAGCGCGTCAGATTCGCTGCTGCGATCCGTTGGGGACGAGGCTGCCACAGGGGGCGATCCGCATCTGGCATAAGCGCTGTCTCGTGTCGTTGCGCTCTATCGGCTACGCCCCGGTCTCGGCCATTGCGGCGTACTATTCGGGCCGCAGGTGCGGGAACAGGATGACGTCGCGAATGGACGGACTGTCCGTCAGCAGCATGACCAGCCGGTCGATACCGATGCCTGCCCCCGAGGCGGGCGGCATGCCGTACTCCAGCGCCCGGACGTAGTCGGCGTCGTAGTGCATCGCCTCGGCATCGCCGGCCTCTTTCTGCGCGACCTGCGCGCGGAAGCGGGCCGCCTGGTCGTCGGGATCGTTGAGCTCGGAAAAGCCGTTGGCGATCTCCCGCCCGGCGATGTACAGCTCGAAGCGGTCGGTGATGTCAGGATTGCGCTCGTTGCTGCGCGCAAGAGGGGAGACTTCCGCCGGGTAATCGACGATGAAGGTGGGTTCGAACAACAGCGACTCGGTCTTATTCTCGAACAGCGTGAGCTGCAATCCGCCCAGGCCGTCGTGGGCCTTGTACGGGATACCGAGCTGATCGAGTTTCGACCTCAGGGCATCGCGGTCGCGCAGCAGCGCATCATCGTACTCCGCATGGTAATGGCGGATCGCCTGCGTGATGGTCAGTCGTCGGTAGGGTTTCCCGAAATCTATTTCGCGGCCCTGATAGCTCACCGTTGAAGTCCCGAACACTTCGCGCACTGCTGCGAGCAGCATGCGCGGAATGATTTCCATCATGTACTCGTAGTCGGTGTAGGCCGCGTAGAACTCGAGCATCGTGAATTCGGGGTTGTGGCGCGTCGAGATGCCTTCGTTGCGGAAATTGCGGTTGATCTCGAACACCTTCTCGAATCCGCCGACCACAAGGCGCTTGAGATACAGCTCCGGCGCGATGCGCAGATAGAGCTGCATGTCGAGCGCCTTGTGATGGGTGACGAAGGGGCGTGCCGCCGCGCCGCCCGGGATCGGCTGCATCATCGGCGTTTCCACCTCGAGATAACCCGCCCTCACCAGAAAGTTGCGGATCGACTGTACGACGCGGAAGCGCCGCTCGAACTTGGAGCGCGCATCGTCGTTGACGATGAGATCCAGATAGCGCTGCCGGTACTTCACCTCCTGGTCGGCGAGGCCGTGAAATTTCTCCGGCAGGGGGCGCAGCGATTTCACGAGCAGCCGCAGTTCGTGAACGCGCACGGTGAGTTCTCCGGTGCGGGTATTGAACAGCACGCCGCTCGCCCCGATGATGTCGCCGATGTCGTAGTGCTTGAACCCTTCGTGCGCCGCCTGCCCGGTGTCGCCGTCGCTCACGTAGAGCTGCAGGCGCCCGCTCATGTCCTGGATGGTCGCGAAGCTCGCCTTGCCCATGACGCGCTTCAGCATGATGCGGCCCGCCACAGTGACGGAAACGGGTGTCGCCTCAAGCGCCTCGCGGGTGGTGCCGTCGTGCTGCTTCACGATATCGGCGGTGAGGTGCGTGCGCCGGAAATCGTTGGGATAGGCCGGGCCGCGGGCGCGCAGCGCATTCAGCTTGGCGCGGCGCTCTGCGATGATCTGATTGGTATCCGGACCGGATCCGGGAGGTTGTTCTTCCATTATCGGCATCCGTCTAGGCGGGACCCTGCTTGAGGCTCGCGCTGATGAAGTCGTCCAGATCGCCGTCGAGCACGGCCTGGGTGTTGCCGATCTCGACGTGGGTGCGCAGGTCCTTGATGCGGGACTGGTCGAGCACGTACGACCGGATCTGGTGCCCCCACGCGATATCGGTCTTGCTGTCTTCCAGCGCCTGCTTTTCCTGGTCGCGCCGGCGCAACTCCAGCTCGTAGAGCTTGGACTTGAGCATGGCCATGGCTTCGGCGCGATTGCGGTGCTGGGAGCGGTCGTTCTGGCATTGCACGACGATGTTGGTCGGCAGATGGGTGATGCGCACCGCCGAATCGGTCTTGTTGACGTGCTGGCCACCCGCGCCCGAGGCGCGGAACGTGTCGATGCGGAGATCGGCCGGATTGATCTCCACTTCGATCGTCTCGTCGGCTTCCGGGTAGACGAAGACGCTGGCGAAGGAGGTGTGCCGGCGGTTGTTGGCGTCGAAGGGCGACTTGCGCACCAGGCGGTGCACGCCGGTCTCGGTGCGCAGATGACCGTAGGCGTAATCGCCGTTTACCTTGAGCGTCGCGCTCTTGATTCCTGCGACCTCCCCGGGGGACTCTTCCAGCACCTCCACGCCGAAGCCCTTGCGCTCGCAGTAGCGCAGGTACATGCGCTCCAGCATTGCGGCCCAGTCCTGCGCCTCCGTGCCGCCCGATCCGGCCTGGATGTCGATGAAACAGTTGTTCGGGTCCAGAGGATTGGAAAACATGCGGCGGAATTCGAGCTCCGCCACCGTGACTTCCAGCGCATCGGCATCGCGCGCGAGACCGGACAGCACGTGCTCGTCGTTCTCGGTGCGCGCCATTTCGAACAGCTCGCGTGCGTCCCGCGTCTCATTGTCGAGCCGGGCGAGCGTGGACACTATCGCTTCGAGGGACTTGCGCTCCTTCCCCAGCTCCTGGGCCCGCTTGTTGTCATCCCAGATCGCGGGGTCTTCGCTCAGCCTGGCGACCTCGGCGAGCCGCTTCTGCTTGGCGTCGAAGTCAAAGATACCTCCGCAGCGCTGCGGTGCGTTCCGCGATGTCCCGCAGCTGCTTCTCGACGGCGTTGATGCGTTCCGCTTCCATTCGGGGAGGTCTCTTCGAAAGGTCGAATTATACATGGGGCATCGTTCTGGCCGCAGCGTCCGCCGGATCACGATGCCGGTCGGTTTAGCGGGCGCCGAAGTGGAATCCCAGCGCGCGGTGACGGCGCCAGAACCGGAAGATCGCTGAGCGCGTGAGTTCAAACCGCACGCAAGCCTCGTCTGCGGGGACGATCAGCACCAGCGCGTCGATCCGGCCCTTTTTCAAGGCGGCGACCAGCGGCGCGATCCACCGGCGTTCGAGTTGCAGCAGCGCATCGCGCCATGCCGCCAGGTCGCCGCGCCGGGCGCAAGGCGCCAACTGTTCGAGCACGGCAAGGTGCGTTTCTCCGCTGTCCGCGGCCGGCAGTCGTCGCATCCAGTGCTCTCCATCCTCATCCAGCGGAGCGGCCGGTATGTCCGCGTGCGCGCCGAGCGCCAGCGTCAAAGGATCGTTCGCGGTCACGGTTGCGAAGTGCCGTCCGGCGACCGAGGCGCGCCGTCCACCTCCCCACAGCCACACTCCATTCACCGGCAGTTCACCGCGCGACTCACGCGCCTCGTTGGCAGCGCATCCGTGCAGCAGCATCTGCGCTTCGTTCATCATCCGGTGCCATGGCAGTGCGCGAGCGCCTCTGGGCAGGTGCGGATCGATCGACGCGCCGGCTGCATCATCGAGCGGGGAGGTTGCGATCTGCGGATCGCTGTCGAGCCGGAGATACCAGCGCTGCGGCACCGGCGCGCTGAAGTGCAGCTTCTCGGCAGCGAAATGCGCATTGAGCGACTCGACGAACGTATCGGCTTCATCGCGTGAGATCTCGAACGCGCTGCTGTCCGCGAGCACCAGGCGGTCGCGATCGGCGCGCAGGTGTACCGGATCGGCGCGCAGCCAGTAGGCGCCTGCCGGATCGCCGCCGTCGATCGTAAGGGTCAGCGGCGCGATGGGCCAGTCGCGCTGACGCTCGACCTCGAAGGTCTGACACAGCCACGCTTCCCACCCGATTGCCGCGTAACTGCGCCGCGTCGCCCGCGTGAGCGCCATTTCCAGCATGGGAACGGCGAGATCCCGATAAGCTTCGCCGGCGACATCGCGAGACCACCACAGGTGCGGGATGAGTAGCGTATGCGGCATGGCTGCGTCGTGCGCGAGACTGTATCACACGGTTCCGCGTGCCGAGTCCATGACATTGTGGCAAACTGCACCTTTGTTTCCGACCGGCATCCACGTTGGCCTCGTACGAAGTTTTCATCGGCCTGCGCTATACCCGTACCAAGCAGCGCACACGCTACATCTCCTTCATTTCGATCATTTCCATCGTCGGCATGGCGCTCGGGATGATGGTGTTGATCACGGTGCTCTCGGTGATGAACGGGTTCCAGAGGGAAATACGCACCCGCATCCTCGGGGTGGCGTCGCACGTGCAGGTGAGCGGGCCGAACAACACGCTGGAGAACTGGCGCGAAGTCGCCGAACAGGCGGCGCGTCACGAGCAGGTGCTCGCCGCGGCCCCTTATGTCAGCGCGCAGGGTTTGCTCACGCACGGGTCGGCCGTGCGGGGGGTGTTCGTACGCGGGATCCTGCCCGAGCAGGAGGAGAAGGTCGCGGAGTTCAACAAGCACATGCGCAGCGGCAGTCTCGATGCGCTGCGGCCCGGCGAGTATGGCGTCATACTCGGGGCGCAGCTCGCGCGCACGCTGGCCGTATCCGCGGGGGAAAAAGTGGTCCTGGTTGCGCCGCAAGGGCAGGTGACGCCCGCCGGGATATTGCCGCGTCTAAGACAGTTTACGGTGGTGGGCATCTTCAACGTCGATCACTTCGAGTACGACTCGGGGCTCGCGCTGGTGCATCTCGACGATGCGCGCAATCTGTTCCGCTTCGGAGAGGCGGTGTCGGGCGTGCGGCTCAAGCTGAAGGATCTGTTCCAGTCGCGTGCGGTGGCACGGGACCTTACGCGCAGCATCACCACCGATGTCTACATCAGCGACTGGACCCTGCAGCATGCGAACCTCTTGCGCGCGATACAGATCGAGAAGCGCATGATGTTCCTGATCATCTTCCTCATCATCGCGGTCGCCGCGTTCAACATCGTTTCGAGCCTCGTCATGGCGGTGAAGGACAAGCAGTCCGACATCGCCATCCTGCGCACGCTGGGCGCGAGTCCGGCCAGCATCACCAGGATATTTCTGGTGCAGGGGATGATGGTGGGCGTGCTGGGTACCGTGCTCGGCGTCGCGAGCGGGGTGCTGCTCGCGCTGAACGTCGATACCGCGGTGCTGTTCATCGAAACCGTTTTCGGCTTCAAGTTTTTCGCCAAGGACGTCTACCTCATTTCGGATCTTCCTTCAGAGCTGCAGACACCTGACGTGGTGATCACTGCGGTCGCCTCTTTCGTGCTGAGCCTGCTCGCGACGCTGTACCCCAGCTATCGCGCATCCAAGGTGAACCCTGCGGAAGCGCTGCGCTATGAATGACAGGCCCGCAACTGCGACTGCGGCGGCCGGCGCCGGCGGACCCGTGCTCTTCTGCCGCGGCGTGCGCAAGACGTTTCGCCAGGGCGAGATCGAGGTCCCGGTGCTCCTGGGCGTGGATCTCGAGGTCCACGCCGGGGAGCGGGTGGCCATCGTGGGTTCGTCGGGTTCGGGGAAAAGCACGCTTCTGCATGTGCTCGGTGGCCTGGACGAGGCCACCGCAGGAGAAATCAGGGTGCTCGGGCAGGACTTGCGTCGTCAGAGCGAAGCCGAACGCGGTCATACCCGCAACCATGCGCTCGGATTCGTGTACCAGTTCCATCATCTGCTGCCCGAATTCACGGCGCTGGAGAACGCCGCCATGCCGCTGCTGATCCGTCGCACCGCGCCGGAGGAGGCGAAGCGTCAGGCCGGAAACGTGCTCGAAGACGTGGGGCTGGGTCACCGCCTGAGTCACACGCCGGGGGAACTTTCCGGCGGCGAGCGCCAGCGCGTCGCACTGGCGCGCGCGCTGGTCACGCGGCCGGCGTGCGTGCTGGCCGACGAGCCGACCGGCAACCTCGACCGGCGCAACGCCGAAGCAGTGTTCGACCTCATGCTTCAGCTCAACCGGAGCCTGCGTACGAGTTTCGTGATCGTGACGCACGATGAGCGCATCGCGGCGGGAGCGGAGCGCATCCTGAGGCTGATCGACGGCGTGCTGCAGCCGGCTTGAGGCGGCTCAAAGCCGCGAAACGCGCAGGATGTCGGCGCCCGTGAGCTCCTCGTAGATACGCTCGTTCCGGATTGCCTCGGTAAGGATGTAATGCGGCGCGGAGCGCTTGATCAGCCGCGGGACGATGATGCCCGCCGCGATGAGCGCGAGGCCGGTCCAGATCCAGCCTACAAGCGCGAGCGCGACGCCCGCCCCGAGCACCGGCAGCATGACGAGGGGCAGCAGCAGGCGGGCGCTCAGGTAACGTGCCGCTGCAGTCCGGTCGACAGCCACTTTCACCCGGCCGGCTGCATAGGCCTGCTGAAATTCGGAGTGCGTCATCCCTGCGGCCGCGTCAGTACTGCACCGGTAGCGGATCCAGGCTGCGCCAGAGGTACCAGGTTGCCACCGAGCGCCACGGCGCCCACGTCGCGCCGAGCTTGCGCATACGCGCGGCGGACAAGGCGCGGCCGCGGTTGTAGCAGACGCGCATGGCGCGCTGCAGACCGAGATCGTCGAGCGGCAACACGTCGGGCCGGTTCAGGTAAAAGATAAGAAACATCTCCGCGGTCCAGCGGCCGATGCCCTTCACCTCCACCAGCCGCAAGATGACTTCTTCATCGTCGAGCGACGACCACGCGGTGACTTCCAGCGCCCCGGAGTCGAAGCGCGCCGCGAGGTCCTTCAGATAAACGACCTTCGACCCCGACAGCCCGCATCCCCGAAGGCGGTCGTTGGGTGCGGCGAGCATGGCGGCGGGCCGCATCGCCGGAAGCTCGGCGCACAACCGGTTCCACACGCTTTGCGCGGCTTTCACCGAAAGCTGCTGGCCGACGATGGCGCGCGCGAGCGTCGAGAAGGCGTCACCGCGGCTGCCCACGATGAGCCCGTCGTGCTGGCCGATCAACGCGCGCAGCACTGCATCGCCTGCTGCCAGCTCGCGGGTGGCCTGGTTCCAGTATTCGGGCGTCATGACGTTCCGGCATTTCGGGAAGCGCGGCGACGCCGCCGTCGCGACCACTCGTAACGCACGTGCAGCTGCCAGGCGTAGTCGACGACGAAATAGCCCACCACCGCCAGGATGACGGCAAGCAGGGGCAGGCCGATCACCAGCGGCTTGCCGACGCTCGAGAGCCAGTGCAGGGCGGCAGGAATCCATTCGCTGAAACCCTTGCCTTCCAGGTCGAACGCGATCGGCGGCAACCCGTTGCCGCCCTCGAACATGACGAGCTGCCCGAGCCTGAAGGCGACGTAGTAGAGCGGGACGATGGTGAGCGGGTTCGAATAAAGCGTGACGAAGACCGCGATCGGGAGATTGACGTGGCCGGCGATCGCCAGCATCGCGGCCATCATGAACTGCACCGGGTTGCTCCCGGGCACGAGACCCGCGAACAGGCCTACGGCGACGCCTCCCGCCACCGAGCGGCGATGCAGGTGCCAGAGATTGTGATGCCGCAACCACGGGCCGAACCACGCGATGTAGCGGTTCTGCCTGATGCTGTCGTGACTGGGCAGGAATCTGCGGAAGCGTTTGTTGAGCATCCCGGGCGGCCGAGAGCCGAGGAAAATTGGCCGATTCTAAAGCGTGCCGGCGGTAATTCCCAGAACCGCGGCACGGCGCAATCGTCCACGGGCCGGGCATTCGCACGTTAAGGCTGGGTGGGGTCCATCGCGTGCGGCTCAACATAGCGTTCTTCGGCTTGGGCGTCTGGCTGCTGCAGCAGCAGCCGGAACTGCCGCCGCTGTCGGCGGCGCTGCTGCTGGCGGCTGCGCTGCCGGCTGTGCTCGCATGTTCGCCGCGCGACAGAACGTTCCTTCTGATCCGCCGTGTCCTGCTGGCTGTCCTGTGCGCGGCACTGGGCTACTACTGGGCGGCCGCCATCGCGCATATGCGCATGGCCGACGCGCTCCCACCGGACTGGGAAGGTCGCGACGTGCAGATCGTGGGGGTGGTTGCCAGCCTGCCTCAGAACGATGGGCGCAGCGTGCGTTTCCATTTCGATGTCGAGCGCGTGCTCACCACAGGCGCGCGCGTACCGGCACGCGTTTCGATCGGCTGGTGGGGCGGCGTGCTGCGCGAGACCGAAGGCGGGACACTGCCTGAGGTGCGCGCCGGCGAGCGCTGGGAGCTTACCGTACGCCTGCGCCGGCCGCGCGGAACGGCCAATCCGGGCGGCTTCGATTACGAGGCTTGGCTGCTGGAGCGCGGCGTCCGGGCGACAGGCTACGTCCGGGTGAAGGGCGTCAATCGGCGGCTTGCACCGATGGTGCATGCGCCGCGCTACTGGGTCGAGGCCGCACGGGCGCGGGTGCGTGACCGTATCGAGCGCGCGCTGTCCGGACGGGAGTACGCCGGCGTTATCGTAGCGCTGGCGGTAGGTGAACAGCGCGCCATCCCGGCTCAGCAATGGCAGGTGTTCACGCGGACCGGCGTCAATCACCTCATGAGCATTTCCGGGCTGCATGTCACCATGGTATCCGGGCTCATGTTCTGGCTGATGTATGCGCTGTGGCGGCGCAGTTCGACCCTTGCACTGAAGCTACCGGCGCGCAAGGCGGCTGCAGCCTTTGGCGTCGCTGCCGCGTTGGGCTATACCTTGCTCGCCGGCTTCGCCGTGCCAGCACAGCGCACGCTGTACATGCTTTCGGTCGCGGCCGCCGCGCTGTGGTCGGGCGCGACCAACTCGGTATCGGTCGTGCTCGCCTGGGCACTGCTGGTCGTGCTGCTGCTGGATCCGTGGGCCGTGCTCGCCCCCGGCTTCTGGTTGTCGTTCGGCGCCGTGGCGTTGATCCTGTATGTCACGGCCGGCCGGCCGCTGGCGAGATCGTGGATCGGGAACTGGGTGAGGGTGCAGTGGGCGGTCACGCTCGGGCTCGCGCCGCTGCTGCTGGCGCTGTTCCAGCAGGTTTCCATCGTCTCGCCTCTGGCGAACGCGTTTGCCATCCCGGTCGTAAGCCTCATCGTGGTTCCGCTGGCGCTCATCGGCGCGGTTGCGCCTTTCGATTTCGTGCTGCACCTGGCCCATGGCGTGATGTGGTGCTGCATGCTGATTCTGGAATGGATGAGCGCGCTGCCCGACGCCGTATGGCAGCAGCATGCGCCCCCAAGGTGGTCCGTACTGGCCGCCGTGATCGGCGCGGGCTGGCTGCTGCTGCCGCGCGGCGTGCCGGCGCGCTGGCTGGGCTGCATCGCGTTTCTGCCGATGTTTTTCGTTTTTCCGCCCCCAATCGCCGCAGGAGGGGCGAAGATCACTGTGCTCGACGTCGGCCACGGACTCGCGGTGGTGGCGCGGACGCGCAGCCATGCGCTGCTGTACGACACCGGGCCCTCATTCGGCCCCGACGCCGACAGCGGCACGCGAACGGTCGTTCCCTATCTCCGCAGTTCCGGCATACGCCGCCTGAGCGGGCTGGTGGTGAGCCACGACGACATCGATCACACCGGCGGCGCAGCGTCCGTCCTGAGCGCGCTGCCGGTGGACTGGCTGCTCACCTCGCTCCCGGACCTCGATCCGCTGGTGCTGCAGGCGGATGAATCGCTGCGCTGCCATTCGGGCCAGCGCTGGGAATGGGACGGCGTGCGCTTCGAGATCCTGGCGCCCTCCCGCGAAAGTTACCGCGACGAGACGCTCAAGGACAACGATCGCAGTTGCGTGCTGCGGATTGCGACGCGCAGCGGCGATGTTCTGCTTCCCGCCGACGTCGAGCGCCGTGGAGAGCGCTTTCTGCTCGACACGCGGGGCACCGATCTGCTGGCCGACGTGCTGCTCGCGCCGCACCAGGGAAGCAGGACGTCCTCGTCCGGTGAGTTCGTAGAGAAGGTCAATCCACAGGTGGTGATTTTCCCCGTGGGCTATCGCAACCGCTTCGGGCACCCGCATCCGGAGGTGCTGGCGCGCTATCGCGCCGTGGGCAGCAGGATCTACCGCACCGATCGGGATGGCGCGATCACGCTGTCTTTCGACGCGCAGGGAGCCCTGCACGTCGAGCCTTATCGCGCGGTGTATCGCCGCTACTGGCACACGCCTTTCGCCGGTGATCGCGTGCCCGATCCCGAGCTGCTATGACCTGGTCCGGCTTGCGGCGCGATATCGAAAGCAGGTGATCAGATGATCGTTGACGAGTCCGGTGGCCTGCATGAAGGCGTAGCAGATGGTCGTGCCTGCGAAACGAAAACCGCGCTGCTTGAGATCGCGGCTCATGGCGTCCGACTGGGGGCTCGAGGCGGGAACCTGCTGGGAATCGGTCCAGCGGTTCCGCAGCGGTTTGCCGCCCGCGAATCTCCGGATATAGCGATCGAAGCTGCCGAACGCCTCCTGAACGCCGAGAAAAGCGCGCGCGTTGCCGATGGTGGCTTCGATCTTGAGGCGGTTGCGCACGATGCCTTCATTCCTCAACAGTGCGGCCACTTCCTTTACTCCGAAGCGCGCCACGCGGACCGGATCGAAGCCCGCGAATGCGGTACGGTAGTTGTCGCGCTTGAGGAGTATGGTGTTCCAGCTCAACCCGGCCTGTGCGCCTTCGAGCGTCAGAAACTCGAACCACCGGCGATCATCGTGCACCGGCACGCCCCACTCGAGATCGTGATAGGCGCGCAGGGCTTCCGTCCCGTTTGCCCACGTGCAGCGCGTCACATTCTTCATGGGATGAATCAACCCGGCATCGACGTTGTGTATGACAGCGGGTGATGATCGTCTATCATTCCCGTGATTTCAATGACAGCGACCAAACATCTCAGGCTGGTTCAGGAGCAGGGGCCGGAATCCTCGCTCGGCGCGCTGCGTGCGCGCTTGCTCGCCGCCGGTTCGGGCGCCGCGGTGGAGGCGCTCGATCATGCTGCGCAGGCATTGCATGGACAACGGCTTGCGAGCGGCGAACCCGCGCTGCCTCACGCACTCGGGACGGCAGGGATTCTGCTCGAGCTCAAGCTGGACTCGCAAGCACTCGCGGCGGCGCTGCTGGCCCCGGCGCTCGAATGCGCGCCCGAGGCTGCAGCACAGGTACGGGAGCGTTTCGGGAACGCCGTCGCCGATTTGGTGGAGGGCGTAGGGCGCATGAACGAGATCGGCACGCTGTCCAGCCGCCACATGCCGGCGCGCAAGCCGGAGCAGCAGGCGGCACAGCTCGAGTCCTTGCGCAAGATGCTGCTCGCGATGGTGCAGGACGTGCGCGTGGTGCTGATCAAGCTCGCAGATCATGCGCAGACGCTGCGACATGCGGTCAAAGCGGACGAGCAGGCGCGACGCCGCGAAATGGCCGAGCTGGCGCGAGACATCTTCGCGCCGCTCGCCAATCGGCTCGGCGTATGGCAGCTCAAGTGGGAACTCGAAGACCTGTCGTTTCGTGTCCGCGATCCGCAGACCTACAAGCGGATCGCGGCATTGCTGGACGAAAAGCGCGCGGATCGGGAACGCTATATAGAGGGCGTGATCGCGCAGCTCAAAGGTGAGCTGGCGCGAGCGGGCATCCCTGCACTCGTGGCGGGTCGGCCCAAGCACATCTTCAGTATCTACAGCAAGATGTCTGATAAAGATACTGATTTTGAATCAATTTACGATGTCCGTGCCGTGCGCGTGCTGGTCGATACCATAAAGGACTGCTACGCCGTGCTGGGGTTGGTGCACGAACTGTGGTCGCCGATACCGAAGGAGTTCGATGACTACATCGCCCGGCCGAAGAGCAACCAGTATCGGTCGCTGCACACGGCCGTCATCGGTCCCGAAGGCAAGGCGCTGGAAGTGCAGATCCGCACGCACGAGATGCACCAGCACTCGGAACTGGGGGTCGCCGCCCACTGGCGCTACAAGGAAGGCGTGCGCAGCGACCCGGGCTACGACGAGAAGATCGCCTGGCTGCGCCAGATACTGGAGTGGCGGGACGAGTTGAACGATGCCGGCGAGCTCGTGGAGCAGTTCAGGACGAGTCTGTTCGAGGACTCGGTATACGTGCTCACGCCGCAAGGCCAGGTCATCGATCTGCCGCGTGGGGCGACGCCGGTCGATTTCGCTTATCACGTGCATACCGAGCTGGGGCACCGCTGCCGGGGCGCCAAAGTGGAGGGCGTGATGGTGCCGCTCAACACGCCGCTCGCGAACGGTCAGCGCGTTGAAATTCTCACCGCCAAACAGGGCGGCCCGAGCCGCGATTGGCTCAATCCTCAGCTGGGCTACCTGCACAGTCACGCGGCCCGGACCAAGGTGCGCCAGTGGTTCAACCGGCTGAACTACGAAACGGCAGTCGGACAGGGACGCGCGCTGCTGGAGAAGGAACTGCAGCGGCAGGGCATGACCGCCGTCAGCTTCGACAAGCTCGCGGCCGATGCCGGTTATGCCAGAACGAACGACTTTCTGGCGGACCTCGGCACCGGCAAGATCGGTCCGAAGCAGCTCGGTACCGCCCTCCATCCGGAAGGATCGCTCGCTGCGCCGGGCGTGGAGCAGGCGGTGGTGACCCGCCGGGCGCGGCCGGTCGCCCGGGACAGCGTGCTCATCGTCGGCGTGGACAAGCTGCTGACGCTGCCCGCGAGATGCTGCAAGCCTCTGCCCCCGGATCCTATCGCTGGATTCGTGACGCGCGGGCGCGGTGTCAGCGTGCACCGCGCCAATTGCGTGAACCTGCGTCGACTCGATGCGAAGCGCCTTGTGCCGGCGGAGTGGGGACAGGCGGAAGGTGTCACGTTCCCGGTCGAAATCGAAGTCGAGGCGATAGACCGCACGGGCCTGCTGCGTGACATATCGGAAGTGCTGTCGCGCGAGCGCATCAACGTCACGGCGACCCATTCGCTGAGCGCACATCTCGCAGCACGCATGCGGTTCACGCTCGAAGTGCGCGACGGCGATCAGTTGAAGCGCGTGCTCGCGCTGATACGCGAAGTGCGTGGCGTGACGCGGGCGGCACGCCGCTGACTGAATAGCACGGGAGGGCATGCAGATCTACGAAACCCTGAGTTCGGCGTTGCATAACGCCTTCACGCAGGTCGCATCGCGGGTGGCCGAGTACACACCCAACCTGCTCGGCGCGGTAGGGTTGTTGCTGCTCGGCTGGCTGTTCGCGCGCCTGCTGCGCACTTTTGCCGTGAAGGCGATGCACGTCGTCGAATTGCTGCTGTACCGGCTCTCGCGGGGCCAGACCGTACGCACCATTCCGTCCGGGTCGGTCGAAATCGTGGGCGGGATACTGTTCTGGGTGGTGATCCTGTTCTTCGCTGCCGCGGCGACTCACGTGCTGGGTCTCGGCGCGTTTTCATCTTGGCTGCAAAGCCTGGTTACTTATCTGCCGACGTTGATGGCGGGTGCGCTGATCATCATCGCGGGCGTGCTGCTGGCGGGGCTCGCGCGCGACCTCACGGTGGCGGCGGTCTCGACTTTCCCCGAAAACCAGCGGCAACTGCTCGGACGCATCGTGCAGGGCACGATACTGGTCACGGCGGTGGCGGTGGGTGCGGACCAGATCGGCGTGCGCATCACCTTCCTGGTGATACTCGCCGCGGTGGTGACCAGCGCGGTGGTGGGCGGAATAGCACTGGCGGTAAGCCTTGGATCGCGAGCTTATGTCGCGAACCTGATCGGCGCCCACCATCTGCGCCACGCATTCGGCGTCGGGCAGCGCGTGCGCATCGGCGAACTGGAGGGCACGATTCTGGAGCTTACCGCTGTTTCCATCGTCCTCGAGACCGAGCAGGGGCGCGTCAACATCCCGGCAAAAGTCTATAACGAAGCGCCGATCGTGCTGCTCGCGCCCCGGAGTGACGATGCCTGAGATTCGCGGCCTTTCGACTGCGTTTGCGGAGTCGCACCCTGCGGACGCGGCGCGTGTGCTCGAAGCGCTCCCCGCTGAAGATACCGCTGCCTTCATTGAAGCGCTGGCGCCACGAGTGGCGGCGCCCATACTGCGCCAGGTAGGTCCGCCCTATGGCGCGCGCGTCGCGGGGCTGCTCGATGAGTCGCACGCGGTCGCGGTGATTCAGCACATGGGTCCGCAATCCGCGGCGCAGCTCGTGCAGCACATGGCGGCCGAGCGGCAGCTCAAGGTGCTTGCGCACCTGCCGGTCGGCACATCGATCGCGATACGGCTCCTGGTCGGCTACCCGCGCGGCACGTGCGGCGCGTACATGGATCCCTGGCCGCTTGCGCTTGCGCCTGACATGACGGTGGCCGACGCGCTCGAGCAGATCAGGAAATTAGAAGGCGAACTGGGTGACGCCCTTTTCGTCTCGAGCGGACAGCGCCGCCTGTGCGGCGTATTGAGTCTCGGCGAACTGCTGCGGGTTCCGTCACGCGAGCAGTTATCGGCCATCATGCGGCCCGCCGTGCATACGGTCTCGGCGCTTGCTACGGTCACTGTGGCAGCGAGCCACCCGGGTTGGGATGACGCGCGTGTGCTCCCAGTGGTGGAGCGCGAAAACCGGCTGGTAGGCGCGCTGCATCGGCGGGCGCTCAGCGCAGCGCTGGCCGCGCCGGCGACGCCGCGCACCCAGCCGAGCGCAGCGTCGGGCATTTTCGCAGCCTATTGGCAGACCGTGTCGGCGCTCACCGAAATCGCCGTCGGTGCGCTGCCCCCGGTGCCGCCCATCGCAGAGGAAAGGAGCAATCATGACGGCTGAATCCGCGATCGTCGCACTGGAGAACCGCTACCTGCGCGACTATCCCAGGGAGGCGGCGCGCAAACTCGAGGCCCTGTCGGCCGACGAAGCGGCTCGCGCGATCGAAGCACGGGCCGTGGAGCTGGTGGTCCCGGTATGGGAGCAGCTCACCACCGACGTGCAGGAACGCTTGATGGCGCGCCTCTCCGAGACGACGGTCGGGCGCCTGCTCTCCGCGATGGACCCGCCGCTCGCAGCGGAGCTGTTGCTCGCCGCGGATCCGGAAGACCGCGCCCGCTGGACGGCGCGCATGGAGCCGGGCGCTGCACGGCTCCTGGGCGGGCTGATGGCTTACGAACCCGAGGCCGCAGGGCGGCTGATGGATCCGCGCGTGGCGAGTTTTCGCATCAGCATGACCGTGGACGAGGCGCTGGAGCGCATGCGCAGCTTCAAGAAGAGCCGGGCCCTGCGCGATCTCTTCGTGGTGGACGACGACGGCAAGTTGAGCGGTCGCGTCGAGATCCAGGACGTCGCAATCGCGGCGCCTGACGAGCGCCTGCAGCGCCTCGCGCGCCCCGTCGCCGCGGCGGTGCTCGACGTGGCGCCGCGGCAGGAAGTCGTGGAAAAGTTCGAGCAGCATCGCTTGCCGGCATTGCCGGTGGTGAACCTGTCGGGGCGGCTCGTCGGCGTCATACACCAGAGCGCGCTCGTGGCGGCCCTGCAGGAGGAAGCAAGCCTCGACATCCAGACCATGGTGGGCGTGAGCAAGGATGAGCGCGCGCTGTCGCACACCTGGTTTGCCGTGACCAAGCGCCTGCCGTGGCTGCAAATCAATCTTGCGACGGCTTTCCTCGCCGCGGCGGTGGTAGGATTGTTCGAAGATACGATCGCGCGCGTGACGGCGCTCGCGGTGCTGCTGCCGGTGGTGGCCGGACAATCCGGCAATGCCGGCGCGCAGGCGCTGGCGGTTACCATGCGCGGATTGGCGCTGCGGGAAATCAGCGCGCGCCATCTGCCGCGGGTCGTCTGGAAGGAGGTGAACGTCGGCGTGCTGAACGGAATCGCCGTCGCGGCCGTGTGCGGGCTGGCCGTCTGGCTCTGGAGCGGCTCGGCGGGGCTGGTGGCCGTGATTTCGATCGCGATGGTGGTCGCGATGGTGGTTGCCGGGTTTTCCGGCGCGGCGATTCCCATCCTGCTCAACCGCCTCGGCTTCGATCCGGCGCAGTCGAGCACCATCGTGCTCACCACCGTGACGGACGTGGTGGGATTCTTTTCGTTCCTGGGCGTGGCGACCGCGCTGCAGTCGTCCCTGTGATCGTCAGCCGGTAAACGAGAGGCGCAATCCCGTCACCGGCAGCCCGCTGTACTGCGACTCCCACGTTTCGCCGGGCTTTATCGGCAGCGCAGCGGTGAGCGTGCCGGTAGTGATGATTTCGCCGGCGCCCAGGGCGTCGAAGCGCGGCTGGCGCGCCACGATATCGGCGAGGAAAGCGAGTGCCAGCGCCGGATGGTCGAGCGCATTGCTGCCGACGCCGCGGTCCATCACCTTGCCTTCCCGGCTCAGTGCCACCCGGCAGTCGCGCAACTGTTTCGCGAGGTCCGGAATTTCGGCGCGCTGGATTTCATAGGGCTGCCCCACGATCAGGCGCCAGTGAAAAGAAAAGTCGGCCGCGGAGTCAGCGGGCTTGAACTTCCACTGCGGAAAATGGCAATCCACGATTTCGAAGCTCGGGGCAAGCCACTCGATGGACTCGAGTATCTTCGCCGGATCGCGGCACTCGACGGGCACGGCGGCACGCAGCTTGAACGCGATTTCGGGCTCGAGACGGGGTTGGACGCTGCCCTTGAGCGAGATCCGTGCGGCGTTGTCCTTGGCGTAGAGCAGGGTATCGTCGTAGACGTGCGCCCAGATCGGCGATGTCGCTCCGTATTCCGGCCAGATGTTGCGATTGGTGAAGCCGATCTTGCGACCCACCGTCTGCTCGCCGCGCGCGCGGCGCAGTTTCACGATTTGGGCGGCGACCGCGTAGGCCTCTTCCCATCCGAACCCCGGCTCGCGCCCGGCGATCGAAGACACGATTTCTCCGCTGTCCAGCGCCCGCAATAGTTCCGCCGCGATGTCCGTAACGTTGTTCTCAGGCATGCTATCCCTCACTTTGCGCAACGAAAACCGATGTTGTGATGCCCCGACGCCGGATTTCGCGAAAGGCTCCGCCCGCGTTGGGTGGTGGTGATCTCCTCGGGAGGAGAGTCGTGTCCGCCCCCGCGCGTTCCGCGCACCGGTCCGGCGGCACCCTCCTCGCGGCCGTCGTCGGAACGATAAGGATAGGGCCGGTACGCGCTCGAGACCCATTCCCACACGTTGCCCGCCATGTCGAGCGCGCCGTAGGGACTCGCGCCTGCGCGTGCGCGATCGACCGGCGCGGTCTCATTGTATGCCGCGCCGAACTGCGCGCGCGTGCGATCCGGTGCCTGGTTACCCCACGGATACCGGTGCTGGCCGGTGCCGCGCGCGGCCTTTTCCCATTCCGCTTCGGTCGGAAGCCGCTTGCCGCGCCAGGCGCAGTAATCCCGCGCCCCGGCCCACGGCATCTCGACTGCCGGGTGGTTTCCGTAGCCCGGATCTGCCGACCACTTGTCCTGACGGCGGCGAATGCGCGCATCACGGTCATCGTGGTCGAACCGTCGCTCACCGCGTTCGCTCGTCAGACCGACGGCGTTGAGAAATTCGGCGAACTGCGCGTTCGTCACCGGCATCCTGTCGATCGCGAATTGCGCTACATCGACGAGATGTGCGGGCCGCTCATCCGCCGGACCGTCGTCCCGGCCCATCGTGAACGACCCGGCCGGCACGGGGACCATATCCGCAGCAGCACTTTCGGCTGCGGCAAAAGCCGCGGCCAGCACACTTATCCAGAACGTCTTCAAGCGACGCCTTCCGCCACGATCATGTCGGTGATGGCGATGCGCTGACGAATGCCGCGGGCTTCCCGGTATGCGTCCGAAGACCACCATGCGTGCGCGCGTTCCACACTCGGAAATTCCAGCAGCACGATACGCGCGGGGTGCCAGTCGCCTTCCAGCGTCGCCGTCGCGCCGCCCCGCACCAGAAATCGGCCCCCGAATGCCGCCACCGGCGCCGCCACCAGTTTTCGGTACTCCTCGTAACCCGCCGGGTCGGTTACCTCGATATCGACGATAACGTAAGCCGCCATCACGCTCCTTTCGTTTGGGCCGCCAACTCGCTGATTTTATTTGAAGCAGGCTCGGCATTCCGCTAGAATCCGCTTCCTCAGGCGCGTAGCTCAGCTGGTTAGAGCACCACCTTGACATGGTGGGGGTCGTTGGTTCGAGTCCAATCGCGCCTACCAATCGTTAAATCGGGACGCGTTGCGCCCGTTTAACGCCGCGCATTCGAAACGGACGCGATTGCGCCGTTCAATGCGCGGACACAAGCTGTGCAACGGCACGACGATACATGAGGAGTCAGTTGCGGGACCTCCGCTGCTGACTCTTGTTTTTTGAGGGAAGGGATGCCGAACATCCGTTTGCCGGACGGGTCGGTCAGAACGTTTGACCGGCCGGTCAGCGTGGGCGAAGTCGCCGCCAGCATCGGCGCCGGGCTGGCGCGCGCTGCGCTTGCCGGGCGGGTGGATGGTAGGCTGGTCGATACCGCGTTCGTCATCGAGTCGGACGCGGACGTTGCGATCGTTACCGAGAAGGCCTCCGATGCCCTCGAGCTGCTGCGTCACTCCACCGCGCATCTGCTCGCCCACGCCGTAAAGGAACTGTTTCCCGAAGCGCAGGTGACGATCGGCCCGGTCATCGAGGAAGGGTTCTATTACGATTTTTCCCACAAGCGGCCGTTCACGCCGGAAGACCTCGCCGCGATCGAAAAGCGGATGGGCGAGATCGCGAAGCGCGACCTCGGCGTGCAGCGTACCGTGATGCCGCGCGATGAGGCGGTTGCATTCTTCAAGGGGATGGGCGAGCACTACAAGGCGGAGATCATCGCCTCCATCCCCGCTGGCGAGCCGATCTCGCTCTATCGACAGGGGGATTTCATCGACCTCTGTCGCGGCCCCCACGTGCCCTCCACCGGGAAGCTCAAGGTTTTCAAGCTGATGAAAGTGGCCGGCGCGTACTGGCGCGGCGACTCGAAGAACGAGATGCTGCAGCGGATCTACGGCACCGCGTGGGCGCGCAAGGAGGACCAGGACGCCTACCTGCATCGTCTCGAAGAGGCGGAGAAGCGCGATCATCGAAGGCTCGGGCGGCAGCTCGATCTTTTTCACCTGCAGGACGAGGCGCCGGGCATGGTCTTCTGGCACCCGAAGGGCTGGGTGATCTGGCAGACGATCGAACAGTACATGCGCCGGGTGCAGCGCGAAAACGGCTATTCGGAACTTAGAACGCCGCAGGTGATCGATGTCTCTCTGTGGAAGCGTTCCGGCCACTGGGACAATTTTCGCGAGAACATGTTTTTTACCGAGTCGGAATCGCGCGACTACGCGGTGAAGCCGATGAACTGCCCCGGCCATGTGCAGGTGTACAACCAGGGCATCAAGAGTTATCGCGACCTGCCGCTGCGGCTGGCGGAGTTCGGCTCCTGCCATCGCAACGAGCCTTCCGGCGCGCTGCACGGGCTGATGCGCGTGCGCGGATTCGTGCAGGACGACGCGCACATTTTCTGCGCCGAGGCGCAGATCGAAAGCGAAGTCACCCGCTTCATCGACCTGCTGCAGAACGTGTACGCGGATTTCGGTTTCGACGAGATCCTGGTCAAGCTGTCCACGCGGCCTCCCAGGCGCGTCGGGGACGATGCGGTCTGGGACCGCGCTGAAGCCGCGCTCAAAGCGGCGCTGGAGGCGCGACAGTTCGCGTGGCAACTGAATCCCGGTGAAGGCGCCTTCTACGGCCCGAAGATCGAGTTCTCCCTGAAGGACAGCCTCGCGCGCGTGTGGCAGTGCGGCACGCTGCAGCTCGATTTTTCCATGCCCGGAAGACTCGGTGCGGAGTACGTGGCGGACGACAATTCGCGCCGCATCCCGGTGATGCTGCATCGGGCCATACTGGGCTCGTTCGAGCGCTTCATCGGCATCCTGATCGAGCACTATGCAGGTGCCATGCCGGTGTGGCTGGCGCCGGTGCAGGTGGTGGTGATGAACATCTCGGAGCACCAGGCCGCCTACGCGCAGCAGGTCGGCGAGGCGCTGACCGAGGCCGGCATCCGCGCCGAGTGCGACTTGAGGAATGAGAAAATTTCCTATAAGATTCGAGAACATAGTTTGCAGAAGCTGCCATATCAGGTGGTCGTGGGCGACAAGGAGATGGCAGCGAACCAGGTCGCTGTGCGCACCCGCAAAGGCGAAGACTTGGGCCGTATGGCTCCGGGCGTCTTCATCTCGCGGATTCAGGCCGAGGCCGCGCAACTCGGTCGCGCAGCGTAAGACGGACGAGATCCAGGAGACGAACCTATCGCTCAGGACAAGGAAGCCCGCATCAACGGTGAAATCAACGCGCCCGAAGTGCGGGTCATAGGGGCCACGGGAGAGCCGCTCGGTATTTTAAGCATCGCCGCCGCCAACAAGCTGGCGGAGGAAGCCGAGCTGGATCTCGTGGAAATCGCGCCGCAGGCGAAACCCCCGGTGTGCCGCATCATGGATTACGGGAAGTACAAGTACCGTGAGAGCAAGAAGCGGCACGAGGCGAAGTTGAAGCAGAAGCAGATCGTCGTCAAGGAGATCAAGTTCCGTCCGGGCACGGACGAGGGTGATTACCAGATCAAGCTGCGCAATCTGGTCAGGTTTCTGGAGGAGGGCGACAAGACCAAGGTCACGTTGCGCTTCCGCGGACGCGAGATGGCCCACCAGGAAATCGGCGTGCGGCTGCTGGAGCGGGTCAAGGCGGATCTGGAGCCGTACGGCGTCGTGGAACAGTTTCCGAAGATGGAAGGACGGCAGCTGGTGATGGTGCTGTCTCCGAAGAAGGGCGGCAAAGGCGCGGCGCCCCGGCCGGCTGCGAAGCCGGCTCAGAGTGCCGCGCCGCGGCCTGCAACGACCGCGCCCAGAACTGCCGGTGCGCCGAGAGCGGAAGCGCCGGCAGAGGTTGCGAAGAAGTAGTGTCCGGGTCCGCGAAGACCTGCGCGGCAAGGCCGCGGGGCACCCGGCGCTAGGCTAAAACAGTACAGGAGTCATCATGCCGAAATTGAAGACCAAGAGCGGCGCCGCCAAGCGCTTCAAGAAGCTGGGCAGCGGCGGGTTCAAGCGCAGCAGGGCGAACCTGCGTCACATCCTCACCAAGAAGAACACCAAGCGCAAGCGCCATCTGCGCGGCACCACGACGACGCACGATTCCAACGCGCGCGCGCTGCGCGCCATGCTGCCGTACTAGGGGAGAGCTGCCATGCCTAGAGTGAAACGCGGCGTCATCGCGCGCGCCGCGCATAAGAAGGTCCTGCAGAAAGCGAAGGGCTTCCGCGGCCGCCGCGGGAACGTGTTTCGCATCGCCAACGAAGCGGTGATGCGCGCCGGGCAGTACGCCTATCGCGACCGCCGCAACCGCAAGCGCGATTTTCGCGCCTTGTGGATCGCGCGCATCAATGCCGCGGCGAGAGAACACGGCATGACCTACAGCGTCTTCATGAACGGGCTCAAGAAAGGCGCGATCGCAGTGGATCGCAAGATGCTCGCGGACATCGCCGTGTTCGATAAACCCGCGTTCGGCAAGTTCGTCGAAAAAGCCCGCGCCAGCCTCGCGACCTGAACGCCCCAGCGCAGGAGCGGAGGCTCGTCTCCCTGCTGCTTTGCCGGCCATGCAAGACCTTGATGCAATCGTCAACCAGGCGCTGGTCCTGTTCTCGCGCATCGAGCAGCCCGATCAGCTGGAGCAGGCGAAGGCGCGTTTCCTCGGACGGTCGGGCGCGCTCACGGAACTGCTGAAAAGTCTGGGCAAGCTTCCCGCCGCCGAACGCCCGGCGATGGGCAGCCGCATCAACGCTGCAAAGGCGCAACTCGAGGAGGCGCTCGCGGCGCAGCGCGAGAAAATCCAGGCGCAGCAGTTGAACGCGCGGCTCGCCGAAGAAAAGCTCGACGTGACTCTGCCGGGAAGAGGCACGGGCACCGGCGGACTTCATCCGGTGACGCGCACCATGGAGCGGGTGGAGCGACTGTTCGGTTCGCTGGGCTTCGAGGTGGCCGACGGTCCGGAAATCGAGACGGACTACTACAACTTCACGGCGCTCAACCAGCCCGAGAACCACCCGGCGCGCTCGATGCACGATACGTTCTACCTTGCGGGCGGCAACTACCTTCTGCGCACGCATACCTCGCCGATCCAGATCCGTTATATGGAAACGCACCGCCCGCCGGTGAAAATCATCGCGCCGGGCCGCGTCTACCGCGTGGATTCGGATGCGACGCACTCGCCGATGTTCCACCAGGTGGAGGGGCTCTGGATCGACGAAAATATCAGCTTCGCCGATCTCAAGGGCGTGCTGATCGATTTCTTCAGCAGGTTCTTCGAGCGCGACGACCTCAAAGTCCGCTTCCGTCCGTCGTTCTTCCCGTTCACCGAGCCGTCCGCCGAGATCGATATGAGCTTTGGCGCCGGCTGGCTGGAGATGGGTGGCGCCGGCATGGTGCATCCGAACGTACTGCGCAACGTCGGCGTGGACAGCGAGCGCTATCAGGGATTCGCCTTCGGATTGGGGCCCGACCGCCTCACCATGCTGCGTTATGGCGTCGATGACCTGCGGCTGTTCTTCGAGAACGATCTGCGGTTTCTGAAGCAGTTCCACTGATGAAGTTTTCCGAGCGCTGGTTGCGCACCTTCGTCGATCCGCCGCTCACGACACGCGAGCTGGCCGATGCGATCACCATGAGCGGCGTCGAAGTGGAGGAACTCGAGCCGGTCGCGCCAGCGTTCGAGGGTGTCGTGGTGGGAGAGGTTACGGCGGTGGAGAAGCATCCCGAGGCCGATCGGCTCACCGTATGCCGGGTGAACGTCGGTGCGGCGCCGCTAACAATCGTCTGCGGCGCGCCCAACGTGAAGGCCGGCATCAAAGTGCCGACCGCGCTGCCCGGCGCACGTCTACCGGGTCTCGACATTAAAGCTGCGAACGTGCGGGGCGTCGAATCGCAAGGCATGCTGTGCTCGGCGAAGGAACTGGGCTTGAGCGCGGACGCCGACGGCCTGATGCTGCTGTCTGACGATGCCGCGATCGGTGCCAGCGCTCGCGACGTGCTGGGTCTCGATGATCATGTGTTCACCACCAAACCGACGCCGAACCGCAGCGACTGCCTGAGCGTCCTTGGCATGGGGCGCGAAGTCGCCGCCATTACCGGTGCGCCGCTGAAGCAGGTCGATATCAAGGTGCCGACGCCCACTATCGCTGATGCGCTGCCCGTCCGGATCGAGGCGCCGCGCGGCTGCATGCTTTACTGCGGGCGCCTGGTGCGCGGCGTCGATGCGCGTGCCGGCACACCCGAGTGGCTCGTCGCTCGACTGGAGCGCAGCGGAATCCGGGCGATCAGCGCGATCGTCGATATCACGAACTACGTCATGCTCGAGCTCGGCCAGCCGCTGCACGCCTTCGATGCAGCGAAAATCGCCGGCGGCATACGGGTGAGGTATGCAGGGGAAGGCGAGGAGCTGACGTTGCTCAGCGGCGAGACGCGTGCGCTCTCGACCCGTCATCTCGTCATCGCTGACGAGCGCAAGCCACTTGCCCTTGCCGGCGTCATGGGCGGTCTGGATAGCGCGGTTGCGGACGGGACTGCGGACGTTTTTCTGGAAAGCGCATTCTTCGACCCGGATCATATTGCCGGCAGGTCGCGCGAACTCGGCTTCGGCTCGGAATCCTCGTATCGCTTCGAGCGCGGCGTGGATTTTTCCATGACGCGCGCGGCGCTCGAACGTTGCACCCGGCTCGTGCAGGATATCTGCGGAGGCGTGGCCGGGCCCGTGAGCGAAGCGCAGGGTGCGCTGCCGTCGCGTCCGGCGGTTGCGCTGCGCGTTGAGCGTCTCGAGCGGCTGCTGGGCGTCGCAGTGGCGGCGGATAAAGCGCACGACATCCTGCGGCGGCTCGGCTTCGAGTGTTCGTTGGACAAGGGCGTGATAACCGCCATACCGCCCCCGTATCGATTCGACATCACGCTGGAGGAAGACCTGGTAGAGGAGGTTGCGAGGATATACGGCTACGACAACATTCCGGCTGCGGCGCCGGCCGCACCGTCGTGCA
Source organism: Betaproteobacteria bacterium (assembly GCA_052389535.1). Taxonomy (GTDB): domain Bacteria; phylum Pseudomonadota; class Gammaproteobacteria; order Burkholderiales; family SG8-41; genus DSOT01. The sequence goes on along the minus strand of JBQTHU010000025.1, from coordinate 5,162 downwards.
TGCTCGCAGCTCCGGAAGCGCGGCGTGATGCCGGCGCGATCCGGCGCCTTCTCGTTGCGCGGGACTACCAGGAGGTCATCACCTACAGCTTTGTCGATGCGCAGTGGGAGGAGGACTTTTGCGGCAACGCAACCCCAGTGGTGCTGGCGAACCCGATAGCGAGCCAGATGAGCGTGATGCGATCGGGCCTGATCGCGAGCCTGGTGGACTGCGTGGTGCGCAATGTCAACAACAAGCAGTCGCGGGTGCGGCTGTTCGAGATCGGGCGCTGTTTCGTGCGCGCCGACGACGATCCTCGCGCGCAGCCGATGCGGATCGGGGGCGTGGCCTGCGGCAATGCTCACGACGAACAGTGGGGGATCCCGGCACGGAACGTGGACTTCCACGACGTGAAGGCCGACGTGGAAGCGCTGCTCGCCGGGCATGGCGCGACGTTCGAGCCTGCGCCGCACCCCGCGCTGCACCCTGGGAAGTCGGCACGGATCGTGCGCAGCGGAACGCTCATGGGCTGGATCGGCGAATTGCATCCGCGCCTGCAACAGAAGTATGATCTTCGGGATGCTGCCGTCGCGTTCGAGGTCGATTTCGAACAGACGGTCGGAGGAGGCATACCCGCTTACAAGGAAATATCCCGCTTCCCGCCGGTGCGGCGGGACCTCGCTTTCGTCGTCAGCGAAGAGATCAGCTCTCATGCGATTCTTGCGTGCCTGCGTGCCAGCGCGCCGGCCATCGTGAGCGAGATCGGAGTGTTCGACGTCTACCGCGACGCCGTGCTCGGAAAGGGTAAAAAAAGTCTTGCATTCAGGGTGTTATTGCAGGATACTCGGAAGACCTTGACGGATACGGAGGTCGAATGCGCGATCTCGCGACTGACGCAGGCAGTGCAGCAGCACTTCGGCGCGAAGCTCCGTTGAAAGGGGGGAACATGACATTAACGAAAGCGGAGCTCGCGGATCTGCTGTTCGAGAAAGTCGGCTTCAACAAGCGCGAAGCGAAGGACATGGTCGAGTCGTTTTTCGAGGAAGTGCGGCATGCGCTCGAAAACGGGAGCGGCGTGAAGCTTTCGGGATTCGGCAATTTCCAGTTGCGCGAAAAGCCGCAGCGCCCGGGACGCAATCCCAAGACCGGCGAGGAAATTCCGATCACCGCGCGGCGCGTCGTCACGTTCCATGCATCGCAGAAACTGAAGGCGATGGTGGAGCAGAATTACGATGGAAACAAGCAACCACAACAGCAGCAGTCACAGCAGCAGCCAGGCTAGGGCTGCGCTGCCGCCCATCCCCGCCAAGCGTTACTTCACGATCGGCGAGGTGAGCGAATTGTGCGGCGTCAAGCCGCACGTGCTGCGCTATTGGGAGCAGGAGTTCACGCAGTTGAAGCCGGTGAAGCGGCGCGGCAACCGGCGCTATTACCAGCACCACGAAGTGCTGCTCATCCGCCGCATACGCGAGCTGCTCTACGACCAGGGGTTTACCATCAACGGCGCGCGCAACCGTCTCGACGAGCTGGTCGCCGAGCCGGCGAAGACGCCGCGCGGCGGCCGCGGATCGCTCGGCGTGCTGCGTCGCGAGTTGAAAGGCGTGATAGAACTGCTGCGCGCGTAACGTCGGCGTTCTGCCGGATCACGCGATACCCTCTGATATAATCCGCCGCTCGGGGCGTAGCGCAGCCTGGTAGCGTACCGGCATGGGGTGCCGGTGGTCGTGAGTTCAAATCTCACCGCCCCGACCAGAACAATCAAGCGGTTAGATCAGGTTTGCCGTCGTCCTGCAATTTGTCAATTTGCTGGTACGCATCGGGCAGCTAACGCTTCCATTTCGTTGTCTCGTCGGGGAATTTTCCAGATTCTCCCTCTAATGCAGTCTGTCAGTTTCTGACAAATTGCTTCATGTGCTGGCGTAAGTTTTCTTTTTTCGATGAAGCTGTTGTGGAACGACGCGCCCCCCACCGGGATGAAGATCGGATTGCTGTTCCCTGAGATGGCAGAAAAGCTCTGCTCACTGTTTGCGACCGAACGAGACACCAGGAAGCAGCCACCGCCGCGTGAATCGATAAGTACGCGGGGCAGGCTTTCCTTTCCGGAACGCCGTCCAAACGGAGAGCCGCCTCGCGCAGAACTCGAGGTCGGTGGTTATTTGGCCGTAGGATCGAGTTCGCGAGCCACATTCTTTGCCCAATCACACCACTCTTCATTGCGAGCGACGTCGATCGTTCCTTCGCGAATGCCGCGCTCAACGTGTGAAATGTAATCGCGAATGAGCGTGGCAGTCTGCCAGGCTCTTGCCTCCTCGACTAAAGAATCACGTTTTCGCCGTTCAGCCTCTCGTCGAGCCGCAGCATCGCGTCGCTGTTTCTCGAGCGCTTCGCGCCGCCGTTTCTCTTCCCTCCAGGCGCGTTCGCGAGCTTCTGCTTCGCGTCGTTGTTCTCGGCATCGAACGATACGCCCGTAGATCTTCAAGAACACTTCATTCAGCTTGCCCTCGAGGGGCGCGTCCTTCCCATCGCCGATGGGGATCTCTGACCAGCTTTGACCTACGAACAACCGTAACTGTCCTGTTGGCACTCTGTACTTGACGTTTCTGGGCTTCTTCTCCCATTCCGATCTCTCCGACCGCCATGCATCGTAGAGCCGTTCTGTGATTCTGATCGCCGCTGCACCCTCAAAGCCTTTGACAATAATCCGCCCGGCGTCATTGTTCAGTTCGACTGCAAAGCCTCGGGTTTCCGCCTGGTAACAAAGGGCATTGAGGATTGCGAGCGCTCTTTCGTAAGATAGGAGGGTTACTTTTAGAGGGGTGGATTTGTGCGTCTCGCAAAGCACCTGACCGCGGTCGAGAAACACTTTCCACTTCCACCCCTTGAAATCGGGCTGTGAATGCAGACGACGGTCCTTCTCAGCTCTCTCAGCATCCCGCTTAACACGCGGTAGTTCGGCCACTTCTGCCGTTAATTTCTCTCGAAGTGGCCGAAGAATGGGATGCCAGGTTCGTGGCTTTGGATCAAACTGAATGTGGTTTTCTGACCGCCGCTCGAAGCTCAAGCGATCGTTGAGCCAGTCATCGTCCTGTTGTAATCGGAAGGGGCGCTCATTATCCGGAGGACTGCTCGTAAACGTAGTTCTGTTAGCGCCAGCGGGTAATGGTGGTTTCGGAATGGTCTGGCCCGCCGCGATCCTTGCCCAGTGACCATGCACTGGCAGAGGAATGTTCATCGCCTTGCATATCTTCCGTATCCCGTTGTCCGAGAGCCCGTATTTCTTGGCCAAGTGTGTAAGGGGCGTCGCCCATACCTCTTCGTAGAGTGTATTTCGCTCAAATGTGATTTCCATGACGGCTATTCATTGTCCTGATTCGACGGTTTTGCTCATTTTCTTACCGGTATTGCCGGCGTGCATTTTGGCATCGATTCGACCAGCATACGGAGCCGGGCTGGAGCCGGGCTTTCTCACCGAGACGCAGTCGTAGAAGGGCGCAAAAACGCCATCGATTCGTCTAAAATGCAGCGACCTACGTAACTTGCGTATATACGTAATCTGCGTATAATAATCGGGTGAAAGCCGTCTTTATCGAGCTGCCTGCTTTCGAGCGCTATCGCGCAGATTATTTGGACGACGCTGCATTCGGACGATTGCAGGATGCGCTGATGAGGAATACCGAAGCCGGGGACGTGATTCAGGGCACGGGCGGGTTGCGCAAGGTGCGGTTCGCCGACAGCCGGCGCAGGAAGGGCAAGCGCGGCGGCCTGCGAGTGATCTATTACTGGTGGGGCGGTGGCATGCAGTTCTGGTTGTACACCTTGTACGACAAGGACGAGCTGTCAGACCTGACAGCTCAGCAGCGCAGCGCGTTACGGGCGATGCTCAAGGCGGAATTGGAAGCAAGGAGAGCGACATGAAAACTGTGAAAGCCAAGCGATCTGGTCCGCAGAAGCGTGATCTGTTCGCAGAATTGAGCGAAGGCATGACGGCACTGGCGGAAGAACGACAGGGCAAACGCACGTTGCGCACGCATGCAGCGGAGTTCAAGCCCGCCCCAGAGATAACCCCTCGGGAGCTGGTGCGTGTCAGGAGAAACTTGCGGCTATCCCGGGCCTTGTTCGCTGTCTACCTAAGAACTAATGTCCGCACCCTTGAGAACTGGGAGCAGGGAAGGGCTAAACCAAACGCACAGGCTGCCTTGCTGATCAACCTTGTGAAGCGGTTTCCGGACACCGTGGAGCGGCTCGCTGCGATATAGATTACGAACGCACCTTGCCGCCCATTTTGGCGTTTCTACCGGTAATTAATTTATCTGTCGGAAGGTGCCCATAGCCTTGGAAGCACGTCTTGGAATTCGCCTGCCAAAGCGGGGTCGAGAGACTGACAAACTCAAGCCGCGCTTTTGATACTAATAGCGTTTTTCGGGGGTAATCGCTGCTAGAAATTTGTCAGTGCGCGTCGCCTGTCTTTTTAAGAACAGTACCTTACAGTTCGAAGCAGCGTCTCATGGGGTGCCGGTGGTCGTGAGTTCAAATCTCACCGCCCCGACCATAACAAAGACGAACTGTCGCTATCCTCGAAAAATCGCGTACCTGCAGTTTTTCCGATATGCGTCGATTAGCGGCGCCAATGGCGCTCGTGGATCGACCGGGGGCAATCAACCGGTGGAGATTCTTACATCAAAAGCCTCGGGTATTTCTTCTCGCGCAACTCCGCTATTGCCTTGTCGGACAAGTTCCATCCCTGGCCCTTGATACGAGCGATGAGTTCGTTCCAGACTCTGCCGAATGCTTCGATCGCATCCTCTTCACTGAACAGTACGCCGGCCGGTAGTAGTGGATCGACATCTTCGGTCAGGCTCCCCGTGAGCTTCTCCAGCATCCGCTGCTCGGCCTCGGCGCGCGGGATCGGATGCCCTTCCATGTCGAGGTAGTGCTCGAAGCAGGCAATGACTTTGTCTGAATTGAGTCCAGGCTGCTTGAGTCCTTCGTTGAGATCGAACAGGTCTCTACCCTATCGGCGTTGGAGAAGCGCGCGAAGTTTTGTAGCGAATAGATCCTCTGGCTCGAAAGACACGATATCGGTTCGCGCCTGGTGCCATCCGTTGACGAGTGCAAACGGGTAGGTCTTCGGACCTAACAGAGTGGCGTGCTCCCGCGTGTTGATTTCGATCTTCAGGTTTAGA
>JBQTHU010000024.1:0-3211 GCA_052389535.1 Betaproteobacteria bacterium | reverse complement strand
CTCCGCCGATTGCTGGGCGAGCTTGTTCCGGAAATCGTCGGTATTGCCGATCTTCACGATCTCGCCGTGCAGGCGCGCGATGATGTCCTGCGGCGTCCTCGCCGGCGCCGCCATCCCGTACCACTCCACGATTTCGTAGCCCTTCAGTCCCGATTCATGCAGTGTCGGCATGCCCGGCACGAAACGCGAGCGCTGCAGGCTGGTGACCGCGAGCCCGCGCAGCTTGCCGGCGTTCACCATCGGAATGGCATTGAGGAGGTTGAGCAGCATCAATTGCGTCTGGCCTGCGATAAGTTCTCTCATCGCGGGCGCGCTGCCTTTGTAAGGCACGTGGACGAGCTGCACGCCCGCAATGCTCTTGAAAAGTTCGCCTGAAAGATGCGTCATGCCACCCGTGCCGCCTGATCCGAAATGGAGCTGACCCGGGCGGGACTTCGCCAGGGAGACGAGGTCAGCGGTCGACTTTACGGGCAGCGACGGATGCACCACGAGCATCTGGGCGATGATGGCCACCATGCCGATCGGGGCGAGGTCGCGCTCGATGTCGTAGTTCACCTGCTTGTACACGTGCGGGGCGATCGTCAGGCTGTTCCCGAACATGCCGATGGCGTAGCCGTCGGGCGGCGACTTGATCAGCGCCTCCGTGCCAATGCGGGTCGCCGCGCCGGGGCGGTTCTCCACCAGCACCTGCTGGCCGAAGCGCTCGGTGAGGGCCTGCGCCAGCACGCGGGCGAGCGCGTCGTACGAGCCGCCCGGCGAATACGGCAGCACGAAGCGTATCGGCCGGGTGGGATAAGTCTGGGCGTAGGCGGGGAGCGCTGCCGTGCACAGGCAGGCGAACGCCAGCAGAGCAATGGACCGGGAGACTCTCATGGCGCGATCTCCTGTGCGGTGAAACTCTAGCTGCACAGCATAGCACGGCTCGAAAGGTTACGATCGCGCCTTGCTATGATATGGCGCGCGTATTCATCACCTTTGCTTCGCCGGTACCGGACATGACACAGACATTTTTTCGCACCCTGGCGCGCTGGCCCACGTACGTTGCGGCCGGACCTATGCTGTTTTTCAGCGGGCAGTGCGGATTTCAGCGCGGACGCTACCGCCTGTGCGGGTGCTCTGAGGACGTGGCTGGAACCGGGCCGGGCGCACCGAGCGCTTACGACTGGGTCAACCGGATGGAGGCGCCGGTCGGGGCGCAGGCCGCCGCGATCTACGAGCGCTATGGAAAGCTGCTCGGGAAGGAACGGGGCGGTCTGGGCAGTTTCGTGCGCTACCACATCTATCAGCGCGACAAGCGTTTCTTCCCGGTGTTCGACCGCGTGCGCCGTCATTACGAGACGGCGCCGCCCGCCAGCACGGCGGTCGGCATGGGCCGCTTCGACCCCGACGATGCGGCGCGACTGTGTATTGATTCGATTGCATATCGGGCGCCCGAGCGTGGGGCCGGCGGCCGGGCCGTACTGGGCGGCTCGGTCAAGCACGCAGCGGCCGCGCATTTTTCTCATGTGATCGGCGCCGGCCCGTATCTGTTCGTCGCCGGGCAAATTCCGATCGACACGTCGCTGCCCGGATTCCCGCTCATTCGCAATTACGACGACGTTCCCGAAAAGGGCCGATTCCTGCGCGTGGGCCGCAGCCACGAAGACACGCGTAACGGGCCGATCGCGGCGCAGACCTGGTTTACCTACGATCTCATCCGCAAGCACCTCGAAGCGGCCGGATCCGCGCTGAACGAAGTACTCAACCTCATCGTCTATTTGCAGGACATGCGCGATTTCCCTACGTTTCACCGGGTGCACGAGCGGTTCTTCCCCAAGGACCCGCCTGCGCTAACCGTCGTAGAGGTGGGAGAAGTGGGGCACAAGGGCACGCTGATCGAAATCGAACCGACTGCGATCATTTCGGGCAAGGGCGTGACGCGGCGGATCGTCGCTCCGATGCGCGGGATGCCTGCGCAGATGAGCGCACTGGTGGAAGCGGGGGGGCTTGCCTTTCTTTCGGGCTTCGTGCCGGTCCGGCCGGACGGTGCGCCGGTCACGGCGCGGAAGGACTTGCCATCCGGGGCGCTGCGCCGCGCCGGAAATACACGCTCGCCGGTGGTGCTGCAGGTGGCGTCCATCCTGCACCAGCTCGAGGAGGTCATGCGTGCTGCGGGCCACGGCCTGGACCGCGTGGTTCATCTGACCGTCTACCTCGATCGCATCGCCGAATTCGCGGGTGCGGTCCGACTGCTGGAGCAGGTTTTCGGCGCCAGGCGCCCGGCGCTGACGCTGCTCGAAGTACCGCGGCCTGCTCCCCTGGCGGGCGTCAAAGTGCAGTGCACCGCAATCGCATGGCTGGGCGAAGGGGCGCCGCGACGAGTCCGGGTTGCACCATAAGGCCGACGTCAGCCGGGCGTATCCGTTTTGATCGACGACGCCAAAATACAGCGCGCAGTGGCGGTATTGCGCGCGGGCGGGCTCGTGGCCTTTCCCACCGAGACGGTGTACGGCCTGGGCGCGGATGCGGCGAACGAAGTTGCTGTAAGGAAAATTTTTTCCGCGAAGGGCCGGCCCCGCGATCATCCGCTGATCGTTCACATCGCCGACGCCACGCAAATAGCGACTTGGGCACGCGACATTCCGTCCGCCGTCCCTCTGCTCACGCAACGGTTCTGGCCCGGGCCGCTCACCATGGTGCTGGAGCGCGCCGATGGCGTAAACGATCTTGTAACCGGCGGACAACGGACGATTGCGCTGCGTTCGCCGTCGCATCCGGTGGCCCGCGCGCTGCTCGTCCGCTTCGGCGGCGGCATTGCGGCACCTTCCGCGAATCGCTACGGGCGGGTTTCGGCGACAACGGCCGAGCACGTGAGGCGCGAATTCGGCAGCACCATCGACTGCATACTGGACGGCGGGGCCGCGGACATCGGCATCGAGTCGACCATCGTCGACTTGTCGGGCGCCGCTCCGGGCATACTGCGCCTGGGCGCGATCACCGAGCGCATGCTCGAGCAAGCGCTTGGTGCGCCGCTCGCGCTGCCGGGCCGGGCCTCGCCCCGCGCGCCGGGCACGCACGCGCGTCACTACGCCCCGCGCACGCCGTTGATGGTGATGGAAGCCGATCTGCTGATCGAGCTCGCGTCGAGCCTTACGCGCCAGGGTAAGCGCGTGGCCGTGCTGGCGCGCTCGGCGCAGCAGCCGCTCCTGCAGGGCCTGACGTGGATCGGCGC
>JBQTHU010000023.1:0-2972 GCA_052389535.1 Betaproteobacteria bacterium | reverse complement strand
AAGCCGGATTGGCGGATGCAACGTAGCCTGCGTGTAACTTCGCATAGCCGTCTTGAGCAGTTTGGTGCTATTTCGGGCTACGTTGGAAGGGAACGGACGTTGCAGATTTTTGATTTAACGATATCTAATTCACCCTTGGCGCCTGCAAACCACGAGGCTCGATCACACGGTCATTGAATGGCTGATCCTCGTCCCCATTGCACTAACAAGGAATCCCGAGCAACGCTGGGCCGCAGGAACTAATCCTCGAGCGAACTGCGGTCACCGGCGCGTGGCATTCAGGCCGGATCGACCAAATTTGGTCCTGAACGGGAGTACGTGCAATGAACGCAGTCAGAATCGCGGCGCTCATCCTGATCGTCGCTGGCCTCCTCGGCCTGGTGTATGGCAGCTTCAGCTACACGAAAGAGACCCATAAAGCACAGCTGGGATCGCTCGAGCTATCGGTCAAGGACAAGGAGACGGTCAACGTCCCGCTTTGGATAAGCGTGGGGGCGATAGCGATCGGCGGCGTGCTGCTCATTTTTGGGGGCAGAAAACCCTCAGTGAGATGTTCTCCCTACGCGAACTACTCCTTATGTAGGATAGTTTTTCTCCAGGAATTCCGACCTGAAATTTTGTGGCGGAGTGGAAATGTCCGGCCGGCCCTCGGGCGTAAAGTCCATGAGATTCCAGTACGGCCACACCGTGTCGACATGATTCATCGACAGTTCAGTTCCCCAGAAATGGAAGATCCTTCCATCCTGCTTCCTGAATACATGCAGCACCGGCCATTGCATGTCATCGGAGTCTCCCTGGCACTTGTAATCGGCTTGATAGGCGGAGCCCGATCCGGAAACCAGCGCAATCTGTGACCAGCCGCGTCGTTTGGCCCACGCATTGATGCGATCGGCCGGGGCTTTGGCAATGGCCACAAACGCGGCGTCTCGACTGACCTGATACCAGGTGCGATCAAACCCATCCACCAGCGACGTACAGGAAGGACAGGGATGGTCCCAGTTCGGACCGAACATGAACGAGTAGAGCAGCAGAGTGTTCTTGTCCCCGAATAGCTCAGAAAATCTTACGCTCTGCCCTACTTTTCCATCGTTTGCCCATTGGAAGACGTAGTCCTCTTTCAACTGCCCGCCGCGAGGGAGATTGCGGCGTTTCGCTGCTACAGATTTTACTTTTTCGACAAGCTCTTGCTCGTCTTTGAGCAATGCGTCGCGCGCATCGCGATACTCCCTGCTTTCGTTCGGATACCGCAGTTCAGCCATGTTGGTCTCCTCTTTGAAACATCTACTCTAGATGGCTGCTCGCGGCCGAAAGTTTCACCAAGATTGCAGCGCGTTTTCTTCAGGCCAGATCATTCTCCCTTGATCCCCGCCCGCTTGATCACGTCAAGCCACTTGTTCTGCTCGGCGACCATGAGCTTGCCGAACTCGGCCGAGCTCATCTTGACCACCACGCCACCCTGCTCTTCCAGCCGCTTCTGAAAGGCGGCCGTCGAGATCGCCTCCTGGGTTGCGGCGTGGAAGCGCCCGATGACGTCCGAAGGCGTCTTCGGCGGCGCAAAGATGCCCCACCAGATCCGCGACTCGTAGCCCGGGACAGTTTCAGCGATGGTCGGCACGTTCGGGTGGTTGGGATGGCGCTTCGGGCTGCCGACGGCGATGAGCTTCAGGCGGCCGCTCTGCACGTGCGAGGCGACCGTCACGAGCGAGGCGATCTGCATCTGCGTGTTGCCGGCGATCAAGTCGGCCGTGGCCGGCCCGCCGCCCTTGAACGGCACGTGCACCAGCTTTACCCCGGTCATGAGGCTGAAGAGCGCGGTATTCATGTGCGGGAAACCGCCGATGCCCGACGAAGCGTAAAGGATCTCACCCGGCCTCTTTTTCGCGAGGTCGATCACGTCCTTCACCGATTTCACCGGGAACGAGGGATGGACGACGAAGGCGCTGTCACCGAACCCGATCATCGTGACGGGCGCAAACGAGTTGACGAGGTCCACCGGCACCTTGGGCTTGTCGATGAGAAAGCCGTAGGCGGTGGAGGTCATCATGAAGGTATAGCCGTCCGGCGGCGACGCCGTGGCGATCTGCAGCCCCACGATGCTCCCCGCGCCGGCGCGGTTGTCGATCAGCACCTGCTGCTTCAACCGGTTCGTGAGATCGGCAGCCAGTATCCGCCCGACGATGTCGGTGCTCCCGCCCGGCGGCCACGGAATGATGATGCGCACCGGCTTTTCCGGCCACGCGGCGGAGGCCACGCTCGATACAAGGAGTAGCAGGGCAGCGGCGAGCTTTCTGGCGAGCATACGCACCTCTCGATGAAGTCAATGTTGATAAGAGTTAAGAGACCGCCGGGCCGTCGCCCTTGAGTGTCGTCCGGCGCACGTCGCGCGGCTCGCCCGCCGGGAACGGCCGCCCGCGGTGCATGGTCTGGCGGTTGTCCCAGATGACGAGGTCGTTCGCCTGCCATTTGTGCGAGTAGACGAACTCGCGCTGCGTCGCGTGCTCGATCAGGTCGCGCAGCAGCAGCCGCGCCTCCGCCAGCGGCCAGCCGACGATCGCGCCGGCGTGCGATGACAGGTAGAGCGATTTGCGGCCGGTGCCCGGCAGTGTGCGAACCAGCTTCTGGCGCACCGGCTTGAAGCGCTCGCGTTCCTCGGGCGTGAATTCCGTGAAGCCGATCGCTGCGCGCGAGTACAACTGGGAGTGCTCGCAGACCAGATCCTCGATCAGCGCTTTCGTCTCGCCATCCAGCGCCTCGTAGGCCGCGCCCATGTGGGCGAACTCGGTATTGCCGCCCTTCGAGGGGATGGTGAGCGCGCGCAGCAGCGAGTATTTCGCGGGAACCACCTTGAACGAAGCATCGGAGTGCCACAGGCGATTGCCGATCGCGAAGAGGCGCCTGCGGTCATCGGCCCCGTACGGCTGGTTGTTGGCGTCGAGGTTCGAGACGTCGGCGAAGAGCGGCGGCAACCGGGC
>JBQTHU010000022.1:0-2046 GCA_052389535.1 Betaproteobacteria bacterium | reverse complement strand
GAATTCACGTTCACCAACGCGGCGCGCCTGCACACGCGCAACAATCCCGATTTCTTCAAGGGCACGGCCGTGGAGCGCGCCGTCGCCGCAGAATTTCCCCTGAAAACTAAAATGAAACCCCCTGGCTAAGTAGGGTGTCGCTGAAAGCGACCGGGTGGTGGACGCGCGGGCTAGGCGCGCACTTGCAGCCAGCCATCTGCCCACGATATCATGATATCACATGCCCCGCTCGGAGTTGCCTATGGCACAGTTTATTGTCCGCGACCTGGAAGAAGACGTGAAGGCGCGCTTGAAACGGCGCGCCGCGCATCACGGCCGCAGCATGGAGGAGGAAGTCCGGCACATTTTGCGCAACGCAGTGAAGGAACAAAACCAGCGCCTGCCGAAGCTCGGGTCACGTATCGCGGCGCGTTTCTCGAAGGCGGGGCTGTCTACCGATCTGCCGGAACTGCACGGCCAGCTTCCGCGATCGGCGGAATTCGGGAAGTGATCATACTCGATACCAATGTGCTTTCGGCGCTGATGCGCACGGTGCCCGATGCTTCCGTGGTGGCGTGGCTGGATCGTCAGCCTGCAGAATCGATCTGGATAACCAGCATCACGCTGTTCGAGGCCCGTCTCGGCCTGGCCCTGCTGCCGGGCGGCCGGCGGCGTAAGACGCTCGAAACGGCGTTCGCCCGACTGCTGAAAGAGGACTTGGAAAACCGCGTGCTGGATTTCGACAGCGCTGCCGCGACAGAGGCCGCATTACTGGCGGCCGCACGCCAGAAATCAGGGCGTCCGGTGGACATGCGTGACACGCAGATTGCAGGCATCGCGCTCGCGCGGCGTGCCACGCTTGCCACCCGAAATGTACGGCATTTCACGGATCTGAAGGTGCCAATCGTCGATCCTTGGGTAGCCCCGGACACATAGCATGGACGTTTCGGCCCAGCTCGTATTTATCCACGGCCCGGGCGCCGGTGCGTGTGCCGACGCGTATTACTATCAGCGCAGGCATTTTCCCGCCAGCGTCGCGCCGAACCTCCCCGGTCATCTCGACGGCACGCGCTGTCCCGATGTCGCGCGCTATGCGGAATGGGTCCGCGGCTGGCTCTGGGCGCAGGGACTGAAGAAGGATCTGGTTCTCGTCGGCTACACGCTGGGCGCCTCGATCGCGCTCCAGTACGGTCTCGATTATCCCGATGAAGTGAAGGGGCTCGTGCTGATGACCGTCGCAGCGCGCCCCAAGGTGCGCGCGACCGGCGCGTACGAGATGCGACTGCGCGCACCCGAGGATCCGAGGGTCTACGAAGAGTGGCTCGCGTTCCAGCGCAAGGCCATGCATCTCGTCGAGCCGGGCTTGCGCGAGCGCCTGATGGAACGCCACCGCCAGGTGGGCCCGATATCGCAGTATCACGACTTGATGGCGATCGATACGTTCGACGTTCGCGATCGCATCGCGTCACTCGAGCCGAAACTACTCCTCCTGCGCGGGCTGCGCGATCACGGCAATCCGCCGCAGTACGAAAAGGAAATCCACGAGGCCGTGCCGGGCTCGCAGTACGTCACGCTGCCCGACGCGGGACACTTTCCCTGCACCGAGATTCCGGATCAGGTCAACGCGCTGATCGAGAAGTTCATCGCCGGCTTGTGAGCAGTGTCAGCGGCCGGCAAACCATATGGAGGAGCACGATGGATGTGAAAGCGCTGTACGAGCGTGGCCTCAAGCTGCGCCGGCAAATGTTCGGGAGCAAGGCGGTGGACGAGCGCATGAACGCGCTTGGGGAATTCGGAGAGCCACTCCAGAACATCGTGAATGCCTATGCCTACGGCGATATCTGGAGCCGGCCCGGGCTCCCGCTCAAGACCAGGAGCCTTGCCATGCTCGGTATCACCGCGGCGCTGAACAGGCCGCAGGAATTCCGCGTGCACATGAACGGCGCGCTCAACAACGGCTGCACCGCCGGAGAGATTCGCGAAATCCTGCTGCTGGTCGCGCTCTACTGCGGTATTCCGGCGGCGAACGAAGTGCACCGCATCGCCTACGAGACCCTCAAGGAGCGG
>JBQTHU010000021.1:0-4369 GCA_052389535.1 Betaproteobacteria bacterium | reverse complement strand
CTCTCGTTCAGAGGCGCGACGGCTAACAATGGCGCCGCAGGCGGAAGCGCGCGAAGCGACGCCACGCGCTGAAGAAACGTAAAGACACAATGAGGCGAAAGTACAAGCGCTCGGATTTTGCAAAGCTTGAACGCGGGAAGTTTTACGCTGAGGTGGCGAAGGGCACGTCTGTAGCACTCCTGGACCCTGCGGTCGCAAAGGCATTTCCGACGTCACATGCGGTAAATGAAGCGTTATCCGGGCTCTTGGCATTAACTCAGAAGACGTCACGCATAACCCGCCGTTCAACGCGGACGCGTGCAAAAACGGAAGCGCATGAACGGAAGCGCATGAGTGAACTGTCAGGGCAACACGCTCAAACCGGCCGCGCGCGAAAGCATCGCGTGCCGGCTAGCACGGCAAAACCGGGACGTTAGGCGAATCAGGTGCGGAGCGAGCGCGACAAGATGCTGGCGGGCGAGCTCTACGATCCCCTCGATACCGAGCTGGTCACCGCGCGGGAACGCGCGCGAGACCTGTGCCTTGCACTCAATGGCACTCGCGAATCACAAGCGACAGAGCGACGGCGGATTCTCAAGGATCTTTTTGGTGCCGGCGGCGACAGCGTCTGGATACAGCCGCAGTTCTACTGTGACTATGGCGCCAATATCCAGCTTGGTACGCGCGTATTCTTCAACTTCAACTGCGTCGTGCTCGACGTATGCGCAGTGCGAATCGGGGACTACACGCTCTTCGGTCCCGGCGTGCAGATTCTTACACCCCCGCACCCGCTCGATCACGAGCTCCGCCGAAGGCAGGAGTTCGGAAAACCAATCGAGATCGGCTCGGATGTCTGGGTCGGGGGCGGTGCCTTGATACTGGCCGGCGTTCGCATCGGATCGCGCGCCGTGATCGGCGCTGGCAGCGTAGTCACCCGCGATATCCCGGAGGGCGTGTTCGCGGCGGGCAACCCATGTCGGGTCATCAGGAAATGCGGTTAAGCGGCACATGCCACTGCGGGAACATCCGCTACACGCTGGAGTGGCCCGCCGGGCAAGGAATTCAGGTCCGGGCATGCGGCTGCACGTTCTGCACCAAGCACGGCGGGCGATGGACTTCCCATCGTGATGCCCGGCTGATCGCAACGCTCGAGGACGCCGCGCTCGTCTCGCAGTACCGATTCGGGACGAAGACGGCCGATTTCCACCTGTGCGCGCGGTGCGGCGCCGTTCCTTTCGTGACCAGTGCGATCGAAGGCTCGTTATACGCGGTGGTGAACGTCAATACGTTCGAAAACGTGGAGCGCGCGCTGCCGGTCGAGAACACCGCGAACTTCGACGGCGAAGGCACGGGCGAGCGCCTCGAGCGCCGCAAGCGGAACTGGATTCCGGACGTTCGGATCGCGAGCGGCTGAACCGAGGCACGAGCGGCAGGGAAAAAATCCGCCCGCGCGGTTCACCCGATGCCGACGGGCTATTTCCTCTGCGTCTCCAGCTTCGCCTCGCGGATCAACTTGCCCCAGCGCTCGGTTTCGGAGGCCATGAACGCGCCGAACTGCTCCGGCGTGCTCGAGATCGCTTCGACGCCGAGATTGCCTAGCGCAGACTTCACGCCGGGTTGCGCCAGCGCTTTCTGGAGGTCCGCGTTGACCTTGTCGATGATCGGACGCTGCACGCCGGCCGGGAACAGGATGCCCCACCAATTCACCGCGGCGAAACCCTTGATGCCCTCTTCGGCGAGCGTCGGCAACTCCGGCGTGTGTGGCCAGCGCGCGGCGCTCGTCACCGCGAGCGCGCGGATTTTCCCGGTCTTGATGCCCTGCACCGCGGGCAGCGCATCCGAGAACATGGTGGTGATCTGCCCGCCCATGATCTCGGTGATCGCCTGTGCATTGCCCTTGTAGTTGACGGTGACCATGTTCACGTTCGCGAGCTTCTTGAACATCTCGCCCGAAAAATGCGACATGCTGCCCGGCCCGCTGGTGCCGTAAGTGAGTTCACCCGGGCGCGCCTTCGCGAGCGCGACCAGCCCCTTCACATCCTTCACCGGGAGCGTGGTCGGCACGACGAGGATGTTGGCCGCCATGGTGATGCGCGATACCGGCGTGAAATCCCGCTTCGTATCGTACGCAACGTTGGCGAGCAGCGGCTTCGCGACCACCGGCCCGAAATTCCCCAGCACGAAGGTGTAGCCATCGGCGGGCTGCTTGGCGGCGTACTCCATGCCGATCGCGCCGTCGGCGCCGGGTCGCGTCTCGATCACCACCTGCTGGCCCCAGTACTCCGTCAACTGCTTGCCGATGATGCGCCCCATCACTTCGGAGCTGCCTCCCGGGGGATAGGTGATGATGAATCTTACCGGTTTCGCGGGATACGCCGGTTGCGCCGCCGCCGCCCCGCACATGAGGCTGCCCGCGACCATGACGGCGCAGACCAGTGTGTTGGTGTTCTTCATGCCGATTCTCCGTGCCCGTTCAAAAAGCATGCATTCTAGCGCACGCGCGGACACGCATAGTCAAAGCCCCGCCTGCTCCGCGATGTAGTTGCCAAGCGCTGCCCATTCGCGGTCGCCGTAGCCGCGTTCGATGGCCGCTACGTGCTGGTCGATCAGCAGTTCGGCGAGCGGCATCGGCACCCCGGTTTCCCGGCCCGCCCGCAGCGCCAGTTCGACATCTTTCATGCCCAGTTTGAGCGTAAACGTAGGCTGTGCCGGCCTGTCGAGCATGAGCCGCCCATAGTTCCGGTATGCCGGCGCGTTCATGGACGTGCTCGTGATGATGTCGAGAAAGGCCGATGGCTCGACACCCGACTTCTGGACCAGTGCAAAGGCTTCCCCGAGGCTTTCGATGATGGTGCCGAGCAGGAAATTCCGCGCGATCTTGACGATGTTCGCGCGTTGCGGTTCCGTCCCGACGTTGAACCAGCGCCGCCCCAGCACTTCGAAGAGGGGCGTGCAGCGCTCGATGGCCGCAGCATTCCCGGCGGCAATGATGTCGAGCTCGCCGCTTGCCGCCGCGGGCGGACGGCCGAACACCGGCGCGGAGACATAGGCTGAACCGCATTCGCCATGCGCCTTAGCAAGCTCGGTCGCCAGCACGAGGCTCACCGAGGCCATGTTGAGATGGATGGCGCTTCGCGGCATGCGTACGATCATGCCGGTATCGAGCCACACCGCGCGCACCGCCGCATCGTCCGCGAGCATGGTGATGACCACGTCGGCGGCGAGCACCTGATCCGCGCGCTGCGCAATCGTGGCACCGTGTGCGCGGAACGCCTCGACAGCCTCGCGGGTGCGGTTCCATACATAGAGCGCATGTCCCCGCTCGATCAGGCGCGCGGCCATTCCGCGGCCCATCTGCCCCAGTCCTATGAATCCGATCTTCATATCCTCGCTTCCTTCAATCCGTGCGCAGCCCTGGAGTCGCGACGCCGCCGCATTGAATTACAATGCGCCAGCAGCCGCCATTATGCCGGCTCCATTTCAATCGCGACCACCGCAAGGAAAACAGCATGGATCTGGGCATCAAGGGACGCTCGGCGATCGTAACCGGCGCGAGCCGCGGCATCGGCAGAGAGACGGCGCGGCAGTTTCTGGAGGAAGGCGTGCGCGTGACGATCTGCGGGCGCAATGCGGAGACCCTGGAGCGCACCCGCGAAGAGCTGGTGAAAGCGACCGGCGGCGAAATTCATGCAGTGGTCGCGGATATGATGAAGCCCGACGACATCGCGCGGCTGGTGGAGAGCGCGAGAAAGCAGTTCGGCGGGATCGACATTCTCGTCAACAATGCCGGGCAGATGTACTCGGGCCGCTTCGAGGCGATGACCGACCCGGGGCTCAAAGAGCAGCTCGAGACCAAGCTGTTCGGTTTCCTGCGCGCCATCCGCCTCGTCCATCCGCTGATGAAGGCGCGGCGCTGGGGACGCATCGTCAATCTCATCGGCGGCGCGGGCAAGGAGCCCGACCCCTATATGTTCGGCAGCGGCGTCACCAACAGCGCGCTGCTCAACATCACCAAGTCGCTGTCCACCGAATTCGGCGAGGAGAATATTCTGGTCAACGCGGTGTGCCCCGGCTGGGTCGATACGAATCTCTGGCGCCGCAATGCGCAGGGCCTCGCATCGGAGCTCGGCGCAAAGAGCGAAGAGGAGGCGCGGCGGCTCGCGGCGCGGAAGAATTCGCTCAACCGCTTCGGGCGACCGGAAGAGCTGGCGAACGCGATCGTGTTTCTGTGCTCGGAGCGCGCGAGCTACATCACCGGCGTCTCGCTCAATCTCGACGGCGGACGGCTCAAATCGTTGTGGTAGGCTGCCGTCGTTGACATGCCGCGTGGGAAGGTTGTAAATACCGCCGGACAGGGGCGAGACGCCCGATCGATCCGGAATGCGTTTCC
>JBQTHU010000020.1:0-4624 GCA_052389535.1 Betaproteobacteria bacterium | reverse complement strand
CCATGCGGGTTCGGGCACCCGGGACGGCCCTCGGCGACGCAGCGTTCGTAGGTCTCGCGCGCCTCCTTTGCCGCCGCCGCGTTTTGCTGACGCGCTTGTCGTTCGGCTGCCGCCTGTCTTTCCATCGCCTCGATCCGGGCACGCTCCCGCTGGCGCTGATCGAAGTTCTTCTGGTTGTCTTCGATCGCCTGCACCAGCCCCTGGTCGGGCGAATAAACCGACAGCCGGTCCTCTACCGGCCGCACGTTCTTCGCGGCCTTCGGATCGGCGGGCGGGTGATTGGAATAATTGGTCACGCCGCGCTCGTCCACCCACTTGTAAAGCTGTTGCGCGGACGCCGGTGCGCACGCCGCGACCAGCGACAACGTGAGGATGAATCGGGCATAGCGCAGGCGCATGGATGGCTCTCCGGACGCCATCCTAGCAAATCGCGCGCCCGACGGGGGTAACAAAATGTTACGGCTGCAACGCGGTGCCGAGCACTTTGATGCGGTTGCGCTCCAGGCCCGCCGCGCGTGCGAGCATCGAGGCATAGTGAATTGCCGCTTCACGGGTTTTGAACAGCGCGCCCGGAATTAACCTTCGCGAGCAGGCGACGACCCAGGTTTTGGCGCTGGCAGGCGCGACCACCAGCATGTTGTGCGTTCTCCTGCGCCAGAATCGTTTCGCTTTCATCTGTGCACTCCTCTCTTGTGTGATGCAGGCAGGGATGCTTCGTCCCTGACCGCTGATTACGCAAGAACTGCACCAGATTGACCGCAGCAGGCGCGAGGCCAGTGCTAAGGCATTGAGGCGGCGTGCTTCTTATAGCGCGTCTCGCACGGACTGGGGTATCGCCCGGCGCGAAATCGCACGCGAAACTGTCTTGTCGCAGCGACACCCATGTCACGAAATCGACGCTGACAACGCGTATTCCAACGTCATTCCGGCTTGATGCCGGCGAGCCGGGCGAGCTCGATCGCTTCCTTGACCTGCGCGGCAACGAAGCGGTCCAGCTCCGCCGGCGTGGTCGGCGCCGCTTCCACGCCGAGCGCCAGCAGCCGCTGCCCGGTGTCCGGGGCCTTGAGGATGGTCACGATTTCGCGATTCAGGCGATCCACCACCGGTCGCGGCGTTCTTGCCGGCGCGAACATTGCGCCCCACGAATCGAAGCGGAATCCGGGCACGCCCGCTTCGGCAATGGTGGGTATGTCGGGAAAGGCGCGGCTGCGCTCGCGCGTCGAGACGCCCAGCGCCCGCAATCGCCCCTCTTTGAGGAATGCGATCGCGCTGCCAAACGGCGCCATGAAGAACTGCACGCGGCCGGTCATAGTGTCGGTCAGCGCTTCGGGTATCCCCCGATGCGGCACGTGCACGACGTCGATGCCGGCACGCTGCTTGAACATCTCGGCCGCGAAGTGGGTGCTGCTGCCCCGGCCCGCCGAAGAAAAGTTGAGCTGGCCCGGCTTGGACTTGGCGAGCGCGACCAGATCCTTCACCGTTCTGGCCTGAAAATTGGACGGCACCACGAGGAAGTAGCCGGAGTTGATCGTCATGGTGATGCCGGCGAAGTCCTTCACCGGGTCGTAACCCAGGTTCGCTCTTACGGCGGGCGTGGCAACGTGCGCGGCCGACACCGACATGAGCGTATGCCCGTCCGGATTGGCGCCTGCGACGATGCGTGCGCCGATCATGCCGCCCGCGCCGGGCCGGTTGTCCACCACGATTTGCTGTCCGAGCGCCTCGCCGAGCTTGGGCGCGATGAGACGCGCGATGATGTCGGGTTGCCCGCCCGGCGTGAACGGCACCACCACACGAATCGGGCGGCTGGGATAGCCTGCAGTGCGTTCGGTGCCCTGTACGGTTGCGCTTGCCGCGCTCAGCAGCACGCAGGCAATGACTGCGCGGGACTTTCGATGCACCCTTACCATCGTCTCCTCCTCGGCCGGCATTCCGCCTGTTCGGAAATCTGCGGGTAAGTATTGCATATCCGCTCGTGATAAGGTTACGAGCGGCAATGAAGAAAGGCGCGGCGATGCGGATCGAAAAAGTGGGACTGATGACGCCCGGCGACATGGGACAGGCCGTGGCGATGCAGATCAAGGCGCGCGGCTTCACGGTGTGCACTGCGCTCGAAGGACGGAGTGCCCGCAGCCGCAAGCTCGCGCAAGAGGCGGGCCTCACTGACGTCGGCACGATCGCACGGCTCGTTGCAGAATGCGAGGTGGTGCTGTCGGTGATGAATCCGGGCGCGGCGCTCGACTTTGCACGGGAAGCCGCCGGTGCGCTGCGGGCAGGCGGGCATAAGACGCTGATCGTGGACTGCAATGCGATTTCCCCGGACACGGTGCACGAGATCACAGCGCTCGTCGAAGGCGCGGGCGGGCGTTTTCTCGACGGCGGCATCATCGGACCGCCGCCGCGCGGCAAGGCGAAGACCAATCTCTATGTCTCGGGGTCCGGCGCGTCGGATCTCGAAGCGCTGGCCGGCCCGCAGCTCGCGGTGCACGTCGTGAGCGAGCGCATCGCGGATGCGAGCGCGATCAAGATGTGTTACGGCGCGCTCAACAAAGGGACGCAGGCGCTGTGGCTCGAAGTGCTGATCGCGGCGCAGCGGCTCGGCGTCGATCGGCTGCTCGAGGAGCAGTTGCGCAAGTCGCGCGCGGATCTGCTCGACTGGGCGCTCAGCCAGTTTCCCATCCTGCCGCCCAAGGCCTATCGCTGGGTGCCCGAGATGCTCGAGATCTCGAAGACCATGGGCAGCGCCGGCATCACGCCGAAGGTCTTTCAGGGCGCGGCCGACATCTATCAGTTCGTGGCCGGCACGGCGTTGGGCAAGGAGACGCCGGAAAATCGCGACCAGTCGCGCACCGGCGAGGACGTCGTGCAGTCGCTCGCCGCAGAAAAAAAATAGGGTCAGTGTAACTTTTCGATTCGATATTGGCCGCGGCTTTGCTTGGCGATTGGTATTGTGCTGCGCCGCTGCCGCGGGCGGCCACGCCTGGGCGGACGCACACCACATCGCAGCGCGCGCTCAAGCTCATCCTTGAATCGATCGCCTCCAAGCGGCCATCCTCGATTGACCGTATCTCTGATCTCGGCCAGTTCTCTCGCGTCGAGTTCAGTATGGAATAACTGGCGATACGCCTGCTGGCGTTCCTCATTTGACCTTCCCAGCCGTTCATACTGCTCGTGAGCCGTAAGTAGCTTGTCGGGCACACCGAAGGCATGGTGAGGGTAGCTCGACCAAGGATAATCTTCAGGCCCGCGCACCATCTGTGCCCGGACCGGATTGCACTCGATGTAGCGACAACAACGTAGAAAGTAGGCCTCCGTATCGACCAGACCGGCTTTGAATCTGCCCTCCCACAACGTGCCACTGCGCCGGTAGACGCGGTTGATATAGCGCACGAAATGCCGGCCCACGTATTGCATCATGAGCGAAAGCCCGTATGGCCACGTGGTCGACGCCAGCAAATGCACGTGGTTCGTCATCAGGACATAGGCGTAGATGCGGCATTCATATTTCTTCGCCGCATCGGCGAGCCACCCGAGGTAGCGCTGGTGATCTTCCTCGGCAAAAAATGTCGCCTGTCGGTTATTCCCGCGCTGGATAAGGTGCTGGGGCACCCCCATGAGATTTGGTCGTGGTCTGCGTGGCATGTACGGTCGTGCTCTTTGCCTCTTCAACGCAATGGCCACGGAAAAGTTACACTGACCCCATTTATTTTCAGTAGCCGAGCGTGCGATCGACGGAGGTTACGAGCGGCTCGCCGGCGAGCAAGCGCGCCGCGTTCGCGACGAAAACTTCGGCGACGGCCTCATCGCGCGTGGGATGGAGACCGCCGATGTGCGGCAGCACGGTGATCCCCTCGGTGGTCCAGAACGGGTGGTCCGCCGGCAGCGGTTCCTTGCGGAAGACATCCAGCACCGCACCGGCAATGATCTTCGAGCGCACGGCCTCTACCAGATCGGCATCGACCACCAGCGCGCCGCGCGCGAAATTGAGCAGGTAAGCGCTCGGCCGCATGGCGCGAAAACGCCGCGCGTCCATGAAGTTCTCGGTGTCCGCGGTGGACGGCAGCAGCAGCAGTACGAAATCGGAAGCGCCGAGCATCTCATTGGTGGCTTCGGGCGGATAGACTCGCTCCACGTGCGGAAGCGGCGCGGGCGAACGCTTGGTTCCGATCACTTGCATTTCGAGCGCGGAGGCCTTGCGGGCTAGCTCCTGTCCGATCGCGCCCAGCCCCAGTATGCCGAGCGTCTTGCCGGCGAGCGGCTGGGACACGCGGCGCGTCCAGCGGCTCTCGCGCTGGTCGAGCGCGCAGGCGAGCAGCGGCTTGGTGAGGAAGAACAGCGCGGCGAGTATGTTCTCCGGCATCTGGATGCGATGCGAGCCGCGCGCGCAGCTCAAGAGGATGTCGGTTCGCAGGCTCGGATCAGCGAGCCAGTTCTCCATGCCGGCGGTGGTACTCTGAATCCAGCGCAGCCTGGGCATCGCGGACAGCAGGCCGGGGGCGGGACGCCAGCCGACGAGTATCTCGCCGCGCGCAGCGAGTTCCGCGGGAATCGGCTGGTCGTTGCGCACGCCGTGAAACTCGATCCGGTCGGCGAGGCCGGCGCGCGCCAGCGCCCGCTCGTAGAC